>PXTG01000020.1 GCA_003023365.1 Bacteroidetes bacterium QH_7_62_13 | reverse complement strand
CAGTTTCCTCCTCTGGGTGTTTATGCAAGCTCTCTGGGTGTTTATGCAAGCTGACGCCCTCAATCTCAACGTCAGGCTGACACGTCCCGCACGGTCTGGCGTCGGGCTTTTCACTCGGTGGGGCGTCACGCATCCACTCCGCCGCTGCTTTCGGGCGGTTTTCCAGTATCCACTCCACGAGCGGCTCGGTTTCCTCAGCACAAACCTTGATATACTTGCGCTCCGTGAATCCGCCCGCCTCTCCCGTTTTGATTCGGGAGACGTCAGAGCAGGTAGAACGATGGAAGATCACATAGGTCGTTTCGGGGCTGCGTCTCGTGTTCAGGACGTATCCCTCTGGGTGGCTCTTCAACCACTCGTGGTAAGGCTCATCTCCGTTGTCGAACACAGTCACTCCCATAGCTTCCACCGCATTTTTTCAGATTGAAGGAGGTAGAAGAGAAGAAAGAGAGAAGCCATGGAAGCATCAAGACAAGGAGCTTCCAAAGAGGTGACAGAAACACAGAAAGCTCCCGCCTGCTGAGTGGTAGCAGACCGAAGCTGAGTTTTACTACCGCTGGAGGGAGAGAAGTGGAAAGACCCCCTCAGAACGCTTAGAACGGCGGTTTTCAGTATTCTGGATTATCAACTTCTAAGCCTGGGCTTCTTGCCGAAGAGTCTCAGCTACATCCCTCAAATACTCAGCCAAGCCTGCTGCGTAAGATACGATAGCCTCCTCGTTTCCCCTCGCAGTAGCGTGGGCAAGCTGTCGGAGATGCTCCTTGATAGTGTTTTCCGTATTTGGGCTTCCCAAGTTGTCGGAGAGGGTGAGCGCCTTTTCTACTTCGTTCGTAATCTCGTCTCCCACTATGGACAACGTGGCTTGTGCTCCCTTTACGGCACCACCAGCACCAAGAGTCTTTATGTCTGATAGTTCTTCTGCTTTCTCCTCAATATTTTCTGCTATTACTATCAACGAGGTTTTACGCACCGTGCCGACCTGCTTTTCCTCTTCACCTCGTCTTAGAACAGTTTTAGAAGTAATGCCTTTCTGAGAGACTTTGTCTGTTTGCTCAACAGATTTGTCTCTCACCTCTACTCCCAACAGCTCGTAGGCATTTTCAAGCATATCCTCGGTGGTTAGCATCCAAAAGAACTGACCACTCTCTCTTCTAAACTCACGGAGAAGCTCGTGCCTCGGGCGAATGATGTTATGGTCGTCATTCACTTCCCACCAGTCCGGCTTCTCTTCACCAGTGATGAAAACCACGTCCTCACTTTCTCGCTCAGCAAACTCCATTAGCTGCTTCCAGATGAGGAAATCCTCACACTCGCCTCTGCTTATGTCCCCTCCCTCGTAGTCTTCGTAGCCAGGTGGCTTCTCATTTTCATATCTTTCCAGCGCCTGGTCCTTCAACTCTTCCATATCTTCGTCGAGCTCTCTGCCCGTATTTCCCTCAAAAATGTCAATCAACTCCTTCAGGATTTCGTCCTTCTCCGTATTTGCTCGGGTCGTCCCTGTGGGCGTAAATCGCTCGTCCAAGTCCTCTATACGCTCTATGAGAGCGTCTTTCACCGCTTCTATGGCTTGCTCATAATCCTCACTCCCGTCAAACACATTTTCTATTTCGTCCTTTATCTCATCTTCTATTATTTCCCCGATGCTGTCATCTCCGTCACCACCACGGAGCTGGTGTTTCAGGTTGTCAAAACCCTTGCGCCGCTCTACCCAGTCCCGAACTCGTTTCTTTGCCTCAGAGAAGGAGCGTTGCTCGGTTTGGATTACTCCTCTCCTGTTCAGGAAAAACTGGTGCGCTGCCTCGTGCGGAAGGAAGATGCGGTCTCCAAGAGCACGGAAAATCTTGAAGTAGTCCTCCGTCGTTTCCCTATCAACCCGATATAGATTCAGAAGAACATTGGCGTCAAAGCCGAAGGTGGCTTCCTCCCACAGCTGTTGTAGTTCTTCCTCCGTCGGGTCGAGAAACCAAGGGAACTGCTCACGCATTGCGGTGCCTCTGCTCTTGATGAGTGCCTACCTCAGAGGATAGGGGAAAGCAGCGCTGCGAGCAAGATAAAGACCACCCACACCGAGGCGCAAGAACCAGGGGAGCGATGGTAAACAGAAGGGGTAAATCCAGGGACTACAACTGCTTCGAGACCAAGAAGAAATGAGACGCCACGGAAACGTCAAGATACACGTCTCTCAGCAGGTGCTGAAACAGGGGAGTTGGACTTCTACTCGGGACGGTAGTCAAGGAGCCGAGATTTACTACCGCAGAAGGGGAAGAGAAGTGAAAAATTCCCCTCAGAACGTGTTGAACGGAGTTGAACAGCGCTGTGCGCTGTTTAAAAGTCCGTTGCTCTGCCAGGCTGAGCTACGGGGCCAGTGCTTTTATTTTCGCACAAGTGTGTATGCCCCGGGCCCGTGTCTGTTCGGGGTGCGCGGGGATCCGGGCTTGAAGTGTCTGTGAGTCCAGTCCCGCCTACCCGTCGCGTCGCTTCCACAGCACCGGCATGGGGTGCCGCAGCACCAGTACGCCCCCGAGAAGCGTTCGATCGTAGTTGATGAACCCGTGGGCCGTATAGATCTCCGGCGGCGTGCAGTCGACCAACAGCTTCACTTCGCGGTCGCCCCGTCGACGGTCGGCCGTGAGGATAAGCCCCACCAGGCCTTGTGTCCCGGTCCCTGCGAACGCGTCGACCGGCTCGGCATCCGTCCCAATCGTGCCCGGCAAATACCCATAGTCGATCGGATACACGACAGACGGATAGTCCGGATGGGCGGCCCCGAACGGCCGATCGATGGTCACGCCGTGCCGCTCGACAAGTCGGGCCCAGCTCTCCCAGCGAAAGTGATCCTCCACGACGGAGCGGACGGACTGTAGGTCGGGCACAGGTACAACTGACTCTTTGATTCAAGAAACGGCGCGGGGGATCCTCCTCGCCTGGTGCGATTCTTGACCCCATTGGTAGGTCCAGCAAGAAACGCAAGGAGGCGCCCGATTCTCAAGAGTCAGGGGCGTCGAATTCCATCGGAGTTCGCTGCAATTGGATCGGATCTGAGGGAACGGACAATGGAACGCACACCACGAAGATCGGGGGGATCGATTCGCCCAGGGAACTGTCGCGCAAGCGACTAGACGCGCTATGACCTCGACCGGGTCACTGATGATTGGCGACCGTCCTCGATGGTCGAACGCCGTGGTCCCCTCAACGGACCGGCACCGGGCGTCCCGACCCGGAAATCTTTTCTCCGGGGATCCCCACATTCCTTCCCCTTTCCGGATCTAACATTTTTAAACATCGGACTCCTCGATTTGCAAAAACAGGTGGATCTCCCTCCTGGCCACCATCAATCTGAAGCCCCAATTCGCGAGCACCGTTTTCTCGAAAATAATTTTTGCTATGTACGCTTTCCGAGCCGACTGGTGGTCCGTCACGACAATCGCTTTACTCTTCGCAATTCTCGTGGGGTGTGACGTTCCAACCGGGGAACCGTCCCCCTCCATCAACACCGAGACGGAGATCAGTATCCCGTTGGTGCAGGAGAAGTCCTTCTCATTTCTCGGCGGCCCCGAAAGCAAGCACGACCCCCTGATTGACACCACCTCGTCGGATTTCGACTCCCTCTTCAACGTAGAGGCGGAGGACAAAGACATATCCCTCGTGCAGGAAATTGATAACTTCGACATTGGGGCCCTGGACGGGGCGCTGGATAACGCCTCCGGAAATCTCACATTCGACCAGAAGAGCTTCGAGGAAGAGTTCATTGATCTTGAGGAGGAGGGCGTTACATATCCGGGCGAGCAACGGATTGGGGACTTTTTCAGTGAGGAGGAGCTGAAGATATCCACGACCGGAGACATTTCGGTAAGCGGGAGCGACAGGGTTGCCTTCGATCCGTCAAAAGACAACTACGTCGAACTCGGCAACACGAAAGTTGGGGTCCAGGACGTCACGATTTCGCCGAACGCGGAGGAGCGCGTGTTCGATAGCCTCAGGTACGTATACCCCGACATCCGAGTCGAGCCGTACGGCGAGGACGATCAACTCGTCGTCGAGTTTGTCGAGACTCCCTGCGGAGAGGGGCCGTGCGGGGAGAATGGGGCGTACGAGCGTGACACCGACAATCTGGAGAACGGGTTTCGTATTAGCCTGAAAGATACCCGCGTGTATCCGGACAAGCCGAAGATCAATGAAAGCGGCACGGTGACGTTCACCATCGACGGTCAGGTCAATCCGGATGTAAAGGTCGAAGATGACGACAAGATCGCCCTCGGCGTATCGACGTCCCTGGATGATTTCGAGATTCAGAAGATCGACGTCGGGAAGGCAAAGCCGTTTAGGGTCACCGTCACACCGAATGAAAACGGTGGAGACATCGACGTTGCCAACGACAACGAGGTGCGCACGGCGTCTTTCGATGGATTCGGGAGCCTTACGGATCGGGTCGACGGGCTTGAATTGGCGGACGTGAGCCTGAACTTCCAGGTCGAAACTACCAACCTCGCCTCGACGGATGCCCAGCTATACGCGGCGATCCAGGGGAAAAAAGAAACCGACCAAATGCATCTAGGGGGCACGAAGGACCAGGATGCCACACGCGGGGCACACCGGAACGTCTCTTCTTTCCCTTTCGCAACTGCGTTCACCGAAAACGGCTCCCCGCTTCCCAACGAGTCGCTGATCAAACTCGGCGTCGGTCTGGAAACGGCCGGACTGGGGAAAGCTGTCCAGACGCCGCTCGTCCTTGACGGGGACAATTCGAATGTCCCGAACTTCGTCAATACACTCCCCACGGAGATCCGCCTGGCCGGACAGGCCGAGATCAACACAGATGGGGGCAACCTGAAAGTGCGTAAGCCCATCGGACTCGACGCGAGCTTCTCGCTCAACGTCCCCCTCCGCATCAAGAACCGGTTCCTGGTCCGGGACACAATCGACAGAGACCTCTCTGACCTGAACGACCTGACGGACCCGGAGAAAAACGTCAACATCTCAACCGCGGAGCTGCAACTCAGCTACACGAATGGCCTCCCCCTCGGAGCGGACGTGACGATGACGATTGTCGACGCGACGGGCTCGGAGATTAAAACATTCAACGATGGCTTCGACGACGACAACTTCCGAATCGAGCCGGCCGCGAAAGACGAGGACGGAGCAGCGGCAGGGCCCGCGTCGGGGACGTTTTCCTTCAACCTTGGAAGCACGCAGAAAGACCTGCAAGCCCTCGCCGACGGAGACCGAATCCGGCTCGCCCTGAAGATGGACCAGGACGGATCGGGGGGCGCCTCGGGAGCTGTTGCTCGCCTACGGGCCGACGATCTGCTGACACTGAATCGCGTCCGCCTCAACGTCGACGCTACGATTCAGACCGGCAACTGAGCCTTGCGGCCCGATGGCCTCCATGTCGTCTCTTCTTTCGAGACAGCACGCTGGAAAAATGACGATTCAAGCCCTCTTCCGTTCGATCCTCGGCCTCTTTCTCTGCGCCCTGCTGGCCTTCGGTCCCGAAGCGGTTCACGGCCAGTCCGGGATGCGAAGTGTAAAAGGAATGAGCACCGGTGGGGGAACGTCTGTCCCGGACACGGGCCCGGCCGCTCTTTACTCCAATCCCGCGAACCTCACAGTCGGGTCGGAGACTCATTCTCTAGAGATACAACTGTTTCGGGTCGGGGCCTACCACGGGGGCGACTTCTATCAGTTCGAGCACATCGACCCGCTTTTCTACAATAATCAGGAGCTTCTCTCCAGCGACGAGCAGAAGGCGACGCTCGACAAGTGGTTTGGGAACGATCAGCAGACGGCGAGTACGTACCTGGAGGTGGTTCCCCTATCGGTTACCTATCGGCCGAGCAGTGCCTCCTGGGCGGCTGGGTTCGGCGTCCGGGGCCGTGCTTTCCAGACGTCTGCGATCGATAAGGGTATTTTCGACGTACTCCTGCGCGGCACAGGCGAGGATCGGTCCGTGCCGATCAACGGACGCACTCGCGTCTACGGCACCGTCGACCTTGCCGGTGCGTTCAGCTACCGGTTCTCGTCGGTTCCCCTTTCGATCGGCGTTTCCCCCCGTGTCATTTTCGGAACCTCCTTCGCGGACGGCGCGCTCACCTCCCGGGCAACGGTGAGTGGCGATTCCTTAATTCACCGGTTTGACTACACGAGCCGCGCGGCGGGTCCGGTGAGCACCGGGCTTTTCGACACGTTCAATGCCTTCAGTAGCGACCCCATGAACGATGTCATCGGCGGATCGTCCGGGATCGCGGGCATCGGAGGCGGGATGGACCTCGGGGCGACCTATACGGTGCGGCCGGACCTGCATGTATCGGCGAGTATTACGGACCTGGGGCGCATTAAGTGGACCCAGGATGCCCAAACGGTCACCCCCTCCAACAACGTCTTCCGGTTTGAGGGCGTCTCGCTAGACTCCGATCAGCTCAGCGAGGAGTACGACGGGGACACGGGGCAGTACATCGAGGATCAGATCGACAGCCTCGCTCGAGACGCCTACGAAGGGGTCGAACGCGACCGCTCGTCGTTTACGACCGGCCTCCCTACGACCCTGCACGTAGGTAGCACGTGGGACCGAGGAATCGTGACGTTAAATGGAGGGGTCTCGGTTGGACTCAACGAAGACGCAGGCTCGGTACCCGACCCAGCTGCTGTTCACGTAGGGGGCACACTCAATCTCGGCCCGTTTCCCATCCGCGCCGGGGCCCGTTTCTCTGGGACACAGGCCGTCGCCCTCTCTGGAGGGGTTGGGCTGGACGTTGGCTTTTACCGGTTCGACGTCGGGGCGAGCATCACCCCCAACACCTCCACCCTCGGCAGCGGCGCGCGCTATGCGGTGAGCCTCTCGCTGGCGACGATCCGATTCTGAGAACGGGGGAGATGCCGACGGGGACGTCGGGGAAACGGTGTACGTACGCCTCCCCGTCACTCCGGGCCGGCCTGAGCGTTATTCCGGTCGGGACGAACGAACCAGCGTACCCGCCCGTCGGCGACCGCCCGCACCGCCTCGACGACAAGAGCCGGCATTTTCTCCGTCAAGGAGCCCGACGCGTCGCCGTCCGGCAGCCCGTGCACGTACTCCTGGTCGTCATACGACGAAGGGGCGAGAATCCGCACGGACCGCGCTGAAACGGGGGAGTCACCTCCTATCCATTCAAGTCCGATCCGGTAGAAGAGATCGGCCCAGGTGCGGAGGGTCGAGGCCATGATCGGCTCGTTGCGGACGATGCGGTACGACGAAGCCTCCGTCACGTGCGTGAGGAAGGGTGATTCCGGCTCGGAAGGGTGACACGGTTGAAGAGCCCGTAGGGACACCGACGCACCCACGTACCCGAGAGTGTCGGGCGCCATCTCCAACTTGATTCGTTCCCCACGAACCTGGTCGCGAGCACCTTCTCATTTGGCGAACTAGTTTACGGTGCAAACTAGTTTATTTGAAACACCAAGTGTCGGGCTCTCCTATGATTGATGCGTATCTAATAGGGACTGATTTCGTCTCAACGCCCATGTCTGCTTCGCCGCTGGACGACTCGGACGCCACCGCCCCTCGCCCGCCAAATCAGGTGCAATTCTTCACCCGACACTACCACCTGCTGAAGGGGCTCTGTTACGCACCGGTCGGCGGCGTACTCCTGCTCGGAATGTTGGGGATGCTGCTCGTCCGTCCCGGCTGGGTGGCCTCTAGCGACATTCCGGGACTCTTTGCGCTCGGTCTACTTGCGGCATCGGCCCCGTGGATGTGGTACATGCATCGCCGCTACGAAGCCGCCTACGGACGCGTCCGTCAATCGGAAGGGGGACGGGGGGCGCGGAGCGGCCTCATTGGTCAACCATCGTTCTCCTTCCTGACCTTCGGCCCCCTGCTTCTATTCGGCCTTTGTTGGATTGCGGTCACCATGGTGTATATTCCTGAACGGACTCCCATTCAGGACGAGCACTACCCCGTAATCATGGGGGGCTGGCTCCTCTTCCTCGGTGGACTGCGGGCCCCGTTCGCTCGGCTGCGGTGGATCTACGGCCTCTCAGGGGCGCTTCTCTTCGGGGTCACGCTTCTTCCCCTCGTTACCGAAAACGTGATCCTGGTACAGGCCCTAAACTATGGCCTCCTCGGGACCATCGTCGCCGGGATGGGCCTCTACCACCATCGCCTGCTCGTTGACGTGCTCGGCCCTCTGACGGCCGGGGAGAGACACATCCGGTGAGTGAGAACGACGACGTACCGTTCGAACGCCTCGCAGAGTTGAACAAGCTGATCCACGAGCCGGCCCGCCTGTCGATTCTCACCGCACTCTCGTCGTGTGGTCGGGCCGACTTTCCATTTCTGCGACGGCTAACCGGCCTCACGAAGGGCAACCTGTCGAGCCACCTGTCCCGCCTCGAAGAGGCCGGACTGGTCGACGTGGAAAAACGCTTCGAGGACAAGACACCGGTTACGTCGGTGCAGCTCAATGAGAACGGCCGCCGCACCATCGCCCGGTACTGGGACGAATTGCAATCCCTTCGTGAACAGGCCGACACCTGGGAGGCCGACGATGCGGACCGTCCGTCCTGATGCGTCCCTTCCCCAAACATTTCTCATGCCGTCTCTGCCCCTCTCTTCCACGGAGAAGTCACGGCACAATTCGCAAGCAATGAGGTACAGGGGACCGGTTTCACTCTGATCCCGAATTCGTCGTCAGTCCGGCATGTCTCCCCCCACCTTCCGCCTCTACAACACCCTGACGCACGAGACCGAACCGGTCGAGCCGATCGAGGATGAGCACCTTCGCTTCTACAGCTGTGGGCCCACCGTCTACACCTACGCCCACATCGGCAACTTCCGCTCCTTCCTCACGGCCGACCTGATCCGTCGGACGGCCGCGGCCATCGGCTGGGACGTGACGTGCGTCAGCAATGTGACGGACGTGGGACACCTCACGCAGGACGACCTCGTAGATCCGGGCGGTCGGGATAAGATGCAGCAAGCCCTGGAGCGGGAAGGGGAGCGCTTTGCCAATATCTACGACCTGGCCCGCCACTACACAGAAGCATTCCTGGAAGATTGGCGCGCCCTCAACCTCCGCGAGCCGGAGGTACGTCCCCGCGCCACCGAGCACGTGACCGAGCAGTTGCGGGCCGTTATCGAGCTCGTGGAGACGGATCACGCCTACGTGACCGACAAGGGCGTGTATTTCCGTGTCGAGAGCGTTGAGGACTACGGCCACCTTAGCGGCAACACCGAGGCCCAGCAGCTACAGGCCACCGAGCGGGACGTGGTCGACGATCCCGACAAGCGTGACCCACGGGACTTCGCCCTTTGGAAGCACGACCCCGACCACCTGATGCACTGGCACAGCCCGTGGGGTTGGGGCTATCCCGGCTGGCACATTGAGTGCTCGGTGATGGGGATGCAGTACCTCGGCGATCGCTTCGACCTGCACACCGGCGGCGAAGACCTGATCTTTCCTCATCACGACTGCGAGATTGCTCAGAACCAGGCCCTTGCCGGGCAGCAGGTCATTAACTATTGGGTGCACACTCGCTTTCTGCAGGTCGAGGGCGAGAAAATGTCGAAGTCGAAGGGCAATTTCTACACCGTTCGCGACCTCATCAATCCGGATCCGGACGACGATCACGTGCCCGAGTTCGTCCGGCAACGGGGCGGTGTGGATCCGCTGGCCCTTCGATACGCGCTCCTCCAGGGCCAGTACCGGAAGCCGTTTAATTTCACCATTGACACCCTCCGCACCGCCAGCCGCCACGTACAGCGCTTTCAGGAGGCCTCCGAGCGGGTGGACGACGCGGTTGAGGCCGACGTAGACGGCCCCGACCCGATCGGCCCCGAACTCGGAGACATCTACGACCGCATGCTCGCGGCGATGTGCGACGACCTGAATACACCCGCCGCCACCGCCGCCGCGCTGGAGGGCGTAAACCTTATCGAGCAGGCCGACACGCTCAGCGGCGCCGCGGCCATCAGTGCCCGCCACTGGCTGGAACAGACAAACGACCTGCTCGGTATCGTCGAGTCGGAGCACACCGGCGATGCCGCGCCTACTGACGACGAGACGGCCCTGCCCGCCGCCCCCCTCGCCAACGCCATCGACGACCTTCTCACCGACCGCGAGGCCGCGCGGGACGACGGGGAGTACGCCCGCGCCGACGCCATCCGCGACACGCTCGAAGCGCTCGGCATCGAAGTAATGGATACCCCGGAGGGGGCCGAATGGCGACGAACAGCCGACGCATAAGCCGAATCGCCTTCCGGGACTTTCCACGAGGGCCGAGCCACCGGTCCAAAACCGTGATGGGCCCCGCGGGTGCATGGACTGCGATCGGGGCGTTGTTCAGAACATAACATAATTGCACGCCTTTCGGCCCATTTTCCACTAGACATCCGCGGTGGCTTCTTTACATTGGGAAACCAGCTAGAATACATCCGCTCATCTCCAATTCTTCTTGTTCCCATGCGTACATACAGTCGCTACCTGCCTCTTCTTGCTGCCATCGCCGCAACCGCTTTTCTCCTCGGTGGATGCTCAAGCCTGAGCAACACACAGAAAGGAGCGGCCGTCGGGACCGGGACCGGAGCCGCGGCCGGGGCGGCCGTCGGGAAGGCCGCCGGAGGCACGGCCGAGGGAGCCATCATCGGAGCTGTCGTAGGGGGAACCGCCGGTGCCATCATCGGCCGACGCATGGATGAAAAGGCCGACGAACTCGGCGACGAGCTTGAGAACGCCGAGGTCGAACGGGTCGGGGAAGGCATCAAGGTTACGTTCGACAGTGGGATTCTCTTCAAATTCGACTCCGCGACCATTCAGGGGGAAGCCGAGGAAAACCTGATGGAGTTTGCCAACACGATGCAGGACTTCGAGGAATCGAATATTCTCATTGTGGGCCACACCGACGCGAAAGGCACGGAGGAATACAACCAAGATCTCTCTGAGGATCGCTCCCAGTCCGCCGCGGACTTCATTACCCGAAACGGCATCTCGTCGGATCGAATCCGAACCGTCGGGAAAGGCGAAGCCGAACCCGTCGCCTCGAATGATACGGAGGAAGGACGTCGCCAGAATCGGCGCGTTGAGATCGCAATTTACGCCAACGAGGAGTACCGCGAACAGGTGAAGGAGAAAGCCCAGTCGGACTGAATGAGAACCTGCTTGGAAGCGGGGCTCCCGCCGCCAGGAATGATTTCCACCAGCCCTTCCGGTACTCGGCGTAGAGGATGAACGTCGCCCCACCGGAGGAGCCTTGTGGGAACACGAGCCCCTCTTCTGGCTCCGACGCATCGTCGTTCGGGGATCTCCCGTGTATCGGCTCGTGGGCCTGCTACGAATCGTCCGAATACAGGCATCGCTCTCTATCGTCCAACTTCATGCCTCGGTCCAACGACCACTCGTTTTCCCTGCGCCCCCGTCGCCTGCGCCGGACCGAAAATATCCGCCGTGTGGCCCGGGAGACGCGCCTCTCGACGGATGACTTGATCGCGCCCCAGTTCGTGATGCCGGGGGAAAACGAGCACGAAGAGGTGTCGTCGATGCCGGATACGTACCGGTACACCATCGACCGGCTGGTCGAAAAGGCAAAAATTCTCGACGATCTCGGCGTTCCGGCCATCGCACTTTTTCCGGCTATTCCGGACGACAAGAAAACACCGGATGCCGCGTACGCGCTGGAGCCGGATCACCTCTACCCGAACGCCATTCGTGCGCTGAAGGACGCGGTGCCGGGTCTGATGGTGATCACGGATACGGCCCTCGACCCGTACAACTCCGACGGTCACGACGGCATTGTGCGCGACGGTCGAATCGTCAACGACGCCACGATCGACGTGATGTGCGAGATGGCCGTCCTCCACGCCGAGGCCGGCGCGGACATCGTGGCCCCCTCCGACATGATGGACGGGCGCGTGGGGGCCATTCGCGATGCCCTCGACACCGCCGGGTACGCCGACGTGGCAATCCTCTCCTACACCGCCAAGTACTCCTCGTCGTACTACGGCCCGTTTCGCGACGCCCTCGACTCGGCGCCCAAGACGGAAGAGAAGGTCCAGGAAAAAGAGATTCCGGACAACAAGGACACCTACCAGATGGATCCGGCCAACGGCGAAGAGGCCGTGCGTGAGCTGATGCTCGACCTCGACGAAGGGGCCGATATGGCGATGGTAAAGCCCGCCCTCCCGTACCTCGACGTCATCCACCGCGTGAAAGAGCACAGTGATGTGCCCGTGGCCGCCTACAACGTGAGTGGGGAGTACGCCATGATCACCGCCGCCTCCCAGAACGGGTGGCTCGATCGAAAGGAGTGCGCACTGGAGGCACTCACCGGCATCCGTCGCGCCGGGGCCGACGTGATCCTCACTTACTTTGCCGAGGACGCCGCCCGGTGGCTGTCCTAGCCCCTACGAAACTCAGTGGGACGGTTTACTCAGTTTCTTCACACTTTCCTTTTCCTCTTCACACTCTCCTCTAACCAAGAATACACCACACCGATGAACCGACTTGCTATTCTGTTTGCCGCCCTGTTCCTGTTCACCGCCCTTCCCACGGAGGCTCAACCCACCTGGCGACATCAGGTGTACTTCAATGCCGGTCCACAGTTTGTGACGGGGGACGCCTCTGACAGCTATAAGACGGGGCTTGCGATTGACGTAGGCTACTACTATCGCGCCACGCGATCCGGCTTTATTGGCCTCGCCGGGGGCTTCCACCAGTTTGCGGCGGACGTTCCCGGAGCAGGGGACGTCAACGTCATCCCGATCAATCTGGCGTTCAAATACAACTTCACCCTGACGGGCATTCAACCCTACCTGGGTGCCGAAGGAGGACCGTACTTCTTCTCGAACGGAAGTTCGGAAACGAACTTCGGACTGACCCCCCGCCTGGGTCTACGCATTCCGCTGTCAGAAGGGATCGATCTCGACCTCAACGTCAAGTACAACGTGGTCTTCCAGGACCCTGATAACTTTACCTACGTGGGCGCAAACGGTGGATTCTCGTACATTGTCCAGTAGCGAACGTCCTGGAGGCGTCCGTTGATCTAAACGGCGGTTTGTTGCCGGATACAGGCTGAAACGAGGGGACGGGTGCCGCCCTGACGGTCGACCGCTGGTCACCGTGAGGGTCGGCACCCGTCCTCCGTCGGGACTCCTGTTGCCATCCTCTCGGTCGTATCATTTGTCGAAGCGACCGACACCACATTGATCTGTGGCGTCATCGACAGCGGCCCAATCTACTATCACGGAAACGGATTTTCCGGTTCCCTTACATCATTTTCGGGCCTGTCCCCTACTTTACGGTCGTAACTGGTTCTCCCAAACACGACTTCTCCCTTCCGACATGGCAGTTGAAATTAGCCACATCGACTACAGCGACCTCTCCGGTGGCCTTGTCCGCATGATGGATCGGTTCAAGGAAGAAGGCACCCTCACCGGCGAAGTTGAAGACGACGACCGCCTCCGCGAGGACCCGAACGCCGCCCTGCTCGGTCTCCTCTACGATCAGCGCGTTCGCGCCGAATCCGCCTTCACCGGCCCCCTCCGTCTCAAGGACCGCCTTGGACATCTCGACATGGCGAAAGTCGCCGAGATGGACTTCGACGAGTTCCAGGAGCACTTCGCCGAGTCCCCGGCCGTCCACCGCTTCACCAATAAGATGGCAGAGAACACCCAGAAGGTAGCGAAGCTCATCGCCGAGGAGTACGAGGGCAATGCCGCCAACATGTGGAATGACGGCGCCGACCTCTCTCGCATCGAAAAGCGCCTGCAGGACCTGCCCGGCTTCGGCCCGGCGAAGGCGTCGAAGATCAAGTACGTCCTCCACTACTTCGGGCACCGGGACTTTTCGGATGCGTAATTTCTATCCGACCGGGCGGCAACTGTCGAGGGAGGATGGACGTTAGGACTCTCCCCTGACGCATCCTTCTCACATCCACCGTTCCGCCGCCATGGCTAGTTCCACCGACGCCCGCAATCGGACCCTTACGCTGGACGCCCCGCCGAGCCGCATCGTCTCCCTCGTTCCTAGCCAGACGGAATTGCTGGCTCACCTGGGCCTGGAAGAGGAAGTGGTGGGCATTACGCGCTTTTGCGAGCGGCCCGAGCACTGGCAATCCGAGAAAACGATCGTCGGCGGCACGAAGGAAGTGGATGTCGAGACGGTTCGAAATCTCGACCCGGACCTCATTCTGGCGAACCACGAGGAAAACACCGCGGAGGACGTATCGGCGCTCGATGATGTCGCTCCCGTGTTTGTCACCGAGGTCAAAACCGTCGAGGAGGCCCTCCAAATGATCCGAACCGTGGGGACGCTGACCGACACTGCCGACCGAACGTCCACCCTGGCCGGCAACATTATCTCCCGGTTCGACTCCCTACCCGACTTTCCTGTCCTTCGCGCCGCCTATCTCATCTGGCGCGAGCCCTACATGACGGTCGGCGGCGACACGTTCGTCCACGACGTAATGGGGTGGGGCGGTCTCGATAACGTGTACGGCGACCGGGCCCGGTATCCAGAACTCACTCCCGAGGAACTCGCTGATCAGGATGTCGACGTGGTTCTCTGCTCCAGCGAGCCCTTTCCCTTCCATCAGAAGGATGCGTTCACGGCCGACCTTGAAGAGGCACTCCCCGACACTCCCATCGAGATTGTGGACGGCCAACCGTTCTCCTGGTATGGACCTCGTCTCCTGGATACCCCGTCCTACCTGAAAGAACTCCGAGAACGTCTGCCCACCCCGCGCGCCACGTCCTCCCCGTGACTCATCGCCGGACGCATTTTGCACCTCCGTCCATCAGGAACCACGGCACGGACGGTCTCGCTCCGAACCGACGGTGTCTGCTCTCTGCCCGGCCGTGTACATCCCGTCGGGCTGGGGGCTCCCGGCGATACCCGTGTCTCACACGCCCATCCAGTGCCACGATGAACGTCGGTCGTTGCTTCTCCCGTGCTCTTTCGGTAGACTGAGGGTCCCCCTCATTCCCACTCCCCGACCCTTTCTACCGCAATGTCGATTTCCTCGTCGTCCTCTGTTTTCCTCCTCGCTGCTCTCGTGCTTCTCGGCTGCCAATCCCCCAATCCAGACGATGGGGCCACGCCCAAACAAGACGTACAGGCTCGTGCCGATAGCCTTACTCAGGCTCATCTTCTCGTCGACGGCCACATCGACCTTCCTTATCGCCTGAACGACTTCTACGAAAATCCGACCGATACCACCATCGGCGGCGACCTTGACTATCCAAAGGCGAAGGCGGGCGGCCTGGACGCCCCGTTCATGTCGATCTATATCCCCACCGAGCTACAAGGCACACCGGGCGCCCCCAAGGAGCGGGCCGACTCTCTGATCGACCTCGTCGAGCGGATTGTGGACGAGCATCCCGACCAGTTCACAATCGCGACGTCGCCGGACGACGTGCGGCGAATTGCGTCCACCGACGCCGTCGCCCTCCCGATGGGTATGGAGAACGGAGCGGGCATTGAGGACGACCTCGATAACCTCCAGCACTTCTACGACCGGGGCATCCGCTACATCACCCTCACGCACGGGACGCACAACAAGATCGGCGACTCCTCCTACGACGATTCCGACCCGCGCTGGAACGGGCTCAGCCCCTTCGGCGAGCGGGTGATCGATGAGATGAACCGCCTCGGCATCATGGTCGACGTGTCGCACGTCACCGACGCAACGGCAGAGGACGCGATTGCGCGAACGGAAGCGCCCGTCATCGCCTCCCACTCCTCCTGTCGCCACTTCACGCCGGGGTGGGAGCGCAACATCAGCGACGATCTCATCAAAAGGGTGGCCGACACAGGCGGGGTCGTCATGATCACGTTCGGCTCCTCCTTCCTCCGCAGCGAATACCGCGATCAGGACGATCCCATCCGCGAGAAGATGAACGCCCACATCGACTCGATGGGCTGGGCTGAGGACTCACAAGAGGCTGTCGCCTACGAGGAAAAGGTGCGAAAGGAGAACCCAATCGGCAGTGTCGAAGACGTCGCCGACCACATCGACCACGCCGTGGACTTGGTGGGCATAGATCACGTCGGACTGGGATCGGACTTCGACGGCGTGTTTGCCCTTCCAAACGGCCTGCAGGATGCCTCGGACTACCCAAACCTTGTCGCCGAACTGCTCCGCCGCGGCTACACCGACAAAGAGATCGAGAAGCTCCTCGGCGCAAATGTCCTCCGCGTCTGGTCCGAGGTTGCGACGACCGCTCAGCGCCTTCAGGGTAACGGCTAACTACCCGCCCCGCACTCCATCCCCTCACCCCGTCTCCTCGTGGCCGGATGTTAAACGATCTCCTGGTCCTGGAACTCGCGTCGGTTCTGGCCGGCCCCAGCGTTGGTCAGTTCTTCGCCGAACTCGGCGCGACGGTTATCAAAGTGGAAAATCCTCGGACCGGGGGCGACGTGACGCGGCGGTGGACGGCGCCGGACACTAATCCGAGCGAGGAAGACGACCGCTCCGCCTACTTCTGCTGCTGCAATCACGGCAAGCAGTCGATTGCCCTCGACCTCTCGACCGATGCGGGCCGGGACGTGCTGCACGAGTTGGCGCGGGAGGCCGACGTGGTCCTCGCCAGCTACCGACCCGGTACGGCCAACGCACTGGGTGCCGACTACGACACCCTTTCCGACGTCAATTCGGAGTTGCTCTACGGCCACGTTACCGGCTACGGCCCGGAGCGGACGCGCGCCGGTTACGACGCCGTCATCCAGGCCGAAAGCGGCTTTATGCACATGAATGGCCCCCCGGACGGCCCGCCGACAAAGCTCCCGGTGGCGCTAATGGACGTACTGGCGGCGCACCAACTGAAGGAAGGCCTCCTTGTCGCCCTGTTGCGACGGGAGCGAGGGAGCGAAGGGACGTACGTCCCCGTCTCCCTCTTCCAGGCCGCCGTGAGCGGACTCGCCAACCAGGCCACCAACTGGCTCGGGGCGGGGCATAGCCCGCAGCGCATGGGCTCGGCGCATCCGAACATTGCCCCCTACGGCACGCCCTACGACACCGCCGACGGCCCGCCCATCGTCCTCGCCGTGGGTACCGACCGGCAGTTCCGGGCGCTGTGTGACGTGCTCGACCGGCCCAACCTGGCCGACGCCCCGAACTTTGCGACGAACGAGCAGCGCGTGGCCCACCGCGACGCCCTCGATCGTACGCTGGAGGAGCGCTTTGCTCAGTACCGGACGGAAACGCTCCTCGACGCCCTCCACGAGCGCACTATTCCCGCCGGTGTCGTCCGCGACGTGCCCGCCGTTTTCGAACAACCGGCGGCACGACAGATGACGCTCGGGACACAGAACGAACCGGCCGGCCTCCGCCAGACGGCCTTTCCCCATCCGGGTGATAAAGTGCCCGCGCTTGCACAACCCCCGCACTACGCCGAGCACACCCAGACGATTCTCCGAACCCGTCTGGGCTACCCCGACGACCGGATCGAGGCCTTCATGGGAGACGGCACGGTCGAGGGTAGATGATGAGACGCTCAGCCGGACGAACGGGGGACGGAGTTCCACCGGTTGCCTCCCGCTTCTTGAAGTATGCCTCTTACTCGTCCGCCTCCCAGTTCTGCGTGCGGTCGAAGATGTAGGTGGCGAGCTGGTCGATGGCCACGCGGTCTTGCTCCATCGTGTCGCGGTCCCGGACCGTCACCTGCTGGTCGTCGAGCGTATCGAAGTCGACGGTGATGCAGAAGGGCGTGCCCGCCTCGTCTTGCCGCCGGTAGCGCTTGCCCATCGAGCCCCGCTCGTCGTAGCGGACGTTGAAGTGCTGGTTGAGATCGTCCTCGATGTTGCGGGCAATGTCGGGCAGGCCTTCCTTGTCCATGAGCGGGAAGATGGCCGCGCGGGTCGGTGCCACCTCTGGGTGGAACTGGAGCACGGAGCGGGTGTCCCCCTTTACGTCCTCCTCGTAGTAGGCGTCGCAGAGGAGCATGAAAAGCGTGCGGTCGAGACCGGTGGACGTTTCCACGACGTACGGCGTATAGCGCTCCTCCTCCCAGGGATCGTAGTACGACATCTTCTTTCCCGAGTACTCCTCGTGCCGGCTCAGGTCGTAGTCGGTCCGGGAGTGGATGCCCTCCAGCTCTTTCCAGCCAATCGGGAAGTCGTACTGGATGTCGACCGCGGCGTTGGCGTAGTGCGAGAGCTGGTCGTGCTCGTGAAACCGGAGATTTGACGAATCGATGCCGAGGCTCTCGTGCCACGCCATTCGGCGCTCCTTCCACTTCTCATACCAGTCGAGCTCAGTGCCCGGCTTCACGAAGTACTGCATCTCCATCTGCTCAAACTCCCGCGTGCGAAAGACGAACTGCCGCGCCACAATCTCGTTGCGGAACGCCTTTCCGATCTGCGCAACCCCGAACGGGACGTGCTGGCGTGCTGGCTCGCGGGCGTTGTGGAAGTTCACGAAAATGCCCTGGGCCGTCTCCGGCCGGAGAAACACTTTCTGCCCATCCACCGGTCCCATCTCGGTCTCGAACATGAGGTTGAACTGGCGCACGTCCGTCCAGTCGAACGCACCGGACTCTGGGGCGGGAATCTCCTCGTCCACGATGATCGCGTGGAGCGCATCGTTCATCTCGTCCCCGGCGTTCAGGGCCTCCACCAGTCGCTCGTGCACCTCCTCGGCGTGCTCGTCTTTCCCTTCCTCCCTCAGATCGCGGATATAATCTTCAATAAGCGTATCGGCACGGTAGCGATTGCCCGACGCTTTGTCGTCAATCAGCGGATCGTTGAAGGCCTCCGTGTGCCCGGACGCATCCCACGTCTTCGGATGCATCATGATGGCGGCGTCTAGCCCCACGATGTCGTCGTTCTGGTAGACCATCGACTGCCACCAGAGGTCTTTCACGTTGCGCTTCAGTTCCACCCCCATCGGGCCGTAGTCGTAGGTCGCGCTCAGTCCGCCGTAGATCTCCGACGACTGCACGATGAAGCCGCGCTGCTTGGACAGGGAGACGATGGTATCGAAGAGGTCGTCGCTCATGGGGATCGAATCGAGATTCGCGAAAGGGACCGAAGCGTCTTCAAGAATGACGGAGACAATCAACCAAAACCTATCAACCGCTTCGGCTGGATGCAATGAAGCGGGACCATTGTTCATTGAGCATTGGTCCGGTTTCGGCGCCACAGCCGCCATCTTCCCGTTCGAGTCCTGCAGAACGACCCAAAACGCAAACCGGGTTGGACATCGACGTCGCTCCAGTGTCCCCACCCACGAGCTGATGCGAGTTATCCGGACGGTGATGCAGTGTCTGCTCGCTCGTCGATCCGTACCCACAGGTCCTCACCCAATGACTCCGCGCTCCGCGAGGGACGTATGCTCGGTGCCGGCAATGATGAGGTGGTCGTGGACGGGAATGCCCATGGTCTCGCCCGCCTCTGCGAGCTGCCGCGTGATGCGGATGTCTTCGCGGCTCGGCTCGGGATTGCCGGACGGGTGGTTGTGAAGACAAATCACGGCCGCCGCATCGTCGAGGATGGCCTGTTCAAAGACGCCGCGCGGCTCCACGACGCTGGAGGACAATCCACCCTCGCTGACGGTGTAGTCTCCAATGATGACGTTGGCCGTGTTGAGGTGGACGACCTTGAAGACCTCTTTCGTGAGGTCGCGCATGAGCGGGCCGTACACCCCAGCCACGTCGTCGGGGCAGGTCACCTGGATGCGCTCGTCCCGCTGCCGCTGTGACTCGACGCGGCGGCCGGCCTCGAATGCCGCCGTCAGTTTTGCCGCCTTCGCAGGCCCGATTCCCTGGATACGGGTCAGCTCTTTGGGCTTGCGCTGCGAGACGGCGTGGAGCGAGCCGTAGCTCTGCAACAAAGACCGGCCGAGCTCGACGGCCGAGATCGGGCCGTCACTCGTGCGGGTACCGGACCCGAGAAGGAGCGCTAGCACCTCGGCATCGGACAGTGTCGTCGGTCCGTGCTTCAAAAGCTTCTCGCGGGGCTGATCGGACGGATCCCACTCGTGAATGGGGACGTGGTAGAGGAGGGCAGGCTCGCCCGATTCTTCGGACGGACCGTCGGAGTCAGTGGTCCCCGACGGCGAAGAGCTGGGGGACGTCATGGAAGAAGATGATCTTAAGAGAAACTACATCCACACTCTCAAGACATATTTCCACCTCGATCCATAACGTCGCTGCCCTCACCGACCGATCGCTTTTGTCCTCCGGAGCGGCGCTCCGTCACTCTCCGCCCCGTGCCTGAGGAGGTCGGTATACCCGCACCGAATGAGCCCCTCCCTCCTTTTTCTAGAACACCCAGTGGGAAGGCCGCAGGAATCCCTTCTCCCGCTCCTCTTTTACTCCGGCACGAGTTCATTGAGCAGATGTGCGTTCGAGGGGCTGTTTTTCAACTGGCGCTGAAGGGCCTGCATGGCCTCGATTGGTGAGCGCGAGTTGAGCGCGCGGAACAGCTGGTTGTGCTTCTTCCGACGTACCTCGCCGAGAAGTCGCTCTTCGTTTCGGGTCCCACTCTCTCGCAGGTTGACGGCCGGGAAGATGCGCTTGTCGGCCATCTCACGGTCGAGGACAATCTCGGAGTTGCCGGTCCCCTTGAACTCCTCGAAGATGACCTCATCCATGCGGCTGCCGGTGTCCACCAGCGCCGTCGCGATAATCGTCAGCGAGCCGCCGTCCTCGACGTTACGGGCCGCCCCAAAAATCTGGCGCGGCACCTTGAGCGCCTCGGCGTCGAGCCCCCCGGACAGGGTGCGCCCGCTGCCGTCCACCCACAGGTTGAAGGTTCGGCCCAGCCGTGTCAGGGAGTCGAGCAGGAGCACCACATCTTTCCCCATCTCGACGAGGCGCTTGGCATGCTCCAGCGCCAGGGTCGAGACGCGAACGTGGTTGTCTTCACCTCGATCGTTGGAAGAGGCAAATACCTGAGCCTCCGTCGTACGCCGGAAGTCGGTCACCTCTTCGGGCCGTTCGTCTACGAGGAGCGACACGAGCTCCACCTCCGGATGATTCTCGGTGACACCAGCCGCGATGTCCTTGAGCATCATGGTTTTACCGGCTCGGGGCGGGGACACGATGAGTGCTCGCTGCCCCTTGCCAAGCGGAGCGACCAGATCAATCACGCGCATGGACGTATCCTCCGGCCCCGTGATCAGGTTGAGCTTCTCATCGGGGTAAATGCTCGCCCCGTGATCGAACGTCTTGAGCTGTGCCCACTCTTTCGGGGGCATCCCCATAACCGAGTCGATCCACCCAACCTGCATCCCGCCCTTCCGGCCGGGCTTGAGGTCTCCCTCAATGATGACCCCGTCACGCAGATTGAATTTTCGAATGAGGGGCGGGGGCATGAACGGATCGTCGTCGTCTTTCGGAAGATCCGGCCTCAACTCACGCATGAAGCCATACTTCTTATCCCCGATCAGCTCGAGGAGTCGGCGAAACTTCTTGTTCTCGTTGTCGGACATAGTCGGTTACGCGATGAGTGATGAAGCCGACAGGCGCCGATCCGGACGGGAACGGACCTGCCGATACGCTACAAAGAAAAACGCTACAAAGAAAATACTGTACCCATGTTCGGCCAGGCTGCGGCTTGAACGTCGGTTACTCGCGCACGCAAAACTCCCGGCAGGATTGGGCCGAGTTGATCCCGGGACGTGCTCTCCCTTCTCGAAAACCCAAGAGTGCTGAACCGTCCCCGAACCGCCCTTCATCGTAAAAAGGCAATCGGGACCAACCGAGGTCGCCCAGGGGCGAACGACAATTGCCGACGGGGAAAGGGGGCGCTTGTCCCCCGACGCTGAACGGGAGGGGAGCACGACGTTCGACGGGGATGCCATCGTCCCGGCTCCCAGGACGATCTCTTCCACTTCGTACACTACTTCTCGAAAATCGACCGTGACAATCCCCGGATCGCACATTAGAGAGCATCACAATCTACGACCCGACGTCGGAGATTGACAAGCCCTCACGCCGGTGAGGGGATTCACACCTGGTCCGGAGCGACCCACGGTGTGGAAAACCTGGCGTGAAGCCAGAAGATGAGTGCTACAATCACGCGCTGGAACGCCGCCGCAAACAGATGGTTTCCCGAACGTTCAGTTTCCCCCTGTTTCCTCGTCTCATTGCCCTTCCGTGACGTACCAAGACCTGAACGTTCAGGTTCACGGTCCTCTTCACGCCCCCCCTCTTCTCTTCCTGCACGGATGGGGAAGCAACGCCCAAAACATGGCTTCCCTTGCCGACACCCTGTCGGACGCGTACCGGACCCATGCCGTGGACCTACCCGGACACGGCGCCTCTCCGCCTCCGCCCGCCCCCTGGGGCGTTCCGTCTCACGCCACCCTCCTTCAGGCGTACGTGAGGGACGAAATACAGGAGACGGTCACCATTATCGGGCACTCGAATGGGGGCCGAATCGGCCTGTATATGGCCGCCACACCCGAAATCGCCGACGTGATCGACCGCCTCGTACTCATCAGTCCGTCCGGCGTGCGACCTGAGCGCTCGTTGGGTTACCACATTCGGTCGGGAATGGCCAACCTGCTGAAGACGCCGTTTGAGGCGCTCCCGTCCCCCCTCCGCGAACCGGCGCTGGACTGGCTTCGCCATTCGCTCGTGTGGCGTCTACTGGGCTCGTCGGACTACAATACCCTCTCCGGGGTCATGCGTGAAACGTTTGTCAAAACGGTAAATCACCACCTAAATGGAACCCTCGAACGTATTCAAGTACCCACCCTTCTGTTTTGGGGTACGGAAGACGAGGCAATCTCGCGCCGCCAGATGCAGATGATCGAAAACGCCGTCGACGACTGCGGGCTCGTGGAGCTGGAGGGGGCGGGGCACTACGGCCACCTCGACGACTTCGAGACCGTCGCCTCGGCCACCCGCCATTTTCTGGAGAATACGTGATTCGGCGACTCGGCCGCATCACCGCACTTCACGTTTCTTTCCGTGCGGTTAACCCCGTAGACGATGACCACGACCCTCACCGTTCTCGCCACGATTGCCACGCTGTTTGCGGGTTGGCGCGCCACGCGGCGCACTCGGTTTTTCCTGCACATCTTCCAGCTGGAAACCTACAAATTTGATCGGTACGCCCGCTGGCTCTCCGATCACGTGCGCTCGGCGGTCGTCCGACTGTCTCACGTGGTTGGGGCCGCCTTCATCTCGTCCCGCCGCTACCGCAGCACTCAGGAGAAAAAACCGCTGGCCTTCACTGCCCGCATGACGCGCCTCACCGTCGCGACGGGGCTCGTGGCGATCCTTCCACTCGGCCTGGGCGCCTTCTACGGATGGCACACCGGCGACCCCAGCGGGGTCTTCTGGTATCTCCTTGGCTTCTTGGTAACGGACCTCGGGGCGCCGCTCTGGGTGGCGGTCGGGGCGGGCCTCACTCATCCAATCGAGAACATCATCCAGGACGGCTTCAAGCGACAGGCCCGAACACGGCTGAGCAACCGCCCGGACCTCACGATCGTGGGCATCACGGGCTCCTACGGCAAGACGAGCACCAAATTCATCCTCGCCGAGCTGCTTCGGCAGAAATACAACGTGTACGCGACACCCAGCTCCTACAACACGCCAATGGGCCTCTGCCTCGCCGTCAACGAGGACGTGAAACCCGAACATCAGGTGCTCGTGCTGGAATACGGCATTCGCTATCCCGGCGATATCGACGAGCTCTGCGACATCGCTCGGCCCGACGTGTCGGTCGTCACGACCGTTGGCGTCGCCCATCTCGAAACGATGGGGTCTCAGGACGCCATTGCGCAGGAAAAAGGCAAACTCGTCAAGTACACGACGTCGGACGGGCCGGCCGTCCTGAACGCCGACGACCAGCGCGTAGACGCGATGGCCGCACGGACAGACGGCCCCGTGTGGCGAATCTCCAGCACCGGCGACTCAGTGGCGGACATCACCGCCCACGACGTGCGCTACGACACAGACGGCACGTCTTTCGTCGTCCGCGACGACACCGGCACGGAGGCAGCCTTCGAGATCAGTCTGCTCGGCAAGCACAACGTGACCAATGTGCTGCTCGCCGTGGCGGTGGGGCGAAGCATGGGGTTGCGCCTGCGGCAGATGGCGCACGCCGCCAATCGCCTCGAGCCCATCGAGCACCGCCTTCAACTCCGCAGGCGCGGGGACGTCACCATCATCGACGACGCCTTTAACTCCAATCCGGTAGGGGCCCGGAATGCCGTGGAGATTCTTGGACAGATGAACGGAGCCCGACGCGTTATCGTGACGCCGGGCATGGTGGAGATGGGCGAACGGCAGTGGACCGAAAACAAGGCACTTGGCGCGCACATCGCCGAGCACGACATCGACCTCGCCGTCCTCGTCGGCGACGAGCAGACGGAGGCCATCCGCGAGGGCCTCACCGAGGCAGCGTATCCCGAGGAGCGAATCAAGGTGTTCTCCTCCCTCTTCGAGGCCCAGGATTTCTTGAAGCAGCACCTACAGTCCGGCGACGTGGTCCTCTACGAAAACGACCTCCCCGACCAGTATTGATTGGGCGTGTGGAATTTGGATTGGGGAATTGGGATTGGGGCCGTCGTTCCGTAGGGTATGCTCCGCCGCCTTCCTTCTTTTCACCACGGTACCATGCTTGAATGCGAGCGTCGTCTCTGGGCCGACGGCTACGAGCGCATTGCAGGGCTCGACGAGGCCGGGCGCGGCTGCCTGGCCGGGCCGGTGGTGGCCGCCGCCGTCGTGATGCCGCCCGAGACCGAGCTCCCGATCATCCAGGACAGCAAGGCGCTCACGGAGGCCGAGCGTCTGGACGCCCGCGAGCAGATCGAGGAGACGGCGATCACCCACGCCATTGCCCGGTGCTCGCCCGAGGAGATCGACGAGATCAACATCCTCCAGGCGGCCCTGAAAGCCATGCGCCGGGCCGCCACCGACTGCCAGCCGCCCCCGGACTTTCTGCTCATCGACGGGAACCAGTGGGACCGCACGCTCACCGACGCCCCGTGGCCGTACGAGACGGTCGTGCAGGGCGACGCCACGAGTCAGTCCATCGCCGCCGCCTCCATCCTCGCCAAGACGGAGCGGGATGCCAGCATGCGAGAACTCCACGAGGAGCACCCCGGGTATGGCTGGGATACGAACGTGGGCTACCCCACGCAGCAGCACTACGAGGCCATCGCCGAGCACGGCGCTACGCCTCATCATCGACAATCATTTACGCTTCTTCGAGAGTAATCCCCCCTATTCATCCCATCCATTCCGGCGAATCGTATCGGTCACGGCATCGACGACACTAGAGACTGAGGATCTGGCATCCACCGTAGCATGCGCGTCGGTGTAGGCGGGAGATCGTTCCTCAAGCATCCGCTCGATTCGCTCGCGCATCTGCTGTCTCGGAAGCGGCGTACCGTCCTCGTCCTGGAGCAGGGGGCGCCGGTCGGCCTCGTCGACCACACGGTCAAGGACCGTATCGGGATCGACCTTCAAGTAGACGATGCGGCCGTGCTCCTTGGCGAAGGCCCGATTGTCGTCGTCCACGAGCGCGCCGCCGCCCAGCGCCACCACGAGGTCGTCGCGGTTAGCCGTTTGATGCAGGGCGTTCGTTTCGAGTTCGCGAAATCGCGCCTCTCCGTCCTGCGCAAAAATCTGGGGAATGGATCGCCTGTCGTGCACCGCAATCAGGCGGTCGAGGTCGAGAAACGTACAGCCGAGCCGCGCCGCCACGTTGGGGCCGACGGTCGATTTTCCACTCGCCATGAATCCGGTCAGGTAAATACGCATTCTCGATTTTGGAATTTGGAGTTCGGATATTGGATTTTGAGACCTGAATACCATCCGTGGAGCAACTCACTCCCACGCCCCCACACTCTCTCACCCACACACTCTCTCACCCACGCTCCCACGCTCCCACACCCCACATGCCTCGCTACCGAATGCTCGTCGAATACGATGGAACCGACTTCCACGGGTGGCAGATCCAACCAGACGTGCTCACGGTGCAGGGCGCGCTCGAAGAGGCGGTCGAGACCATCACGTCCGAGGCCTGCCGCGTTACGGGGTCCGGGCGGACGGACGCGGGGGTGCACGCCCGCAGACAGGTGGCTCACGTCGATCTGTCGGCGGCGAGAGCCCCTTACCAATTGCGCGGCTCCCTCAACGGCCTGACACCGGACGCTGTGGCCGTGCGGCGGATCGAACGGGCTCCCGACGATTTCCACGCCCGCTACGATGCCCGGCGCCGCCGGTATCACTACCGTGTACACACTCAACCCAGTGCGCTGGAGCGACGGACCCGCACCCAACTCCGCCCCGTCCCCGACCTCGCACGGATGCGGGCGGCCACGCCGGATCTTCTGGGCACCCAACACTTCGGCTCCTTTTGCCTCACCCAATCCGACACAGAGAATCGCGTGTGCACGCTTACTCACGCCCGCTGGGTATCGGAGAAGCGGCGCGGTTTTGGACGCTTTGAAGTGGCAGGGACGCGATTTCTTCACGGCATGGTGCGGGCCATCATGGGTACGCTCGTCGAAATTGGACGCGGCAAACGACCGGCCGACAGCCTACCCGACGTGCTCGCCGCCCAAGACCGCCGCGCGGCCGGACCCTCCCTCGCACCCGACGGACTCGTGCTAGAAAGGGTCTGCTACGAAACGCCTGTTCTCGGCGTCAGACCGGTGACGCCCCCCTCAACGGACTGATGGATCAAGCATCTTCCGGCGGACTGTAACACTTACGGGATCGGCACCCGTTATCTAGCTGAAAAGGGAGTGTCCTGATCGCTTTCTTTCCATTTTTCTCTTCCCTCTATGGACCTCGACCTTCAAACCGTACTTCGTTGGCTCATCTACGGCGTCATTGCCCTCATCGGCCTCAGCCTGCTTGGGATACTGGTGGACGTGGCGAGCTCGCTCCTCTGGCTCTTACTCAAGGGAGGGGCCGTCGTGCTCGTCGTCCTCTTCCTCCTGCAGATTCTGGACGGCTTCCAGGAGTGACGAGGGGTTTGGCATGACAGTACCGGACGGTCACTCTGCTACCAAGGGATCGATTCGGGGTTTTTTCGGGTTCTTAGGCACCCATCCTGGTTTTTTTCTCACTTGACGCCGAGATTCCAGGAATACGGATTTAAATTGTCGCTTTTCCTTCACCCGTCCTACCCCCGCCGTGTCCACGCCCTCCGCGCCCAGCGCTCCCCCGACCGAACAGACCGAATCTGTCTACGGCATTCCTGCGGAGGCGCACTTGTTAGAGCAGGTGATCGTGCATACGCCGGGACAGGAGATGGAGCTCGTGGCCCCCGACAACCGGGCGGAATTACTCTTCGACGATATTCTCTTCCTGGGACACGCCCGCAAGGAGCACCTTCTCATGTGCTCGGTCTTTGAAAAAATTGTGGGTCGCCCCGATACGGTACTGCAAATCGGCGAATTGCTTTCGGAAACGTTCCAGAAACAAGACGCCCGCCACGCATTCGTCGAAAAGTTGTGCCGCAGTCTGCCGGAGCAGAACCTGGGAGCTGTCGAGAAGGACCTAAAGGAGCTTTCGCCGGAGGAGTTGAAGACGTTCGCCCTGACCGGGGAATCGGAGCTGCCCATCAAGGTACAGCCCGTGCCCAACCTCATGTTTACCCGCGACCTGGCGGCGGTCGTCCACGACCACATCATCCTGAGCCACGCCGCTACTGTGGCCCGGACGCGGGAAAGTATCATTATTAATGCAGTGCTCAACTACCATCCCCGATTCGCCCCCCACAGCGACAAGATTATTGAGCTTCCGCCAGGGGTCACGTTCGAGGGGGGCGACCTTCTCGTAGCGAGCCCCGAAACGGTGCTCATCGGTCACTCGGAGCGCACCTCGTTCGGAGCCATCATGGCTATTGCCCACGAGTTGTTCGAGCGTACGTCGGTTGAACACGTTCTGGCAGTCGACCTCCCGAAGCGGCGCTCTACTATGCACTTGGATACGGTATTCACCTTCGCGTCCCCCACCGTTCGTTACCGACATGCGGCGCAACCTTCGGGACGCCCTCAACGACCTGCTTGACCGCGACCTGACCTTCATCCCCTGCGGGGGGGCCGATCGTCTGCACCAGGAACGCGAGCAGTGGACGGACGGCGCCAACGTCTTTGCTGCGGCGCCGGGCGCAATCCTCGGGTACGAGCGCAACCGCCGCACTTTTGACCGACTCCAGGACCATGGATACCGGATCGTGTCCGCCGAGAGCTTCCTTTCCTACTACGAATCCGGATCCTTCGACCCCGCTTCGGAGAAGGTCGCCATCCAGTTGGCCGGTACCGAATTGTCCCGGGGACGGGGCGGTCCTCGGTGTATGACGCTTCCCGTAGCTCGCCACCCGAACCCGACGGGCAATTGACCATCCGTCCTTCTCCAGGGACCCAGCTGATTCTCCGAGACCTTCTATACATCGCGAATGGGCAATACAGCGCGCATGAGCTCTCGTCGTTAAGCGCCATCTCGGATCACTGGGCGGTACACGTCTCGATTGGCCTACCGATTTGCTTTGCTCAGCGTGGCCCTTATGTTTGGAAAAAATGTCATGGAGGCTCTACGGAGCCCGATCCGTCGTCGCTCGGCCGAACGAACGTCCCAACCTCTCTCTCGCTCTCTACCCGGCTCGGATGAAACGTCTCCCCTCATACACACCGGACGCGACTCCGTAGAATATCTTTCTCCTCCACGCGCACCCTCTCCGACGTTGCCTCCGGGCAATACTCTCTCCCGTAGCGACGCTCGGCCTTCTCTGGTTTTCACGGTCGCCGTTCCCCGACTTCGGCGTTGAAGCGCTCATCTCAGCAGTTTGAAGAACTACGATTACGGTCTCCTACCATGCAGATCACCTGTTGGGGGGTGCGGGGCTCAATTCCGGCGCCGGACCCGAAGAATACGCGTTACGGGGGCAACACGTCATGCCTGAGCATCGAGGCGGAAGACCGCATCGTCATTATCGACGCCGGAACGGGCATCCGCTCGCTCGGGCACGAGCTTTTGGGAACGGAGAAGGAGATCTACATTGTGCTCACGCACGTCCACAGCGACCACGTTGAGGGCTTCCCGTTCTTTAAGCCGCTCTACGAGGAGGACCGCACTATTCACCTTCTCGATCATCACTACGAAGGAACCACTTGGTCCCTACTGGAACGGTTCGACGGGTTCCATTTTCCGCTAGAGCCAAGCCAGATTCCGGCCACCATTCATCGTGTCGAATCGGACGGGGTCGCGTATCTGAACGACGAGGGCTTCGATCTCACACGCCGCGTCGTCAATCACCCTGGTGGCGCCTACGGATATCGCCTCTCGCTTGAGGGCCGGTCGGTAGTCCACATTCCCGATAATGAAATCGATCCGCCGGGGAACGCCGCGGCCCCGTTTGAGGAGCTTCAATCGTTCTGTTCCGGGGCCGACGTGCTCGTCCACGACGCACAGTACGTCCTGGAAGACATGCCCGAAAAGTCAGGGTGGGGACATAGTGTGCTTCGCGACGTATGCCGACTCGCACAGGAGGCCGAGGTCGGTCACCTCGCGTTCTTCCACCACGACCCCGAGCGCAGCGATGAGGCTTTGGACGCGATGCAGGAGGACGCCCGAAAACGACTGGAAACACACGGCATTGAGTGTACCGCGGCCTACGAGGGGTTGACGCTTTAGGCCGTCGGTCCGTACATCCCGCTCCCGTCCAGAACGCCGTCAGATGCGGCTGTAGTACTGATCGTCGTCGTCTTCGCCGTCGACCATGTAGTCGTCGGAGGGAACGTCGAGGTAGGCCATAAGCCAGTCGAGGGCCCAGACCTCTTTCTCGACGCCATCCCAGGAATATCCGTCTTGCGTCCGGTCGGCGACGCTCTCCCAATCAACCGTCCAGTCCTCATGGACGGGAAAGGCGAACTGGTGGTCATCGGTCTCAAAGAAGAGGACCCCTTCTTCCGGGTCGTAGATGCTCTCGGCCCCGTTATCTTCACGAGCAAGCTTGGCGGCCCGCACCAGGAGAGGCACCTTGAAGCGGAAGTCCATCTTGGGGACCTCGTCCTCCTGGCTCGCGAGGAAGTTGGCCAGGGTGGCACAGCCGTCACTCACTTCCATGGCCGCTTCCGCCGCCTGTCGCGTCGTCGGATCGGCATCGATCGTGTCGAGCGCCGCCTCAACGAGAGGCCACACTTCGATCGGGTCCTCGCTCTTGGTCGTATTTTCCTTACGCGGGATAACTACGGTTTCGTTCTCGATATCCACGGGTCTATGTTCGATGATGGTGAAACCAGATGTCCGGGGAAGAATCTGTCTCAAGAAGCGCCGACGATCGGACGCAAGCCCCCCAACCGTAAGCAGCTACGCATCAGTCCTCTGCTTGGCAGAACGAGGCAGAACCTCGGATGTGTATCCGAACGGTCTCGATACCCAAAACAGATTCGTTGCTCCGTACGATCTGTGCTTTACGAATAGCGGATATTAGGTAAGGACTCATACAAAATGGGTGGGGATTAGCGGACATGCAACCGCCTCGAGGGCCAGCCCCGCAGTCACGTGTGCAAGCCTTGACGGAGCTAGGGGGTTTGGAATTCTCACACGCCCTCGAACACTCACCCTACCCTTCTTCCGGCGTCTGCTACGTCTCCCGACGCTCGGCCTCCCTCTCCGCCTCCAGTTCCAGAGCCGCTTCCACAAGGTCGTCCTCAATGCCCTCAAGTTCTTCGTGCTGGCGCACGTACTGGCGCACGGCGTCTTCGAGGTCCGACTCCCGAGTCACGACGGTTCGTCGTTTTCGCCCGGTGGGGTCGACGGTGCGTTCGATGGCGGCGATGGTGTCGGCGTCCGAAAGGGCCTCCCGGATGCGTCCCTGCTCAACGAGCGGAATCTGCTCTTCCTCGACGTGGTAGCGCACGCGGACGATGGCGTCGGCTACCGTGGCGGACTCAATGGCCTGAAGAATGTGCCCTGTCGGTTCTTCCGCGTCTCGGGCGTCAACCTGCAAGGCCACGAAGGGACGAGCCGGCGTTTCCTCGAATGTGATTGTGGTCCGTGGATCGGCGTCCGGCTCAATGTCTACGAGGTAGAACCCTTTTTTCTCGTCGCGCTCATTGAACGTTACCCGCTCAATACTGCCCGAGTAGACGACCGGCGGGTGACCATCAGGGTTGCGGTCCTGAGCGTGATGCACATGCCCGAGCGCCACGTAGTCGATGGGGGGAACGGCGAGCTGGCCCACCGTGAACTTTGGCTCAGACGCGATGAGGGTGGTGCGCTCCGACCCGGCCAGCTCCGCCCCCTGCAGGGTCACGTGCCCGGCCAGGACTGTCGGTACGTCCGTCGACAACTGGTGCTCCACGCCGTTGGCCCGCTCGACAACGACCTCGTTCTTCACATCGTCCACCCGACGCTGGACGTAGTTGACGTATTTCTCCTCAATGAATTGACGCAACTCCTCCGGCGTCATTGAACGATACTCTTCCTTCGTCACAATCTGACTGCGGATGGGCCACGGAAGGGGAATGAGCTGAAGCGGTCCACTTTTTGTATCGATGACTTGGACCGAGGAGGCTGGCTTGCGGTAGCAGTATACGTCGCCGTCCACGTATTCGAAAATATCGAGGGACGAAGCCCGTCCGTACGTCACCGGGTGATCGTGATTGCCGACGATGAGGATAAGCGGAATGTCCGCGTCAGCGAGAGGCTGAAGGCACTCCGCAAAAATCTTCTGCTGCGTAGGGGTTGGATCCGCCGTATGGTAGGCGTCCCCAGAAAAAACGAATGCGTCGATCTCGGCCTCCAGGGCTCGCTGAACCAGGGCCTCAAACGACTGGCGCACGTCAAGCAGGCGCGTGTTGAGTCCCGTATCCGGGTCGCGGCGCCCGTACGTCTTTGCGCCGAGATGAATATCAGCCGTGTGCAGTAGCTTCACAGGAGTGGGGATTGAATCCGAGATTGCGGCGGGGACACCAGAATGCCCCTACGAACAGATGCGGGTCGCACCTGTCGCCCTGCCAGTTCCGTCTCAGCCGAGCTGACGGAAGGAAACGGTGTGGGCCCCTCGTCTGTCTCGTGAACGCCCTCCAAATTGTCTACCATCCCAGGCCGCCATCCTGGGTACCCGTCGTGTCTTCGGGTGGCCCGTAGTTTTCGACCATCGGGAAGGCGGCGTTTCTCGACAACAGAGACACCGAGTCGGACTGGGCAACTCGACTGTAAAAGTCGCCGACGAGGAACAGAGCACTGTGGGCTCCCTGCCCCCACCAACTGGTGCGAAAGGTCACCCGTTGATCGTCGAAGCCCATCCAGGCTCCACTCACCAATTCCGGATGCATGAGCATAAACCACGTGTCGGCCGATCGTTGAGTCGTGCCGGTCTTCCCGGCAAGGTCGTAGCCGCCAAGCTCAAATTGAGTGCGGATGCGCTGGCCGGTGCCGTAGTCGATTACCCCCCGCATCATGTCGACCACCGTGTAGGCAGTTCGCTCCGAGAGCGCTTCACTCGGGCTCGGGGACCCCTCCCAGATGACGTTTCCGTACCGGTCTTCGATACGAGTGATCGACACCGGTTCATTGTAAAGCCCCCCGTTGGCGAGGGTGCTGTACGCGGTAGCCATTTCGAGGAGGGTCACGTTGCTCGTCCCGAGGGCAATGGACGGAACCGCGGACAGCGGGCTCTCTCGAATGCCCATTTGGCGAGCATACTGGGCGACGGTCATTGGATTGATGTCGAGCGCGAGTCGGGCCGTCACCGTATTGACGGAGTTGGCAAGCCCCTGGCTCAACGTCAGCATCTGTCCGCTCGACGTGCCGTCGTAATTCTGAGGGGTCCAGACCGAATCTACCTCGGCCGTATTGACGTCGGTTAGTTTGAAGGTGAAGGTACTGTCTTTCAGCTTTTCGTATGGCGAGTATCCGTTGTCGATGGCGGCCGTATAGGTGAAAGGTTTGAACGTAGAACCGGGTTGTCGCCGCGCAATTCCAACCTTATCGTATTTTTCCGTCCGAAAATTTCGCCCCCCAATCCACACCTTCACGTGGCTGTTGCGCGGATCGAGCGCCACGAGCCCGGCGCTGAGCCGGGTCTTGAGGGTTTTCAGGGAATCGACGAGGGACGAATCCGAGCGAAGCTGAGTAAGCGCCGCGGCTTCGTCGAGCCCCTGCTTTCGCAAAGTATCGTAGCGTGCCGTCGTGCGAAGGGCATCTTCCAAGACCTCAGGATTCTGCTCCCAGAAATGCTCGAAGGATTTGTAGTCCTTCCCTGGCTCAAGCTCCCTGTAGTCGTCGAGAGCGGTACTGTAGACCGTCGAATCCTTCCGGTTCCACTCGTAGTCCACAACCTTCTGGAGGGCCGAGGCCTGCTCCTTCACCGCCGAACGCGCCATCTTCTGCAGCTTCGAGTCGATGGTTGTGTAAACGCGAAGGCCGTCCCCGTATACGTCGTATTCGCTGAGTGGATGATCCGGGTCGCGGGACCAATCTGTAAGTACATTTCGCACGTGCTCGGCAAAGTAGGGGGCGAGGCTGTTATAGAGTTCAGCAGATTGATACTCTGCCTTCACCGGCTCGTCCTTGTGGTTTTGATAGAAGGACGCGTCAAGGTATCCGTGACGCTCCATGAGCCGGAGGACCACGTTCCGCCGCTGCTTCGCATTGTTCGGATTGGTCAGCGGATTGTAGTGGGACGTGGCCCTGAGCATTCCCACGAGCGTCGCCGCCTGCAGCTCATTTAGTTCTTTTGCGGGCACCCCGAAGTAGGTCCGCGCGGCGGCCTCGATGCCGTACGCGTTGTACCCGAAGCTGACCGTGTTTAGGTACATCTCGAGGATCTCCCGCTTCGTGTAGCGCCGCTCCAGCTCTACGGCCGTCACCATCTCCTTCAGTTTGCGTTCGATCGAGACCGCCCGGCCCACCTCTTCGTTGTAGAGATTGCGGGCAAGCTGCTGGGTAACGGTGGACGCTCCCCGAAAACCGCCGGTAAGGATGTCGGCCGTGGCGGCCACGATGGCTTGTGGGTCAACCCCCCAGTGCTGGTAAAATCGGTGATCCTCCGTGGCAACGAGGGCGTGGACGACGTGCTGCGAGATGCTATCGTACGGGGCCCACGACCGGTTCTGGGTCGCGTACCGGGCCAGCTCTTCCCCGTCGGCCGTGTAGGCGATGGTGGCCAACTGCATCGATGGGTTCTCGAGCCGTTCCGTGGACGGCACGTCGTCGGTTAAGCTCCAGATGTATACCCCAAGCGTAATTGTGCCGACGAGGAGCACGCCGGTGATAACCGAGAGCGCCACGGCCGCCTGGGCCTTCCGCGGATCCGAAATGCGGCTGTGAAAGAAGCCCCGGATGCCTCGGCGGGGTCGTTCCCGCTCCGCCCCGCCTCGTCCATCGTCCGGCGCTCCTTCCTCGGAGACGGCCTCCTCACGAACAGACGGGTCACTGAAATACTCGTCGAGCTCTTCTTCCGAATACGACCATTCAGACATGGTCCAAAATCAAGAGTTTATTAGCGAGGCGATTTGGGAACGGCGCCCCCTTAATTCCAGTCTCGACACGCTCCGCCGTGCGCTACACCTCAGCCGCTTCAATGTCGAGGGCACGCGTCCCGTTCCACTGTTGGAGCCGCATGCCGTCCTGGTCCAAACGAGCGAAGGTCCGGTGTTCGTACCAGTTTCCTGTGTTGACGTATACGCCGTCGGTCCAGCTATGGAGGACTGCCTCGTGACTGTGTCCCATCACCACTACGTCGGCCCTGCCACGCCGAAGAACCTGACGGGCATGATCGCGCAGAGCGTCGATGACCGACGGATCCGTGGCCTCATCGTGCAGAAGACGACTGATTCGCTGGGCAAGGCCGAGCCCAAGGTCCGCCGGCAAGAGGGACCGGTACAGCAACATCGTAGCCGGATGACGCAAGAGAGGCCGCAGCCACCGGTACAGGCTGTGGGTGGAGGCCTGCTCGTCCCCATGTGCGAGATGAAGGTGCACCCCTGCGTGAGTCGTCGTCAACGTCCCGGGCACGAGGCGCACGCCGAGCTCCTCTTGGAAATAGTTCCGATGCCAGGGATCATGATTGCCAAACAGATACGTAACCGGCGTCCCTCGATCCGTCCACCGAGCAAGAAGGGCCTGGAACCGAACGAATCCTTTGGGGACCAGATGACGATATTCGATGAAGCCGTCGAACACGTCGCCAACGAGGTAAAGATGCTCCACTCGATCGGCGTGCGCCTCCAGACAGTTAATCAGGGCTGCCTCTTTCGCACGCTCAGTCGCGGTCGCCCCACGCCCGAAATGCACGTCAGAAATGAAAAGAATCACAGAATCAAATGAGCGGAAACGAGCAGAGCACATCGGGACTTCGTTCAAGGGAGCCGTTTCCTCCTGAACGCTTCGATGCTTTGATCCGTAGGAGGCGCTTACCCTCAAGCCCCCAGTTTTCATAGGCCCCGACCGGACTTTCGAAACGTATGCCTCGACGCCAGACGTCTTACCGGCCACCGACCCGATTCTCGGTCATGCCGCCGGTGATTAAAAACCTTCTACTTCTCAACGGACTGTTTTTCCTGGCGCAGTTTGTGGCAGCGGAAACTCTCGCCTCGACCTCTACCCTGGCCACCGTTCTGAACTACCTGGCGCTCTATCCCCCGGGTGGGCCGGAGCAAGGCGCCCTCGTCGTGTCCAGTCAAATCGGCGCCTCCCCCGGCTTCTGGCCGTGGCAGTTGATCAGCTACAGTTTCCTGCATGGGAGCCTGAAGCACCTGTTTTTCAATATGTTCGCCCTCTGGATGTTTGGGGTGCAGGTTGAAAACCGATGGGGATCTCAGCGCTTTGGCGTGTTTTACTTCGTCTGCGTTCTCGGGGCCGCCCTCACGCATCTTCTGTTCGTTCCGGACGCACAAACGATTCAGACGATGGGAGGACTGGCCCAGGCATCGGTGCCCACGGTAGGGGCGTCCGGAGGGGTATACGGCGTGCTTCTGGCCTTCGGCATGATGTTTCCCAATCAACCCATTTATCTCTGGTTTCTCTTTCCCATCCGGGCCAAGTGGCTCGTTCTCGGGTTTGGGGCGCTTGAGCTATACTCCGCGGTCACCGGTACCTCCGCCGGCGTCGCCAACTTTGCCCACCTGGGAGGAATGGTGATCGGATTTCTTCTCATCCAGTACGGGCGTGGCAAGCTGCCGGTACAGCCCAGCCGACCGATGCGGTGGTAGCGCCGTCCGGCATTGGTGCACCGGGCTAGGCCACCTTTCTTCATCGCGGATGGTCGTCAGCATCTGCCCGATGAACCCGATCGGAATCTACACGCGCGCCGGGCTGCGCCCCTCTTTTCCCCCGCCAGTCCGTTACTGATTACGAGTAAAACCGCGGGCGGCATCGGTAAACCTTGGGCGGTTTGCATGGTACAACACCTGTGTGTTCTCATTCCATGAGCCCTACGCCGATCCAGAATGTCGGCTGGGGATCAATAGTCAAACGAACGGCCGTGAATCAGTTCAGAACCTGGTACTACCGCCAGCCATCCGCGCTGCGTACAATTGTCACGATCAACGTGGCGGTATACGTCGTGGCGCAGTTCCTGCACCTGTGGCCCGCAGGGTTTCGGTTCGTGATGAACCACCTGGCCCTCCATCCGGTCTTCCCGGATATTCTGTTTGAACCGTGGCAGCTCGTGACCTACAACTTCATGCACACGAGCGGGGGGCTGTCGGGGCTTCTCCACATCGGGTTCAACATGCTGTGGCTCTTCTGGATCGGGAAAGAGTTCGAACGCATGCACGGGTCCCGCCAGTTCTGGACCGTCTATCTGGTGACGGGCGTAGGCGGCGGTCTCATGTGTCTCCTCCTTCAACCGCTCTTCCCCGATATCACCGGGAGCGGCGTGGTGCCGGTCGTCGGGGCCTCAGGGTCGGTGCTCGGGGTACTCATGACGGTGGCCATCCTCTATCCCTACAAGAAGATTGGCCTCCTTTTCTTCGGAGTTGTTCGTCTGCTGTACGTGGTGGTCGGTTTCCTGATCATCGACGCTCTGCTGATGCTCTCGAGCAGCGGCACCGCCGTAGCGGCCCACTGGGGGGGCGCGCTGTCGGGCTTTCTCTTCGCCAAAGTGCTACGCGACGAGCTCAACGCACCGTCGTGGATGGCGCCCCTGTTTGGGGGACGCCGCTCGCGGTCGCGACGCTCCTCAGGTTCGTTCCACGGGCCTGCTGGACCGGATCAGGGGCCTTTTCGGCGGAACGACCAACACCAACTCGTCCGACTCGCCCCCCCGGCCCGCCTCCTCTTCGGACGGCTCCCCATCGACCCGGTCGAACGAAGTCGACCGCATCCTCGATAAAATCAGCGAGAACGGCTACGACTCCCTCAGCGACGAAGAGAAGAAAACGCTCTACGAGGCGAGTGAATCGTGAAGCAGTTCGGTTCGGGGGGCGTCCCTCGTGCCTGGTTCACTCCCCCCCCGCGTATCAATCCCTGTTGAAAACAACCGGTCGTGCCCGTGACGGTCTCGGTTTGGAAATCCGCTGATTGGAGCCTGTGCTCAGTGCGCTCGTAGAACCTTCGATCCTTTGTTTTTCGGATAGACCTGCCTTCGCCCATGGAACGCCCCCGCCGCGAGACGCGCCCCGTTCACGTCGGTGACGTACAGATTGGAGGGGACGCCCCGATCTCGGTGCAGTCAATGACGACCACCAAGACCCACGAGGTGGACACGACGCTCGACGAAATCGAGCGCCTCGCGGACGCCGGTGCCGATATCGTGCGTGTAGCGGTCCCGCGCCCGGAGGACGCCGACGCCCTCGGCGACATCGTCCAGGGCGCCTCCGTCCCCATCGTGGCCGATATCCACTTCAACTACCAGTACGCGTTGAAGGCGATCGAGGCGGGCATTCATAAGGTCCGCATCAATCCCGGCAACATCGGCAAGCCGGAATGGGAGCGCGAAGTGCTACAGGCGGCGAAGGACGCCGGCATTCCGATTCGCATCGGGGTCAACTCCGGGTCGCTCGAAGAGGATATTCTCGACAAGCACGGCTACCCGAAGCCGCAGGCCCTCTTTGAGAGCGCGATGCGTCACGTGGAGGTGTGCCACAAGAACGACTTCGAGGACATCGTCATCTCGGTGAAGCACTCCGACCCGTACATGATGATCCAGGCCTACCGGAAAGTAGCCGAGGAGACCGAGTATCCCCTCCACCTGGGCGTAACGGAGAGCGGCACCCTCGATACCGGGACGGTCAAGAGCTCGATCGGCATCGGCTCCCTGCTGGCCGACGGCATCGGGGACACGATCCGGGTCTCCCTCGCCGCCGATCCCGTCGAGGAGGTGAAGGTGGGCCACCGCATCCTCAGTTCGCTCGGCATCGGACGGCCCGGCGTCAACATCATCGCGTGTCCCACGTGTGGCCGGCTCGTCGGAGATCTGTTCTCCATCGTCGAGGAAGTTGAAGCGGCAGTCGCGGAGCAAAGCTTCGATAAGGACCTGAACGTGGCCCTGATGGGCTGTGCCGTCAACGGCCCGGGCGAGGCCAGCGGCGCCGACCTCGGGGTCTCGCTCGGGCGCGGACGTGCCCACTTCTTCAAACACGGTGAGGTGGTGGACACGATCCCCGAGGATCAGATTGTGGACCGTGTCCTGGAGGCGATCGATAACTGGGACGAGGAAGACGAGGCCATCGCCAACGGCGAAGCGGAGGCGCCCCCCGCCGGCGACGGGGCCCCTGCCGACGAGGACAAAGAGAGCGCGGAAACGGCCGACGTCACGAAGCCGGACCTTCCCCCCTCGTAGCCCCCGGCTCCAGAGGAGTCGGGGACCGTCTCCGTCGCTTCCGGCCGGTCCCGTGCAGACTCGCCAAAGCTCCCCCTCCCCCGAAACGATCCATTCTTTACTTTTACAATTATCGAATTGTCGAATAAATAGTCCCGTTTCTGACATGTCCTCCGACGCCCCACCCATTGCCTGCAACCTCTCCGCGATCGAGGACGACGACCGCGACGAGCACCAGCGAGCGGCCGAGACCGTCTTTGAGGCCGTCACCGACCTGCGTGAGCTGGACGACGGATACGCCTTCCGCCTCCCACCCGACACGGATGTCGTCGCCCGGGCCGGGGCCTTCGTTGCCCGCGAGCGCCTCTGCTGTCCGTTCTTTCGCTTCCAACTGGACGTAACCCCGGATCACGGCCCCGTCTGGCTCAGGCTCACCGGCCGCGACGGGGTGAAGGCGTACGTGGAGGACGCCGTGCTTCCCTACTGGTCCGCCGACGAGTCGGGCCCCGAGAGCGCGTAGCTCCCGTCGGGCCGGCACGAAGCCGTTTCCCAGACCCCCACCGTTTGTGTTATACCGTTTCTAGTTCGAAATGTCTGCTTCCAGAAAAGGAATGCGTACCCGAGCAATCGGTTTTTCCTACTCATAACGTTCTAACGTTCAACGCTTTACGTTGGAACGTCTGGATAAAACTCCATTCGTTCGGAAGGATCATCTTCTCTAACATCCCGACATTATCGAACGGATTCCGTATTACAGGTCCAAACCAGCGCGGCTTCGGCGAAGCGTCTCCGCCGACGCCCGCAAGGCCTCCTCTTCGTCGTCCACCAAGTCGGGCACCACGTGGGATTTCACCCCTTCGATGCCGACCACACAGGGCGTACTCAAGCATACGTCGCGGATGCCGTAGGCCCCTTGCGGCCGCACACTGACGGGAAGCACGTTCCGCTGGTCCTCTACGATGGCCCGCACGATGCGCGCGATCACGACCCCGATGGCCGAGTCGGTGTGCCCCTTTCGGTCAACGATTTCGTAGGCGGCATCGCGGGACTGCTCGAAGATCGACTGCATCGTTTCGCGCTCCCACTCTCGTCCCAACACGGTACGTCCCTGTATGCGCTGTCCCCCGATTGTCGCGTTACTCCAAATGGGGACCTCCGAGTCTCCGTGCTCCCCGAGGATGTAGGCGTGTACCGAGCGGGGATCCACGCCGTAGTACCGTCCGAGGAGGGCCCGAAATCGCGCCGTATCCAGTAGCGTTCCTGTGCCGATGATGCGCTCATTGGGCCGGTCACTCATCTCTTGAGACAGATACGTGAGCACGTCTACTGGATTGGTGGCAACCAGTAGGATGGCCTCCGGGGCGTGCTCATCGAGCCGATCGATGATGGTCCGGAAGATGCGCGCGTTGCGGGCGAGCAGGTCGAGGCGCGTGTCGTCGGCGGACTGCTGGCTAGCCCCCGCCGAGAGAACGATCACCTGCGCGTCCCCCATCGCCGAATACTCGACGGCCCGGCAGGTTACCCCTCCTACCAAGAACTGCCCGTGCATCAGGTCCATGGCTTCCCCCTCGGCACGTCGGTCATCCTCGTCGAGAAGAAGAATTTCGCTGGCCAATCCCTGATTGAAGAGTGCATAAGCGGCCGCCGTCCCCACGTTTCCGGCCCCGACGACGCCAACAGTCCTACGTTGAATCATAGAGGTGGCGGGCGATGTGAATCAGGTTCTGGGGGGACACGCGAAGGCCCCTCAATCAAAGCAACGCGATCATAAGGATCGTCGCTATAAAACTGACGACGAGGACGAGGACGAACGTCATCGCCATCGCCGTGCTCGTATGAGCCCGCTGGGCGGGGCCGGCCGCCACCGGTGAATTCTTCGGCGGGGCAGCCGAGGACGACGAAGACGTGGGCGCGTCGTCATCGCTTTTCACCTCCACCGTCTCGGAATCAGTTCCAAAGCGGGCGGCTTCGCTCCAGGGCCCGCTGGTATCATCGGGGAAGAGGGCGCACACGCGCCAGTATAGCGTCGATTTCTCCCCCTCCAAAGCATCGGAAAGGGTAACCGAGGTAACGCGATCGAAGGAGAGGTCCACGATCGGTTCGTCGAACGCATCGGTGGTTCCAATCTGGATCTTATACCCGCTCGCCTTCGGAACGAGCTCCCACGTGAACGTCGCCAGGTGGGCATCGACAGCATCGCCCTCAACTGGGTGAATCGGGACCGGAGGCGCATCAACCAGAAATTGTGCGTCGTCGGTTTCGGCACCGGTCCCGGAGACATCAAAGTGAGCCGGGGTGCTCCAGGACGTTTCCGTATCGTCCTCGACCCGCACCCGCCACACAACAGTCGTCGCCCCGTCCGGCAACACGTCCGTGGGGGTCAGCGAGGTCGGTCCCTCAACGGCCTCGTCGTAGTAGATCGTCTCGAAGTCGTCGGACGCGGCGAGCTGAAGACGATAGCGATCCGCGTCGGGCACCGACGTCCATTCAAACGTCGGAGCGCCATCCGTCACCGACCGGCCGGCCACCGGATGGGTGGGGTTCGGCGTGGGCTTGGAGATGGTCGGCACGTCTTGGGGGCGAGAGGCTGTGGTGGCCATAAGACCGATAGACCTGTGAGGGCAACGAGTGTACAGTCATGCAATGTAAGGAAGCGCAGCGACTGCGTCCATCTCTCACTTATCAAATTTGGGGATAGCAGTCTCCCTGAGGGTCTCACTATGCGTCTACGTCCGGTCGATCCCCCCAATCGAGAAGCAAAAGTGTTGGGGCACGGGGGCACAGGCTCTGGGCGGCTGAGATCTTCGTGTGAGGCTTCCTGCGTCCTACCAGTTGAGCCCGGGAAAGATGCGAATTCTGCGACCGTCCCCTGTGGAACGGTTTCGGCCGCCGACATGGGGCCTCCTCCCACATTCCATTTTCTCGTCTTCCCTGCGCTCCCGAACGTTCCGGGCATCGCCCAAAAACAGAACGAGCTGAGGCTTTCCGCACCGACCTAAGTTTGTGCCTCTGCTCTTTGTCTTCTCCCGTCGTGCTCGTTATCCTGTACGGCCCATACAGACGGACGCCTCGCCCCCACTCGCCCCTTTCTTTTCCCTTTTTCCCCATGACGCTGAACCTGGATACGATCCTTTTCCCCACCGACTTTTCGGACGTGGCTGAAGGGGCGTTTGCCCACGCCGCCCATCTCGCCCTCCAGTACAACGCTACGATCCACGTCTTTAACGTGGTGGGCCCCGACGCGGACGAGAGTGCCAACCCGATGGATTTCCTTCCCGTGCGGTCGGCGGAGGAAACGCCCGACGAAGAAGCGGTGCGGAAGATGGACGTCCAGACCGTAACGCAGGAGCGCGGCACCGTGCCGGTCGTCTACGCCCAGACGAACAGCGACTCCCCGCCGGACGCCATCGTGAACCGGGCGGAAGAACAAGATATCGACCTGGTGGTGATGGGCACGCGGGGCCGTCGGGGCATGAATCGCCTACTGAGCGGGAGCGTCTCGGAGGTGGTGGTCCGCCGCGCGCCCTGTCCCGTCTTCACCGTGCTGGCGCGCGACGAAGGAGCCGGTCCCGCCATCAACCGTGTACTCGCCCCCGTCGATCTCTCCGATCAGTCGGAGCTCGTGCTGAACCACGCGGCGGCCCTGTCCGAGTCGTACGCCGCCCCGCTCGACCTGCTCCACGTCGTGGAGGAGGCCGCCTACCCGAACGTCTACGGCCTCGATCCGCTCGCCCCCTCCGCCCCCAACGTACAGGACCGCGCCCGCGAAGCCCTCGAAACGCTGGCGTCGGAGCTCGACCTGCGCACCGACCCGGTAAACGTGCACGTGCTAGCCGGAAACGCCGCTCGTGACATCGTCGAGTTCGCCGAGGACCAGGTGGCCGACCTCATCGTGATGGCGACGCACGGCCGCACCGGCCTGGAGCGCTTTCTCATTGGCAGCGTAGCGGAGAAGGTGGTGCGACGGGCCCCCTGTCCCGTCTTTACGCTCAAGAGCTTCGGGAAGTCGCTGGTATCAGATACAGACGAACGAGAATGACGCGCTGGGCCCCTATATCCCTCCGTCCATATCCCCGTTCGCTGAACAGAGGATCAGCACTTGTTTTCTAAATCCTCAGCTGGCGTCTATCATTGGACGGCACAGACGTGCACAGGGGGATAAGTTGAATGAAGAATCGGCGCGACGATCCTTGCCCTGGTTGTCGCGAGCGGTCTCCTCTACTGCCCATCGATTCGTCTTTCAAGGGATCTTGCCTCCGTTTTCCCCATCGGGTCGGGATGGCTCGTTGGGCTCCACTCCACGCAGCCACGCCCACCCGCTCCGTACCCGTCCCCAGAGAAATCGTAGAATGGGTTGACTTATTCCCCACAGCCGATCGCGCAACTCTTCGCCCGCCAGTCCCATCCGTTCGCGCCGCCACACCGCACTGTGCCGAAACCGGTCCGCAACCTCGTCCAGTGGCATCGAAGGTGAGAGGTGTAGGGACTGTCGGACCCGCTCGGCGATCTCCTGCTCTCGTTCCGGAAGGTTGGACGAACGGTCTTGGGGGGATTTAGAGTGCGTCTTCATCCGAGCAACACTGCACGAAGGGAAGATAACGACCGATCACCCTCTTTGACGATCACGGTCGGAAACCGTTCGTCCGTCCCCGTTTCCGATGTTTGGAGCTGACACGGGGTCCGTACTCCAGGCGCAAGCCGCGCAAATGTCTCTGTGCCCGTCCGCCGTTCTCCGCACTATGTGTCGCTACCCTGTCCCCGTCGTCCGCCACCAGCGAGCTGACCCTTCGCAACCGCCTCGACGGGATCGACGGCGTCGAAACGAAGAGGGCGCGCCCGGGCGACGCCGCGGAGGCGCAATTCCAGGGCTACGTCACGATGCGGCCCGCGGACCGGGCGGCTGTCAGGCGCCTACTAACCCACCTCGGTGATCCATTCTGGGCGGTCTTTCACGTCGGCGACCAAAAGTGCGAGTTGGGCTTTCGGATAGAGGTGAAGATCTCCAATGGGACCCTTCAGCATGATCTCCGGTTCTGGAGGTGTCCCGAGTGGGGCCTGCACCGCATCCGGCGCTTCCTCGCCCGGTGGGTGGCCAGCGACGCGCCCCGCGACGAACTTCCGTCCCTGCAGCCGCCCGCCCAGGTCAATACTGCGTAGTCAGAAACGGCCCTCTGGCGTTACCAGTCTCCTACACCTCAACGATCTCGAGAGCCCCAAATCCGTCGAGCGCCAGCAAATCATGGACGCCCGTGTAGAGCCGAGTGGCGTCCGCCTCAAGGGCCGCCATCAAAACGAGTGCGTCGGCCATTGAGAGTCCTTCTCCATGCGCCAGACCCGCCGCCCGCTCGGCGCGAGGGATCGAATCCATCCACACGATTTGAAAGGCAGTACCGGCCAGCGTGACGAGAGTATCGATCTCCGAAGAGGGAAGCCGTCCCACGAGTGCGTGACGCTTCAATTCGAAGAGAACGCTCCCGGCAGCGATCCCCGTCGTGGGGCCGTCTCGGAGTTCGTGCCACACCGACCGTACCGTGTCGCTCGGCTGATCGAGGAGAGCAAAAAAGTACCCGGTGTCAAGCGCGTAGTGCATACCCGTTGGGAGTCGCGAGAAAACTACCGTCGCTATGAATCGTCCGTCCGGAGGTTGCGCTGCGCCTCGTCGAATTCTTCTCGGGACACCGACGCACCCGCTCCGATCACTTCGTCCTCAATGCGCTGAAGCGCCTGTTGTCGCTTGTGCTCGCGAATGGCCGCCTCGACGGCCTCGGCGTAAAACTGCGAGACCGACACGCCCTGTTCCTCGGCAATGGCCTCCGCCTCGGCTCCAATCTCATCGTCGACATTGACAGTGACTCGTTTCATGTTGTGGGCAAAATCAGGTCGTATGATGCACCTCTTGCATAACATCATGCATCGACTGCCGACCTGGTTCCCGAAGCGTGGATAATTGAGGTCGGTTTTCTAGCTTCGGGAGCGTACCCGGATAAAAACAACCGAGTATCCGTTGCCAGGGCAATTGTATCTTGGATCAGGGTTATCTCCTTCGTTTTTCAGGGCAAGCTGGCCGACGCCCATACTCACACACGTTTTCCGGCAAACTCGAAAGAAGTTTGGCATGTGAGCTTCCCCCCGGTCGGGTTGACCTTCAACATGCGATTGCAACATGCGATTGCGGTGAGCGTCTGTTGCAAGCTTTTCAGCAATCCGTCACAACCTCGCGCGCCCATGAAGCATACACCTTAGTGCTTCGCCGTTATTCACTGGTGATCCTCTTCTGACCCAACGCCTTGTCTTCGCCGATGCCCATCGACCTTTCGTTCACCGACACGTTTGCGCAGCGTCACATCGGCCCCACCGACGCCGACATGGACGCCATGCTCGATACGCTCGGCTACGGGTCGCTCGACGACCTCGTCGACGCGACCATTCCGGACTCAATCCGGACCGACCGTCCACTCGATTTGCCCCCGGCCCGCACCGAGCAACAGGTCCTCGACGACGCGGAGGCCACCGGTGAAAAGAACGAGAACTGGCGATCGTTCATCGGCATGGGGTACCACGACACCCACACCCCGCCGGTCATCCAGCGCAATATTCTGGAGGACCCGGCCTGGTACACGCAGTACACGCCCTACCAGGCTGAGATCGCGCAGGGCCGTCTGGAGGCACTGCTTAACTTCCAGGACATGACGATCGACCTGACGGGCATGGAGATCGCCAACGCCTCTCTGCTCGACGAGGCCACCGCCGCGGCCGAGGCGATGATGATGCTGGAGCGCGTGGATCGCCGCAGCGACGCCTCCACCTTCTTCGTCTCCGAGCACTGCCACCCGCAAACGATCGAGGTCGTGAAGGGCCGCGCCGAGCCGATCGGCGTGGACGTGATTGTGGAGGATCCCGAACACTTTGTCTTCGGCGACGACGTGTTCGGCTGCCTTCTCCAGTACCCGACCACCGACGGCGCCGTGCGCGATTGCCGGGACGTGACCACCCGTGCCCACGAGGGCGACGCGTACGTGGCCGTGGCCGCAGACCTGCTGAGCCTTACGCTCCTAGAGGCCCCGGGCGAGTGGGGCGCGGACGTGGTCGTCGGGTCCACCCAGCGCTTCGGCGTGCCGATGGGCTACGGCGGGCCGCACGCCGCCTACTTCGCCACCCGCGAGGACTTCCAGCGCCAAGTGCCGGGCCGCATGATCGGCGTCACGAAGGACGCGGACGGCGAGATGGCGCTCCGCATGGCCCTTCAGACCCGCGAGCAGCACATTCGGCGCGGACGCGCCACGTCCAACATCTGCACTGCACAGGTGCTGCTGGCGGTGATGGCGTCGATGTACGCCGTCTACCACGGCCCGAAGGGCCTGCGTGAGATTGCGACCCGGGTCCACGACCTCGCGAAGACGCTGGCCGAAGGGTTGGAGCGCGCCGGTCATACCGTGCGCCACGAGGCCTTCTTCGATACGATCCGGATCGACCTCGCCGGCATGACCCAGGAGCAGGTCCGCGAGCGGGCCGAGGCCCACGAGATTAACCTCCGCTACTTCGACGACGGGTCGGTGGGCGTAGCTCTCGACGAAACGACCACCGCTGAAGACCTCGACGCCCTGTTTACTGTCTTCGGCGCCACGAACGGGCAGAAGCTCTACGCCGAGGAGGTGGCCGCCGACCTCGACAGCGGCTACGACGGCCCGCTGCCGCGCCAGACGAGCTACCTCGACCATGAGGTCTTCAACTCGTACCACTCCGAGGGCGAGCTTACCCGGTACATCAAGTCCCTGGCCGACAAGGACCTCTCACTCATCCACAGCATGATTCCGCTGGGGTCGTGCACGATGAAGCTGAACCCCACGGCCGCCCTCCAGCCGATTTCGAATCCGCAGTTCGGCACCCTTCACCCCTTCGCCCCCGCCGAACAGGCCGAGGGCTACCACCAGGTCATCGAGGAGCTGTCGGATCAGCTCACGGAAATCACGGGCTTCGACGACGTGTCCCTCCAGCCCAATTCCGGGGCGTCCGGCGAGTACACCGGCCTCCGTCTCATCCAGGCCTACCACGAGGCGCGGGGCGAGG
>PXTG01000019.1 GCA_003023365.1 Bacteroidetes bacterium QH_7_62_13 | reverse complement strand
TGACGTCCGAATTCATTTCCGGCTGAAAGCCGTTCTTGAACAGTGTGGTATCCTGAGTCACCGAGTTGTAGGGCATCGCCGTTACGCTAAAGGGACGGCGGCGGAAGGGGGCGCCGATGCCGTTCTTGTACGAGAGCCCACCGAACGCGTAGAGGGTCGCGCCCTCTCCGAGCCCGAATTCCGAGTTGAGAAAGACCGCCTGCTGCTGGATGGCGGATTGACCAATTCGATACTGGAGGTCTTCGCGCTCCAGCCCGCGGCGGTTAAGAATCTGATTATCTCGCTGACGCACTTGGTCGGGATTGTTCGCAAGGGGATAGGCGAAAGCAAACGGAGGGCTTACCGGCTGATCAAAGAGGATGAGCTGGTTGCCATCGGCCCGGTTCGTTCGGGCCCGGTCGCGGAACAGGCCGGTGACGTTGACGAAGCCGTCCTCCCCCAACTCGAAGCCGTAGTTTAGATCGACCTTCACATGCTCCCCGTCGCCGGCATTCCGGATCCCGGTCGTGACGTTGGCGGTGAGTTCGTTTGTGGCTTCCTTCAGCTGCAGATTGAGGACGCCCGCGATGGCGTCGGAGCCGTACTGGGCGGAGGCCCCGTCCCGCAGCACCTCCACCTGCTCGATGGCTGCGCTCGGAATGGCGTTCAGGTCCGTGCCGGCCGCCCCCCGTCCCACGGTGCTGAGGGTATTGATGAGCGAGCTCTTGTGGCGCCGCTTGCCGTTGACCAGCACGAGCAGCTGATCGGGGGGGAGGCTGCGCAGCGTCGCCGGGTCGATGAACTCCGTCGCGTCGGCGGCGGACTGGCGGTTGGCCTGGAACGACGGCGCGGTGTAGTTCAGCAGCTGATTCAGGTCCGTTTGGGGCGACTCCGCAGCGAGCTCGTCCACAGGTAGGGCGTCGACCGGGACGGCCGACTGCAGGGCCGATCGGCTCTCGCTCCGCGACCCGACGACCACCACTTCTCCGAGAGGGGCTTGCGTCTGGAGCCGAAACGTGGCGGTGGTGGTTTCACCGGTTCGAATCTCGACCTCCCGCTGCAGGGGGTCGTATCCGACAAAGCTCGTCTTCACGGTCAAATCACCGGCGGGGGCTCGCAGATTGAAGCGTCCTTCTGCATCCGCAGCGGTACCGCGCTGGGTCCCGACCACCTGTACGTTGGCCCCCGAGAGAGGCTCCCCCGTCTCTGCGTCAATGACGCGGCCCTGGAGGGTCCCCATATCCTGTGCGTGAACCGAATCCGTGGCGAGGGGGAACAGCAGTCCACACGCCAACATGAGTCCGGCGATCTGACCCCAGGGGATGCGTCGGGGGGGAGAGAGGATAGCTGTCAACATAGAAAGGGCTGAGTTTGTAAAAGGTACGTCCTGTTACCCAACCCGAAGGTGTGGAAGAGCGAAAAGTCTGTCAAGTGGGATGCGGCCTGATGGCCCATTCGTGCCTTGAGTGTGAAGGATTCCGTCGAGACGGTAGCTACTCGTGGGCAAGCGTCCTTCTGTTCATTTTTTTTAAGTCAAACAAAGAAGGGCGGCATCTTCGTTGAATTTGAGCGAGACCGTTTTCCGAGTCCTCTTTGCTCAATCTCCTTTTCGTCATGGGTACGCTTGTGCTCGGTGCACTCCTCCTCGTTCCACCGCCCGACACGAGCTGGAAGCACCAGCGCCTTCGGGCCCAGATGGTTGAGGAGCAGATTGCGGGACGGGGGGTATCGGACGCTGTCGTACTTGCCGCCCTGCGGTCGGTCCCGCGTCATCGGTTTGCTCCCGACCACCCCCCTGAACGTGCGTATTCGGATCGTCCCCTTCCCATCGGGCATGAGCAGACCATCTCCCAGCCCTACATCGTGGCCCGCATGACGGCGTTGCTCGGGCCCGACTCGACGGACCGCGTGCTCGAAATTGGGACGGGCTCGGGCTACCAGGCGGCGGTGCTGGGCGAAATTGTCGACTCCGTCTATACCGTCGAGATCATTCCGGAACTCGCCGCTACCGCGACGAAGCGACTCCATCGGCTCGGCTACCGCAACGTCGTCGTGCGGAACGCGGACGGCTTTCGGGGGTGGCCGGAGCAGGCCCCGTTCGACGCAATCATCGTGACGGCCGCCCCGGAAGCAATCCCCCCTCCCCTCGTCGACCAGCTTGCGGACGGTGGACGGATGGTGGTGCCGGTCGGGCCCCGGGGCGGGTCCCAACAGCTCACCCTCGTCACGAAATCGGCGAACGGAACGGTGGACAGGCGTGCTCTTGCTCCCGTCCGCTTCGTCCCCTTCCTGCATCCAGAGGAGAATTGACGGTCCGTTACGAGAACTCCTCGGACCCGTCGGCGAGAGGGAGGCGAGGACACACGTTGGCATTCTCCGCTTCTACCTGCTACCCTTCAACCTGGACGGGAGGGAAGCGCTTAGCCCCAAATTGAATGAGCCCGCATGTCCAGGTCTTCCCTTTCCTCGGAGTGGCCGAGCCTTAATCGTGCTCAGCACGACGCCGTTACTGCGTCGCTGGAGCCGCAGCTCGTGGTGGCCGGCCCCGGTACCGGCAAAACGCGAGTTCTCATCTGCCGGGCGGCCTACCTAATTGACCAGAAGGAGATCCCCCCGTCCCACCTGGTCCTCGTCACCTTCACGCGCCGTGCCGCCCGCCAACTCACCGACCGCCTCGCCACGCTCGTCGGGCCGGAGGCCCAGCACGTGCGGGCCGGAACCATCCACCACTTCTGCTACGAGGTGCTTCGGGCCCACGCGGCGAAGACGGATCTGCCGGAGGACTTTATCGTGGTGGACGATACGGTGACCGAGGCCTTCTGGCAGCGGTGGTACCAGCAGCACAAGCAGTGGTGCGTGGACCACGATCTCCACAGCTATCGACAAGTCAAGACGCACGTTAGCCGCATCAAGCTCGGCATCGACACGGTGTCCGGGCAGCTCACGGAGGGGCTGCGTGCCTACCAGAGCATGTTGTCGTCCCGCGGCGCACTTGACTTCGATGACTTGCTCGTCAAGACGCGTGACCTGCTCCGCGACGCGCCCGAGGTACGAGCGACGATTGCCGACGAGGCCATGGCCGTGCTCGTTGACGAATTCCAGGACACTGATCCCGTCCAGTTCGACATCATCCGCCGGCTGGGAGAAGCGGGAAGCCACCTCTTCTGCGTGGCCGACGACGACCAGTCCGTCTACCGCTTCCGGGGAGCGCGGCCCGAGAATCTACGCCGCTATATCGAACGCTTCGACTGTACGTCCGAGCAGGGCACGCGTCACACCCTCGGCACGAACTACCGCTCCAACCGGTCCATCTTTGCGGTAGCGGAGGCCGTGCTCGACGGGGACGAGCGGCTCAAGCAGCACGGGGACGTTCGGACGTTGGACGAAGGCGTGGAGCCGGTCCGGCTCATTGCGTGTGCCGACGCGGAGGCGGAACGTGAATGTGCCCGTGCCCAGATCCAGCACTGGGTCGACGAGGGCGCGCCCCGCAGTGAGCTCGCCGTGCTTACGCGATGGAACCGCCGTCTCGCCGCTCTGGAGCGGGACTTCCTCGGGGCGGGCATTGCCTGCGAGACGAGCAGCAGCGAGGACCTGCTCGACACGCCCCCGGCACAGAAGCTCCACGCCCTGCTCCGTGTGGTGGACGCCCGTCGTCGCGACCGGTCGATCGACGGCCCGATGGCGGAACTGCTGGAACGGATGCTACCGGATGCCGTGATGGCCCGACTGCGCGACTTCGGCGGGCGGCAGATGTCGGAGGCGTCGGCGTGGACCGTCTTCCAGACGCTCGTCTCCAATGATCAGGCTCGTCGGAATGCCGGGCTCGAACAGGCTGGGGATCGCCTCGACCGAGCCTACGCCACCATCACCAATCTTCTGCAGAAGGCGGGGGAGGAGGGACTCACCATCGGGCCGTTCGCGGAAGAGGCCCTCCACCAACTCGGCGACCCGCTCCAACTCCTGGCGGACCACGCCAGCGCCCTCACGGACCCGAATGAACTCGGGTCCTTTCGGGGAGCCGGGAGTATCCTGGAAACGTGGCATCGGGCACAGAGCGCTGCCGATCCGCCGCGCCTCCTGCTTCACCACCGTACGCCCCAGATCACCCGCCTCTGGCGACAGCTGGTGCGGCGGGCACTTGGAATCGAAACGGATCCCCCCGCCCCCCTGCCGGAGGCGCAGGAGGCCTTGTTCGTCCGGCCCGCAGACGAAGGCATTCCGCCCCTTGGCGCCGGCGATGTGGTCGTGACGACGGACCTTGAAGGACTCCTCCGCTGGGCCGAGCGCACCGGGGCGTTCCCCGACGACCGCGACCCACCCCGGATTCTGTTGCTCGACCCCGACGCGACCCTCCCGTCCGACCAGCAGGCGCTCCTAGGGCTTGATTCGGACGCGGTGTACGGGGTTGACGCCGAGCGCGTCTTCCGGAGCCCGTCCGTGCGGCTGATGAAGTTGCTGCAGATGACGACCGGTCCGGCCGCCGCGGAGCCCCTCTTTCCCGAGTACGTGATGGTGGACCTGGAGGCCACCGGGACCGATCCGCGGCAATGCCGAGTGGCCGAGATCGGGGCGCTGAAGGTGCGGGACGGGACGGTGGTGGACCGTTTCTCTGAGCTTGTGCAGCTGCCCGGCGACCTGACCGACGACGAGCGTTCGGTCCTGCACGAGGTGTGCGGCCTGGACCCGGCTACTGACTTTGCCGACGCGCGGCCGGAGGCCGAGGTGTGGGCCGACTTCTGTGAGTTCGTGGGAACGGCCCCGCTCGTCGCGCACAACGGGCAGCGGTACGACTTTCGACTCCTGCGCCGGCTCGCTCGCGAGCACGACGCCGACGCACGGTGGGCCACCACGTACGCCCTGCTGCCCGCCGCCCACGAACTCTTTCCGGATCTTCGGCGCTACTCGGCGGGACACCTTCGCGAGCAGCTCCTCCAGGACGATTCCGAAACGGCCCACCGCGCCCTGGCCGACTGTGAAGACCAGCAGCGCATTCTGGAGCGCCTGCAGGAAGAGCGGGCGCGGCGCCATCGCGTCCTCGCCCACGAGTCGCTCCTCCCCCTCGTCGTGGCGGCCCTCACCTACGAATCCCCCGATCCGAGGGCCCTTTCACCGGACGCGCAACGATTTCTGCAGGTGGGCCACACCTGGGCCCTGCGCGACGCCTCCCCCGCCGGGGACGACCTGGGGTCGGTGCTGCCCCGTGCCCTCCCGGATCGAGTGCGCCGGCACGACCTCTACGCGCTGATCGACGAGGCCTCGATGCCCTCCTCGCCCCCTACGCCGACGAGCCGCTCCGGAGCTTCGCGCTGGAGGAGCTACTTACCCACCTCGCGCTCTGGGGGGAAGAGACCACTCCACGAGGGGAGGATGTGGTCACGCTTTCTACCTACCATAGCGCCAAGGGACTGGAGTTCGAGCGCGTTGTGTGTATGGATGTGCACGACAACGCCTTCCCGCCCTACTTTTCCCGTGACCCGGAGGAACGGCGTGAGAGCCGCCGGTTGCTGTACGTGGGCATGACGCGGGCCGAACAGCACCTGGTGCTCACTTATCCGGAGCGGGAGCGGGGCTACGACCGGCGGCCCTCGCCCTTCCTCGACGCCGCGCCGGAGGGGCTCCTGCGGAGAGTGGAGACAAAGTGATCGCTCGTCCGATTAGAAAAAGTCCTTCGGATCGGGAAACGTCGACCACGAAGAGAGGTCTAATCTTCACCCGTCCCGAACGATAGCCCTGAGAGGCGTACACCATGTCTTCCGTCGACTTTGTCGTATACGACGACAGGGACAATCCCTCACTTCTCGCAGAGGCAAAGGCCTTGACCGACCGCTCAGAGAAATGGGCCCGAAAGATGCGCCGAAATCTTTCTGTTCACGGTTCTCTTCCTGAGGCCCCATTCTTCCTCCTTGCGCTTCCCGACCAGTTCTTCCTCTGGGGAGATCATTCACGGCTTGACCCGATGGCGTCGCCCTCGTACACGGCCGACGCGGAGCCGCTCCTAACTCCCTATTTTGATCGGGCGGAGGTATCCTCGGAAAGAGCCGGCGGAGCAACGTTCGAGTTGATCGTCTGGACGTGGCTTCTTCGCGTCACACAATCTCCCAGTCCAGACGCGCTCCCGGAACGCTCTAGGGAATGGGTGCTCAGTACGGGACTCTTCGATGCGGTCCGAAACGGGCGTATCGAGCAAAGTGGCATTCCGGCCTGATCCTGCGGGCGCTCGTTTCTTTCGTTGAGTTCGAAGGAAGGCCCCCGACGATGACCGTCTACGTCGAGACGAATTTTGTGCTTGAGCTGGCACTCGGGCAGGAACAGTCCGAAAGCTGTCGGGAAGTTCTGCGTCTGGCCGAGTCGGACGCCCTCGTTCTCGCAGTTCCGGCCTAGAGCCTGATGGAGCCGTACGAAACGCTCATCCGGGACGCCCAACGCCGGCAGTCCTTGGCGAGTGAGTTGAAGCAGGAGCTCACTCAGCTTGGTCGAGCCGAGGCATTCGAGTCGGAAATCGATACGTTCGAGGAACTGGCCGCTCTACTCACACGGCGGCGCGAACAAGAAATGGGTCGGCTTCGGTCAACCAAGGAACGTCTCCTACAGGTTGGCAACGTACTCGCGCTTTCATCATCTGCACTCGAGGAAAGTCTGCGACTGCAGGGAGATCTGAATCTAAGCCCACAGGATGCGGGTGTACTTGCGAGTGTGCTCCAGCATCTTCGGTCCGAGAACACAGACGAGAGCTCCACCGAACCGAGTTGCTTCGTCAATCGAGATGCATCCGACTTTGGAGATCCGGACATCGAAGAACGATTGGCCCAACTTGGATGCCAGATCAAGTATCGGTTTGACGACGGGCTTGCGTCTGTACAGAGTCACCTCTCTTGAGGGCGTCTCCGTTGGAAACTGACTGTTGGACAGTTCGGTTACGAAACGACGCCGAAGCTATCGGACAGAAACGTCCGTCCGTCTTCGGCTTTGGAACAGTCCGGTTCTGCTCACAGCCGCTGACTCCCTCGTGTCCGCTTCCGACCCGACGATCGTGCCCGCCGAGCGGGAGGCCACCCTTCCCGGCCACGACCTGGACCGGCTCCGCAACGCCGACCCGTCCCGTGCCGAGCGCGCCTTCACGGTACTGGCCGGCATCTTCATCGGGGCCCTCGTCATCACCAACGCCATCGCGGGGAAGTTTTTCGTCCTCTTCGGACAGGAGCTGTCCTGCGGCATCATCGCCTACCCGGTGACCTTTCTGGTGACCGACCTGCTCTCTGAAATTTACGGGCGAAAGCGCGCCAACTCGGTTGTCGTTGCCGGCTTCGTGGTGAGCGTGTTCATCACGGTCGTCGTGTGGATCGCCAACCATGCGCCCACCTACGCTGAGTCGCCCGTGGACGCGGAGTCGTTCAACGTGGTCTTTGGCCTGCTGCCCGGCGTGGTGCTGGGCTCGATGATCGCCTACCTCGTGGCGCAGCTCGTCGACGTGCAGATTTTCGAGTTCTGGCGCCGGCTCACGGACGGCAAGTACATGTGGCTCCGCAACAACGGGTCCACGTTTTTCAGTCAGTTCGTCGACACGGTGCTGGTCGTCACCATCGCGCTGGTGATCTGGCCCGAGGTGGACGGGAACTCGGCGACCTCCCCGCTCGGCTTCGAGACGTGGCAGGGCATTGTCTTCGGGCAGTACGTGTTCAAGCTCGCCATCGCGGCCTTCGATACGCCCCTCTTCTACGTGGCTACCCACTACCTGACGGACTGGATTCAGGACGATGCAGCGGCGCTGGGGACCGACGGGGTGCCGGGTTGAATACGGCTTTTGCCAAGCGGAAAGACGGGTGGAGGAACGGGAGCGTCTGTGTGAAGCTCTTCAACCGATCCGCACCGGTGCCATGCCTACGCCCCTCGCGAAGTAGCAGGCCCGCTGGAAAGCGATCGCTGAGGAGTCCTCTCTTCAAGATCTTCCGTACAAAGTTGAAACCAATGACCGAGGTCAGATTCTCTTGGGCTCCCATTCAAACCGTCACCCCAGGCTGAAGACACATCTGTTTCTCCTTCTCCAGTCCCACGCGCCGGATGGAGTTATCTCTGTGGAGTACGCTCTCGCCACGCCGGAAGGCATCAAGGGTCCCGATGTCGTGTGGATGAGTTCGGAGCGCGAGGCGAAGATGAGGGACGCGGGAGACCCAGCCTCCCTGGTGCCGGAAATCTGTATCGAGGCAACCAGCAGCTCGAATGCGGCGGAGGAGACGGAGCGGAAGCGAGCCCTCTATCGCGACATCGGAGCGGACGAGGTCTGGGCCGTCGATGAGAACGGTCGGATTCGGTTCTTCGGGACGGAGGAACTGGGGGCGTCCCGGATTGCGCCCTCCTGCCCCGCCGAGGGGGACGGGCAATAGAAGGGGCCGCCCCAACGGACCGCTACGCCGTCATCTCCGCCTCTTCCGGCTCCGGCACGTCGACGAACGTGAGCCAGTCGTGCGGGTCGTTGCCCTCGTGGACGACGTCGAAGAAGGCGTCCTGCAGCTCCTTCGTGATGGGCCCGCGCTTGCCCTCGCCGATCGTGTAGTCGTCGACCGTGCGGATTGGTGTAATCTCCGCGGCCGTGCCGGTGAAGAAGAGTTCGTCGGCCGTGAGCAGGGCTTCACGGGGGAGTTTCTTCTCCTCGACCGTGTAGCCGAGTTCTTCGGCCAGGGTGATGATGGAGTTGCGCGTGATGCCGGGGAGGATGGACAGGCCCGTCGGTGCGGTGTAGAGGGTGCCGTTCTTGACGACGAAGAGGTTTTCGCCGCTGCCCTCGGCGACGTACCCGTCGGTGTTGAGCATGATGCCCTCGACCTTGTCGTTCTTCACGGCGTCCATCTTCACGAGAGACGCATTCAGGTAATTGCCGGCGGCCTTGGCCATGGCGGGGAAGGTATTGGGGGCCATCCGGTTCCAGCTGGCCACCTCCACGTCCACCCCTTGCTTGAGGGCCTCTTCGCCGAGGTATTCGCCCCACTCCCACACGGCGATAAACGTCTCAACGGCGTTTTCGAGCGGGTTCACCCCCATCGGGCCTTCTCCGCGGTAGGAGACAGGTCGGATGTAGCACCCGCGCAGCCCGCTCCGCTCGATGGTTTCAATAACGGCGTTGTTGAGCTCATCGAGGGCGTACGGAATCTCCATCCGGTACACCTTGGCCGAGTCGATCAGGCGCTGCATGTGCTCCTCTAGCCGAAAAACGGCCGAGCCCTGATCGGTGTCGTAGCAACGGATGCCTTCGAAGACCGAAGACCCGTAGTGGATGACGTGGGAGAGGACGTGAATTTCGGCGTCGTCGTGGGAGACGAATTCTCCGTCGAACCAGATGTCGGGCTCCATGTCGGGAGGGATCGGGGGTCGGTGATTGGAGAATGAACCAAGACGAAAACGGGACCGGGGGGCGATGGTTCACTGTATTCAGCGCCCGGTAGCAACTTCTTCGCGAAGACGGCACACACGTTTGCTGAGTCGCGGCGCGCGGCGCTTCCGGGTCCACGCCATGCGCCCGATGGTCCACAGAATCTTGGCCGAGGCCTTGATCGTACCCTGAACGGTTCCGGTGATCTTGGAGACGCCCACGCGCCGCCGGTACGACACCGGCACCTCCTGAATGCGCAGGCCCGCCTCCGCCGCTTTGATCTGCATCTCAATGGTCCAGCCGAAGGTTTTGTCCTGCATGTCCAACGCCATCAGGTCCCGGAAGCGAAGGGCGCGGAACGGACCGAGATCGGTGTATTCGGCCCCCCAGATCTGCTTCATGAGGGTACAGGCCAGGCGGTTGCCCACCTGGGCCTGCGGCAGCAGGGCCCCGGGCTCCGTCTCGCCCCGGATGCGGGAGCCCACCACGAAGTCGGCATTGCCGTTGGCGATGGGCCGAACCAGCCGCGTCATCTCCTCCGGGTGGTCGCTGTAGTCCCCGTCCAGGAAGACGACCACGTCCGGCTGCTTGGCCGTCGCGTACTCGATGCCCCGCAGGCAGGCGTATCCGTAGCCGCGTCGCTCCTCGGTGACGACGGTGGCCCCGGCAGCGCGGGCGTTGTCCTCCGTCTCGTCGGTCGAGGCGTTGTTGACGACCACGACCTCGTCGACTAGGCCGTCGGGGATGTCGCCGATGACCTGGGCGATCGCGCGGGCTTCGTTGAAGGCGGGGATAATGACGAGAACGTCCACGAGATCGAGAGAGCCAGGAAAAGAGACTGAACAGAGCGCTTTTGGGAGAACCCTGAACCATCAATGTTACAGCCCTGGTCCCATTGGATACGTCAACGGGAGTGGTCGCGTCTGGGTTTTGAATCAGTCCCGCCCGCTGATGGCAGCTAGGTCAACCCGCTCCCCCGTTCCCGCTCGTTGTTCGCGGTAACGAGTTGCGGCGGCGCAAGAGCCATCCCCGCCCCCCAGATCATCAGCTCACGCCTGCTCCGCCACGTCCTCGATCGCGTCCTCGTCCAGCCGCATCACGGTCCAGTCGTCCAGGGGCTCGGCGCCGAGGTCGTCGTAGAACTCGATGGCCTCGGTATTCCAGTCCAGCACGGCCCAATCCATCCGGCGGCACCCGCGCTCCTGCGCGATCTCGGCCAGCCGCCGAAACAGCGCAACGCCGATGCCCTCGCCCCGGTACGTGGGCTTCACGAAGAGGTCTTCCAGGTAGAGCCCGGCGTTCGTGAGAAAGGTGGAGTAGTTGTGGAAGAAGAGCGCGAAGCCAACGGCCGTGCCGCTGTCCGTCTCGGCGATCAGCGCCTCACACCCCGTGAGGGCTTCCTCGGACAGGTGTTCGCGCAGCAGGTCGACGCTGGGCTCGCCCTCGTCGAGCAGTTGCTCGTAGGCCGCCAGCTCCAGAATGAGGTCCTGCAGCGTTTCGGCGTCGTCGGGGGTGGCGGTGCGGATGGTGACCATGGTGGGGGCACGGGTCGCAGGAGGGAAGCGTCAGGATTTCGAAGGGAGGCCCCGCCGCTTCGTTCCACTTCGTTCGGGACCCGGAGACACGTGGGTAGCAGGGCTATCCATCTATTGGCGAGAGTGGATTTCTCCCGATCCTGGGGCAAACGTCTGGGCTACCACCCCCAAGAATTCCCTGGATTCGGAACGTCCAGGCTCCATGATAGGTCCGGTTCGCCGACCCGGACCGGTTCCGTTCGGCGACTGGACGGAGTCCCGAATTCCTTCGGGGCGACCGGAACCGACCTCTTCCGGCTTTGACAACCTGGACCCGCTCGCTCCCACGCTCACATGCCCCCTCTCGCTCGTGCATTCCGGCGATTTCGTTGATCGGGGTGAAAGAGCTGCCATCCTCAGAATAAACAATTCAAGACACGATTGTCCTCCCCTGCATGCGGGTAGCTTGAAAAAAAATGTCCCGATCGTTTAGATTATTTCGTAGGCCGATGTTAGAAGGGACTAAATGTACGAGTAAGATGCCGTCACCGGTCCGACCGTCACAGATTGAAGAGGAACTGGCGGCCTTTCGGACGGAGCAGGCCGCTTGCATGGAGGCACCGGCCTCGGTACGACTTGCGACCGAGTACATCCACGATCACCTTTTCGCTCCCGATTTGACCATGGATCGAGTGCGAGACCGGCTCGGAATCACCGACTCGATGTTTTCGGCGCGCTTCCGCCGGTACCACGGCCATTCGCCCGCCTGCTACATTCGACACCTGCGCGTGAAGGCGGCCAAACGACTACTGCGAACCCATACGGAGCTGCGCATCGCGGACGTGGCCCTGCACGTGGGCTACGAGCACTATCGCACCTTCGCCCGCGTGTTCAAGCGCGTGATGGACCAGTCGCCGCAGGCGTTTCGGGAAGAGGTTGAGTCGGGATGAAGGAAATTGTCCACTCGAATCGTCCACTCGAATTGTCTATCGGGGTCCGGACGAGAGGCATTATCCTGGAAGCAGAACGTGCCAGCCTCTCAATAACGTGACTCAACCGATGCGCTCTCTGCTTCTTTCGCTCTGCCTGTTGCTTGCCGGTTTCCTCGTTCCGCCGCCTTCCGGGGCGCAACCCGGACAGGAGGGACCGCCCGGTCTCTTCAATGACGCCGGGGAGGCCGGCCCGTCGTCCATGAACGCCGTGGGACAGCGGCGCATGGCAACGTTGAAGGAAGACTCGACGACGCAGTCCATTCGCCTGGTTCGCATGGCGGGCAATCTGTCCCAGCGGCGCACCCTGGTGATGCACGTGGGGCAGAACCGGGCGCTCGCCCCGGAGGTCCCGCCCGCCTTTCAGCGGGAGCATCCCGGCCGGGGACAGGCCGATACGCCGGGACCCGGAAAGGCCAAGACGCCGGGCCGGGGACGCGGCAATCAGAAGACAAAGCTTTTCATCCGCCGCGACGAGATCAACCCGATTCGGGAGGGCACGTACGCCTGGAAGGGAACGGTGCAGGCAGGGCCGTGGAAGAAAACTGAGATCGGCGATGTGACATTGATCCACGGAGAAGACGGTGAGATTACCGGGACGGTTCGGATTGAAGGGGAGTACTACCGAGTCCGTCCGCTTAGCAGTGGGGTGCATGCTCTTGTAGAACAGGATGAGAGCAAGTACGGAAAGGGAGGGAACAGCCCACTGCATGGA
>PXTG01000018.1:6856-14260 GCA_003023365.1 Bacteroidetes bacterium QH_7_62_13 | reverse complement strand
GAGGGCGTCGTGGAGGCGCCACACGGGACGGGCCCGCCGGCCCATGAATGGATTTACGAGCCCCGCGGCGGCGCCGGAAGCCCCCGTGGCGGGCCGGTCGGCCTCGACGACGTGGACGTCGAAGTTGGCGCTCAGTGTGAAGGCCGCGGTCGCTCCGGCCAGCCCCGCCCCGACCACGATAATGTCCGCATCGTCGTGCATCGTCAAAGTTACGAGTCAGTGTAAACATCTCTACCACACGCAGCGAACGCCCCGGCGTTCGGGACACCGAGGGCGGATCGTCCGTTAACACCCAACGGGATGATTTCTCCACACGTGTAGGAAGAGGTCATTGCTCCCGAACACCTTCTGGAGGCCTGCGGCATACAGGGGCGGAGGCCCGAGCTGGACATTGGGTCTGCACGGGATGGTTGTGGGAGGAGGCGTGGGTGATCGAAGCCCGAAAGCGGGGTAGACCTCGAGAATTCGACCTCATGGCTACGGAATCCAACTGTTGATTCAACACCGCGATACGTACAGTCGACGATGGAAGATCGTGTTCTCGTTGTGGGCGGGGGGACCATCGGCCTGGCCACCGGCTTCGAACTCGTGCGTCAGGGGACGCCTGTGACCTTGTTTGAGCGGAACGACGCCGGACGGGGGACCTCCTGGCAGGCCGCCGGTATGCTCGCCCCCGACGCCGAAATTGGGTTCGAGGAGTTGAGCCTGTACGGCCTCAATCGTGAGAGCCTGCGCCGCTGGCCCGACTTTGCCCGTCGCGTGGAGGCGGCCAGCGGAATGGACGTTGACTATCGGGACGAAGGGACGCTGATCGTGGCCGACGACCGGGATAGCGCCGAGGCGCTCCGGCGCCTCTTCGAATTTCAGGAGGAGCAGGGCCTGGACGTGGACTGGCTGACGGGGGAGGAGGCCCGCGAGATTGAACCGTTTCTTGCCCCTCGGCTCACGGCGGCCATTTTCTGTCCCTCGGACCACCAGGTGGACAACCGACGCTTCCTGGAGGCCACCCGAACGGCGTTCGAGGCCGAAGGGGGAACGCTCCACGAACAGACCCCCGTGGAGGTCGTCCAGCCCGACCCGGACGCCCCAGCCGTCGTGACGGCCGACGGGGAGCGGGTGGAGGGGGGGCAGGTGCTCGTCGCCGCGGGGGTGTGGTCCCGAGACCTCGATGGCCTGACGCCCGAGGCGCAGCCCCCCGTCCGGCCCGTCAAGGGACAAATGCTTCAGTTGCGGCGCAAGACGCCGTTCGACCTCCAGCACGTCGTGCGCGGGCCGGACGCGTACCTGGCTCCCAAGAGTGATGGGCGCATCGTGATGGGCGCAACCAGCGAGGAAATGGGCTTCGACACGACGGTGACTGCCGGGGGGCTCTACGATTTGTTGGAGGGGGGATGGGAAGTCGTCCCCGGGATCTACGACCTCCCGGTCGATGAGACGTGGGCCGGCCTGCGCCCCGCAAGTCGCGACCACGCGCCGCTCCTTGGGCGCACCGGAGCGCCGGGAGTCTGTATGGCGACCGGGCACTATCGACACGGCATTCTGCTGACGCCCGTCACGGCCGAAGAAATGGCCCGTCTCCTCCGAACGGGAGAAACCTCGACGTGGCTGGAGCCGTTTTCACCGAGACGCTTTTCCGGAACCCAATCCTCGAACGTATCTCCATGAGTCCTGCGACCGACGAACAAATCACGGTCACCGTAAACGGGGACGAACGGACGGTTCCCGACGGGTATCCGCTCACCGACGTGCTGCGCGACCTGGAAATCGATCCGGAGGAACGGTCTGGGGTCGCCGTCGCGATCAACGAGAGTGTGATCCGGCAGCAGGACTGGGACGGCGTGACCCTGTCCGAAGATGATACAGTGGAGGTCATTCAGGCGCAGCAGGGCGGCTAGTGGTTCGCCACTATCATGTAAGGAGTACGGATGTTCTGTTGACGAACGTGGACGACTATGGCTGACGACGCACACCCCGACGGGTCGGTGGCGACGGAAGCGGACGATGCACTCGTCATTGGCGACCATTCCTTTTCCTCGCGCCTCATTGTCGGCACGAGTCGGTACCCCAACCCGCAGGTGATGCTCGATGCGCTCGAAGCGACGGGGACCGAGCTCGTAACCGTCGCTATTCGGCGCGTGAACGTCGAGAATCCGGCGCCCGAAAGCCACCTTGACCTCATCCGGCAGGGAGGCTATCAGGTCCTTCCCAACACGGCCGGCTGCTACACGGCCCGGGAGGCCGTACTGGTGGCTCGACTCGCCCGGGAGGCGCTGGACACCAGTCTGATCAAACTGGAGGTCATCGGCGACGACGAGACGCTGATGCCGGACGTGGAGCAACTTCTGGACGCCGCGAAAACACTGGTGGACGACGGCTTTACGGTCCTCGCTTACGCCAATGACGACCCGATCACCTGTCAGAAGCTGGCGGATCTCGGCTGTGCCGCCGTGATGCCGCTGGGGTCGCCCATCGGGAGTGGAATGGGCATCGTCAACCCGTACAATCTCCGCCTCATTCGGGAAGTGGTGGAGGATACTCCTCTCATTGTGGACGCCGGCATCGGCACTGCCAGCGACGCCGTGACGGCGATGGAACTGGGCTACGACGGCGTGCTCCTCAACACGGCCATCGCTGAGGCGCAGCATCCGGTGGACATGGCCCACGCAATGCGCCTGGCCGTTGAGTCGGGACGCCACGCCCACCGTGCCGGACGCATTCCCCGGCGCGTGTACGCGCAGGCGTCCTCTCCCACCGACGGGCAGGTAGCCACCGAGTGACCGCACCGGCCGTTCGTCCGAAGGGGACGCCGCGCGCAGTTCCGTGCCGGCCCGGCTTGCGTTTTCCGGCCGACATTGGAATTTTGAAGTCGGAGAAAATCAGGCCCTCCCAATCGCGTCCACCGGACGCCTGTCGGGGCTTTAGAACACCGATCTGATGCACGCGGGCACGTTCCCGCTCTGCCTCATCTTGAACCCTCACGGCACTGACCGCCATGGCTGAGCTTCCGTACCCTCGCCTCGCACTCCTTGCCGATGGGTTCACCGATGATGATCGGGCCGATCGGGCGGTGACGGCCGTGAAGGCGGGCGTTCGGTGGGTGCACCTCCGCGACCATCAGGCCGGCCCCAATGCTTTTGAGGACGCTGCCCGTTCCCTTACCGCTCGGCTGCGGGACGTTGCCGAGGAGGTCACGGTGACGGTCAACACGCGTCTCGCCGTAGCGGATGCCCTCGATGCTGGATTGCATCTGGGATGGCGAGGGCCCTCCGTTGACGAGGCGCGGGATCTGCTCGGTCGGGACGCCCTGATTGGCTACTCTGCCCACGACGAAATCGGGCTCGAAGGGGACCGGGCGCCGGTTGTAGACTATTACTTCTTCAGCCCCGTCTACGCCACGAGCAGCAAGCCGTATCAGCCCCCGGTCGGCATCTCTGCACTACGCTCGTTCTGCCGGACCGCTTCGCCTACGCCGACGCTCGCCCTGGGCGGCATTACCCCCGAACGAGTGCGGGCGTGCCGCGAGGCCGGGGCGGAAGGGGTGGCCGTGCTCTCGGGCATTATGGAGGCGGACCTCCCGGTCGCCGCGACCCGGGCGTACCTCCGGGCCCTGGCCACTCTCGCGTAACGATTGCTTCCTTTTCGACGAGATTGTTTCACGCAGACCCTTCCACGCTCATGTCCACCAAGCCTGTGGCTCTCACCATTGCCGGCAGCGACTCGGGGGGGGGAGCCGGCATCCAGGCGGACCTGAAGGCCATGGAGGCGAACGGGGTCTTTGCCACCTCGGCCCTCGCCGCCGTCACGGCGCAGAATACCGAAACGGTTGCCGAGGCGCACAATTTGCCCCCGTCGCTCGTCGCCGCCCAGATTGATGCCGTCGCCGATGATATGGATGTCCGGGTGGCGAAGACGGGCATGCTCTCCGCCCCGAAAATCATCGAGACGGTGGCCGACCGCGTGCGGGCCCACGACCTGCAGCCGTTCGTCGTCGATCCCGTGATGATCTCCAAGACCGGCTTCAAGCTGCTTCAGGACGAGGCCATCGAGACCCTCATCGACGAACTGTTGCCCCTGGCGACGATCATTACGCCGAACGTGCACGAGGCCTCCCACCTCACGGGGCAGGCCGATCTCGAAGCAACGGACGATCTTCGCTCAGCCGCCGAGGCACTCTACGAACAAGGGCCGGACGCCGTCCTGGTGAAAGGCGGCCACCTCGCCGACGAAGAGGACGCCGTCGACGTACTGGTTGATGAGGCCGGGACGCGCACCTTTTCCGCGCCGCGGATCGACACGAAGCACACCCACGGCACGGGGTGCACCTACGCGTCCGCCATTGCCGCCAACCTGGCCAAGGGAAACGATTTGCGCACCGCCGTCGACCGAGCCAAGCGGTACGTCACCGGTGCGATTCGACAGGCCCTGCCGCTGGGAGCCGGGCGCGGACCGACGAATCACTTCTTTCACCTCGACCACAAGGCTGCCGTTCCGGAGCCGGGAACGCCCGAGCCGTCCACATAGGAGAGGAGGAACCGGTGGGGCCTACGCCTGATCAGGAGGTTCGAGCCGGCCGTCTTTCGGGGCATCCACGGTGTGTAGGAGGTCGAGACGCGCCTGGTACTCGTCGATCAGCACGCTGGTGGACCGATCATCTTTCTGCACGGTCACCACCTCGTCGCAGACCAGTTCGATGGCCCGCTTGGCAACCAGGGATGGAGTCAGCCCTAATTGCTGGGCCACCGCGCGGAGTCGGTCGGCCCGGTCCGACGGGAGCGACATGCGCAGGGTGATACGGTCTGTATTCGCCGACGACTCCGAGGTCGTCTCGTCGGGCGGATCGTAGAGCGTTCCGGACGGCTCGGACGACTCACTCACAAATGGGGAAGAGGGTTGTGGAAAAGACCTGGGGTGAAGAGACGTGAAGTAAAATACCAGTTAAGAGGAGGTACTAAACGACAGGGGACAGGTTCAGTGAAGGACGGAGTCGATGGGACACCGGCCGGATACGATCGCCTGGTCCACCGGTAAAGACCACTTCGTGGCAGTGAACACTTCGTGAGATTACGAGCGGCCGGATCTTTTTGCGGGCTTAGGACGTGTAGCCCGACAGATTTATATAGAGAGTCTTTTCTCCGATACTTTCTGCCCGTAGCTCAGTCGGACAGAGCGCAGCCTTGCGGAGGCTGAGGCCGGGGGTTCGAATCCTCCCGGGCAGGCCATTCCCGCCCGCCCTGAGCAGGCCTGCTCAGGGCGGGTTTTCTATGTCTGTAGTCCGGGGAGGACTGTCGGGGGACGGCTCGCCCACCCAGGGGCACTTTCAGAATTAGGTCGCACGTCGGACTCTTTGCTTGGGCGCTCCCGGTGCCGGGGCTCATCGCTGGGAGCTGGACGCAGGGGGAGGGCCTCACGCCGACCCGGACGTGGGTCCGAGGGGGGGCGTCGCCTCATCGAGGAGTGCGCGACTCTTCTTTGTCTTGATCCGCGGCTCCAGTTGCGTGAGGAGGTTCAGCAGGCCCACCAGGGCTTTGTTCAGGAAAATGAAGTGCGGGGACCCGACGACTTCTCGGAGCTCGGAGGCTTCCTGGAAGCACTCGTGCAGGCGCTCACGGAACGCTGGATCCCCAAAGTCAAAGGGAGACTGTTGGTAGGGTTCTACCAGTAGGGATCCATACCGGTCGAAGAAGTCGCGGATCTTGTCCTGAGTGTCGGTCGGAAGGCCCTCGTGAAGAATGTCGAGGCGACGGAGCAGCCGATCGATCGCCGCCTCGTCGTCGGTGAGCCGAGCACGATAGAGGCGGAGCATGTCGTCGCGGAAGTCCTGGGGGAGGGTCTTCACGCAGCCGAAGTCGATCACGCCCAACCGGCCGTCGTCGCGGAAGAGGAAGTTGCCGGGATGGGCGTCGGCGTGGAGGGTGCGATGATTGCTGGCCACTTGCTCGTGCAGGAAATCCCAGAGGAGCTGGCCGAAGTGATCGCGCGTGGCCTGGTCGGGATGATCGTCCAGGAAGGTGTCCAGGTGCTGGCCCTCTACGTAGGTCATGGTGAGGACCGTTTCGGTGGTATACGCGTCGACGGCCCGGGGCGTCACGACGTCGTCCCGGTCGTACTGCTCGGCGAAGAAGGCGATGTTCTCCGCCTCGTTCAGGTAGTCGGTTTCCTCCTCCAATCGGGCGCGGACCTCCTGGAAGTGATCGTCGATGTCGCCGCCGCGCACGAGGCGTTCGAAGAGACTACGAGCCACGGCAAGGTCCGACTGCACGGTCTCGCGGACGTTCGGGTACTGTACCTTCACGGCCACGTCCCGGCCATCGTTGAGGCGGGCCCGGTGGACCTGTCCGATGGAGGCGGCGGCCATTGCCTCCGTCTCGAACGAGTCAAAGAGCAATTCCGGCATGCGCCCGAGCGCGTCCCGAACGCGCTTGCGAACGAGCGCCTTGTTCATGGGCGGCACGTTGTACTGCGCCTCCGCCATCACGTCCATGAACTCGTCCGGCATCATGCCGGTGTCCATGCTCATCGATTGTGCAAGCTTGAGGGCGGTCCCGCGCAGGTGCGTGAACTCGCGGAAGAGATCCTTCGCATTTTGGGTGTTCAGGTCCCGCCTCTGCTGCTCAGCGTCGCCCCCCGTTGCCCGGTCGGCGAGATACTTCGCGTAGTTCTTCCCGACCTTCAGCCCGGTTTTGGCAAAGATCTTCCCCCGTTCCAGCTTGGAGGCGGGAAAGTCATCGGTGTCGTCGTGCTCGGCCATGACGAATGCGGTCGCAGTGTGTGACGAGAGTGCCCGGGACGGGCGTTAAAATAAAATCCGTCCGGTGTACGTGCGCGGGCCGGACGATCGGTCAGTCCGGGGACGGGCTCGTTCCTCCCGGGAGGAGACGGCCCACGATCGGCAGTCGGCGCAGGCCCAGCGCATCGTGCTGAACGACGTGCCAGGCCAATTCCACGCCGGTTGACACGCCCCGAAAGGTCACCAGTTCGGCGATGAATGCAACGAGCTTGTCGACGAGGGCGGTCGTCGCGGCCTGGTTCTCGGTATCGTCGGTGATCCAATGACGGATGAGGGCGAAGGTCACCTCCGTGAGCACCGCCTGGACGGGCCAGAAGCCCGTGACGAGCTGGTTCGTCCGGGGGATGCGGTCGTCCGCGAACAGGGTTCGGAGGGCCGCCCGCAGGTCGGCTCGAAGAGAGGACGCGGATCGCACCTCGCTGTCGAACGTCTCCTGGACGAAGGCGCGCTGCTCGCCGAGCGTGTCGAGCACGATGTAGTAGAAGGAGGCCAGTCGCTCCTCAAAGCTGAAGTCGTCGTACCCCTCCGTCGCGGCGGTGAGGAGGCGGTACTGGTCCACCACCAGGTCGTAGAAGGCCGGACGCAGGTCGTCGGGGGCATCGAAGTGGGTGTAGAAG
>PXTG01000018.1:0-6817 GCA_003023365.1 Bacteroidetes bacterium QH_7_62_13 | reverse complement strand
GAACTGTTTGTGAGAAGTGACGCACCAGGATTGTTCGGGTGGGAACGGCGAATGATCCGGGGGCGATCGGCGGCAGCGGGCCCCGGGCATTGCGGTCGCGTTCACCAGTTCCTACTTTAGACCGTCGTTCACGCCGAAGACTGCCTGCGGAAGAGCAGGGTCTCGTTTCGCCACAGGATCACCCGTTATGCTTACGTTCCTCTCGTCCCTCGGCCGATATCCGGTCGCCGCCCTCCTCAGCGTGTTCTTGCTCGTCCCGTCTCACGCCGTCGGACAAGTCCCTGAGCCGCAGGACGTGTTCGGTTTCGAGCCGGGAGCCGACTACAAGTTGGCCGATTACGACCAGATTACCAGGTATTACGACCAGCTCACCGACGCTAGCGACCGCGTTCGGATGAAGAGCATCGGGACCACGGTCATGGGACGGTCGATGAAGTTGCTCTTCATCTCAAGTGCCGACAACCTCGAGAAGCTCGACCGCTGGCGCGAGATCAGCTCCACGCTGGCCCGGGCCCGGGTGGACGACGACCGGGCGCAGTCGCTCTCCCGGGAGGGGCCCGCCATCGTGTGGGTCGACGCGGGGCTGCACTCGACGGAGCGGGCTCCCGGCCAGGCGATGCCTGCGCTTGCGCATCGCCTGGTGACCGAGGAGAGTGCGGAGATGCAAAGCATCCGGGAGAACGTGGTGCTCCTGCTCATGCCCATGATGAACCCCGATGGGCTCGACATTGTGGAGAACTGGTACGACCGCGTGCTCGATACGCCCTACGAGACCAGCGATCCCCCCCGCCTCTACCACAAGTACGTGGGCCACGACAACAACCGCGACTGGTTCATGAACACGATGCCGGAGACGCGGGCGGTGACGGAGGTCATCTTCAATGAGTGGTACCCACAGATCGTCGTCAATCATCACCAAACCTCGCCGGACTGGGCGCGCATCTTTATTCCGCCGTTCTCCGGCCCCGTCAACCAGAACATCCATCCCGGGGTCGTAAATGGGGTCAATCAGGTCGGGACCGCGATGGGGCAGCGATTCGCGATGAAGGACATGCCGGGGGTCATCTCGAACGATACCTTCACGATGTTCTGGAACGGCGGCATGCGCACCGCTCCCTACTTCCACAACCAGATCGGTATTCTGACCGAGGTGGCCCACGCGACTCCCACCCCCCGGTTTTACGAGCCTGATTCGTTGCCGGACCAGGTGGGCTACGGCAATCCACAGGCCACCGACGGAACGGCATTGTTTTACACCGATCCCTGGGTGGGCGGGGAGTCCCACTTCCGCGACGCCGTGGACTACACGAACACGGCATCGATGGGCGTGCTCGACCTGGTGGCCGACCGCTCGCAGCAGTTCCTGTACAACATGTACAGCATGGGCCGGGACGCCATCGAGGCGGGCGAGAGCGGGGACCCGTACGCCTACGTCATCCCGCCGGAGCAGTGGCATCCCCGCGAGGCGCACAACCTCGTCAACATCCTGCGGCAGGGAGGCGTGGAGGTCGACCGGGCGACAGGTGACTTCGAGGCCGGGGGCGAGAGCTACCCCTCCGGGTCCTTCGTGGTCCCGGCCGGCCAGGCGTTTCGGCCGTTCGTGATGGACATGCTGGAACCGCAGAACTACCCCACGCGCCGCTCCGAAAGTGGGGAGCCGGAGACCCCGTACGACCTCGCCGGATGGACGCTGCCGATGCAGATGGGCGTGACGGTCGACCGCATTAACGATCCGTTCGACGCCCCGACGACGACGGTAACCGACTCGGTCGCGCCCGCTCCGGCGTCGGTGACAGGCAGTGCGAGCTACGGGTACGCGCTCTCGCATCGCCCCAACACCAGCATCGAGGCGGTGCACGAGCTCCTGGCGGCGGACGAAACCGTGTACTGGGCGCAAAATGACGTTTCGGTGCGGGGGGCGACCCTCGACCCGGGGGCCATTGTGGTCGAGCGAACGGGCGAGACCGCCGACCGCGTGGAGCGAATCGCCGAGGAGCACGGGCTTACCGCACATGGTTTGTCGTCGAAGCCGGGGGGCCCGCTCCACGAACTCCAGCGGCCCCGTGTGGCGATCTACAAATCCTGGGTGCCCAGCATGGACGAAGGGTGGACGCGATGGGTGATGACGGAGTACGATCTCCCCGTAGATACGCTCCACAACGCCGACGTCCGGTCCCGTGACCTTTCGTCGTACTCGGCCATCATTCTGCCGCACCACTACTCCAACGATGTGCTCCTGAACGGTCACGAGAAGGGCACGATGCCGCCGGCGTTCGTCGGCGGATTGGGCCTGGAGGGGACCCGGGCGCTGGAGCAGTACGTGGAGAACGGCGGGACCCTCGTAGCCTTCGACCAGGCCAGCAACTTCGCCATTGAGCAGTTCGGCCTTCCCGTCGAGGACATTACGGAAGGCCTCTCCCCGAACGAGTTCTTTATCCCGGGCTCCCTCATCCGCGGCACCGTGAACACGGAGCACCCGCTGGCCTACGGCATGCAGGACACTGTGGCGACCTCCTTCAGCCGGAGCCGGGCGTTCGAAGCCGTACGTCCCGACCAGATGGGGGAGGGCGGCCGGGAGGACACGAAGCTGCCCGATCCGCCGCCGGTGGAGGGGGTGGTCCGCTACGCCGAGGACGATCTGCTCATGAGCGGCTGGGCACTGGGCGAAAAAGAGCACATTGGGGGCGAGGCGGCCATGATGCGCGTTCGGAAGGGAGCGGGCGACGTGGTGCTGTTCGGGTTCCGGCCTCAATTCCGAGGGCAACCCCGGGGCACCTACAAGCTGCTGTTCAATGCCCTGCACGCGGCCACGGTCGAGGATCTTCCGCGAGCCGGCCAGGTCTCGGCCGATCCCTTCGCGGAGGAGTGATCGTCACCGAAACTCGGTGAGGAGCCTGCCGGCCTCTCGCTTGTGCTCGGCGTCGAAGGGAGAGCCGGCCGTTTCGAGCGCCGTCCGGAGTTGAGCCCGGGCCTCGGCCTTGCGGTCGAGCGCGAGGTACATTTTCGCCGGCTCCAGGGGGTTGCACGGCTTCGACTTCGGGGCGATGGCGGCTTTGGAGTCCCGACCGGACCGCTGGGACGACGCGTCCGGCAGCCCGCCGTGGACGTGACGGCGCGAATTGATCCGCGGGTGGGCGGGATGCGAATACCCGGAACGTTGTTTCTACTCCGCGGCCCTGAGGCGGCTTTTAGCCAGCGGGCACGGGGGCAATAGCGAAAGTTCGAGCCGACTCAAACCGAGAACCACTATCGCCGGCATTCGACGGTCCGTAGGGAGAAGGAGTGACCGACGCATTCCCCGTACGCGACGTACGAAAAAAACGCGGTAATTCCGGCAGGACATCTTTTTCTTCTGCGGGTCTACGACGGACAAAAGGATACAACATGTGCGTCGAAGTCTGCGCGAAAAAAATGATAGGAACGTAAGATGGAGGAAGTAAATTCAGGATACAAATCCAATAGGCATTTTGTGGTTTGGTAAAAAATTGAATCCACTAAACGATTCAATGCTCATGTCCTCCTCTTCATCTTCTGCGATGCGGAAAGACCGACCGCTTGTTGTTGGACTGGGGGGATCGGCCGGGGGCGTGGAGGCGCTTCAGCACTTTTTTGAGGCGGTCCCCGACGATTCTGGGCTCAGTTTTGTAGTGGTGATGCACCTAGCCCCGGACGAGACGAGCCACCTGTCGGAGGTGTTGCGGGACCACACGTCCATGCCTGTCACACAAGTTACGGGGGGAACTGTCATAGAGCCCGACCACGTCTACGTGACCGCTCCGGGCCGGACGCTCCTCATAGAGAACACGACGCTCGTCCCCCACAAGCTCGAGGGGCCCGAAGAACGCCGGTCCCCGATCGACCGGTTCTTCCGATCCCTGGCCGCGGCGTCTGTGGAGCCGATGGGAGTGGTGGTGTCGGGAGCGGGTACGGACGGTAGCGTCGGCCTCCGATTCATCATGGAGGCCGGGGGCGTAATAGCCGCTCAGGATCCGAGCGAGGCCACTCACTCAAGTATGCCACGAAGTGCCATCGAGACGAGTCGCGTGGACCTTGTGCTACCGGTGGCTGATCTCGCTCGCCGTCTCAGCGAGCAACGGGTCGTGCTCCGGCGCCTCCACCGTCTAGAAGCACCGGACGAACTCGACGAGGACGAAGAGGAGATTCTGGGTAGTATTTTTGAGGAGGTGCGTGTCGAGACGGGCCACGACTTTAGCGAGTACAAGCAGTCCACCATGCTTCGCCGCGTCCGGCGGCGCCTACGGGTTCACCAGATTTCATCGCTGGAGGCGTACCGTGACTTTCTGCGGGAGCACCCGAGTGAGGCCATGGCCCTGCAGAAGGATCTGCTCATTAGCGTTACTAGCTTTTTCCGGAATCCCGACGCGTTTGAGTTCCTACGAGAAAACGTTGTGCCCGAGCTACTGGCGGACCGGGGGCCGGACGACCAGATTCGCGCCTGGTCGGTCGGGTGCGCGACCGGAGAGGAGGCCTATTCGTTGGCTATGCTCTTACTGGAGCACGCCGAATCGACGAGTGTTCGCCCCGAGCAGATCCAGGTCTTCGCCTCCGACCTCGACGGAGAGGCCCTAGTGATTGGTCGGGAGGGACGGTTCCCCGATGCCATCGCCGCCGACGTGCCGGACCGGTACCTCGACCGCTTCTTCCGGCGGAACGGCTCCGAGTACGTCGTCCGGAACGCGGTGCGGGATCGGATCCTGTTCACGCCGCACAACCTGTTAAAGGATCCTCCCTTCTCGAACCTTAGCTTGATTACGTGCCGGAACCTTCTCATTTACCTGCGACGCGACCTGCAGGTGTCCGTGTTCGACCTGTTCAGCTATGCGCTCAACGACGACGGCTACTTGTTTCTGGGCAGTTCCGAGTCGGCCGACGTGTCGGACGACAGCTTTCGGGCCGTCGATAAAACCCATCGGTTGTACCAGCGGCGGGAGGGAGCCCGGAAGCTGCCGGAGATTCCTGAAATGCCGCTGTCGTCACCGACCTTCGACTCGCAAATGCCGTCGAGGGTTGAGGACGCAACGGAACCGTCCGAGGCGGTCCTCCATCGTCGCCTGCTGGAGGCCTACGCCCCCCCCAGTGCCATCGTCGATGAAGACTATCAGTTTGTTCATTTATCGAATGCGGTGGGCCGGTATCTTCAGCATCCGGGGGGGATGCCCAACGCCAACATTGTGGAGGTCGTGCGCCCGGAACTTCGCGTGAAGCTTCGCACCGCCCTGCGCCAGGCGTTCGACGGCGCCGCCACGGTGCAGACGCAGGCAGTCACGGTGGCGTTCAACGGCGAGTCGGCGATGGCGGGGACGTGGTCGTCCAGGAGTCGGGGCAGTTTGTGGAGTCGGACGAGCCGTCGTCCGCGCCGGCGGGCGAGCCCGATGAAGCGACGGACGTACCGGAGAACGGACGGGTGCAGGAGTTGAGACAGGAGCTCAAGCAGACCAAGAAGGAGCTGCGGGCTACGATCGAGGAGTACGAGACGTCGAAGCAGGAGATGCGGGCCGCCAACGAAGAATTGCGGTCCATGAATGAGGAGTACAGGTCGATGACCGAGGAGTTGGAGACGAGCAAGGAGGAGCTCCAGTCGGTCAATGAGGAGCTGAAGACGGTAAATCACGAGCTTGAGGAGAAGGTGGAGGAGTTGCGGGCAGTGAACAGCGATCTAAAAAACCTGATGGCCGCCACCGACATTGGTACCCTCTTCCTCGACCGTGAACTGCGCATACAGCGCTACACCCCCCGGATCGAAGAGCTGTTCAATATCCGACAGACGGACGTCGACCGGCCCATCGACGAACTCACCCATCATCTGGACTACGACACGTTGAAGACCGACGCCCAGGACGTGCTGGAGTCGCTTACCCCGGTGGAACGAGAAGTTCGCAGCGAAGAGGGAGAGTGGTTTCTGGTTCGCTTTCACCCGTACCGGACGGTTACCGATCAGATCGATGGAGTCGTCATTTCGTTCGTCGAGATCACGCGTCGGGTGGAGGCGGAGCAGGAATTGCGGGCGACCAATGAGGCCCTGCAGGAACGCTCCGAACAGGTCCAGGCCCTCTCCGAGGCACTGACCTCCGCCGAGGAGACCGAGCGGAAGCGGCTGAGCCAGGTGCTCCACGACGATCTACAGCAGACCATCTTTGCCGCCCGGATGCGGGTGAACCACTTGATCGAGGCCCGCGACTTTTCGGGGGAGGCGTCGGAGCTTGCGACGCGGACCGTCGAGCTGCTGGACGAGGGAATCGAGACGACGCGGAACTTGTCGTCGGAGCTCGACCCCCCGGTCGGGGATCAGTCGCTGCGAGATTCTCTGGAGTGGTTGACGTTCCAGATGCAGGAGTCCTACGACTTCTCGGTCGAACTAGAAGCGAAGGGCACGGCGAAAACCACCGATAAAAATCTGCGCCATCTTCTTTTTCGGCTCGTGCGGGAGCTGCTCTTCAACGTGGTAAAGCACGCCGGCGTGGAGGAAGCCGCTCTGTTTCTTGCCGAAGAACCGGATCGACTGCGCGTGGTTGTGGAGGACGAAGGGGTAGGGTTTGACCCGGAAGAGGCGTTGAGCGGCCGGAGCGGGCTCGGCCTCGTCAGTGTTCGTGAGCGCATTGAGATGATCGGTGGGACCTTTGAGGTTGACGCCGCACCGGGCGAGGGCACGCGGATCGCGATTGAGGTTCCCTGGGAGGAGAATGGCGGGGAGGCACTCTCTCAGACGTAGAGGGCGCTTGCAAGAACGGCGGTTCCGCCGGCACGGGATGGGCCGAAGCCGCGCCGATCGAGGGCCGATCCCGTATTTGGAATTCAA
>PXTG01000017.1 GCA_003023365.1 Bacteroidetes bacterium QH_7_62_13 | reverse complement strand
GGAGGAAATTGACCTTTGCTGGCGCTTGTGGCGACACGGGTACCGGGTCCGGGTCCAGCCAAATAGCACCGCGTATCACATCGGTGGCGCCTCCCTCCCGCAGCGCTCACCCCAAAAGACCTATTACAACTTCCGGAATGGACTTCTCCTCCTGTACAAGAACCTGCCTCCCTCCGCGTGGCGACGCACAATGCTGATGCGGGTCCCGTGCGACGCCGCCGCGTTTGTCCGCCTGCTCAGCAACGGCCGCTGGGCCGAAGCAAAAGCTGTCATTCGTGCCTATCGCGACGCCCTCAAGATGCGAGGCCATTACAGACAACGGCGTCCGGCCGAGGATGACCTTACAGTGCTTCCCCCGTACCGGGGACTCCTCCCACTAGATTATTTCCTTCGAGGCCGCCGGACCTTCCTCAGGGAATAGCCACAACCCCTGAAAAAAAAGAGGTACCACATGTTTGCACGGGATCTACAGATCTCGCCGTCCCCCCTGAACGAATTTGTCTCGACTCTCAACTCAGCGATCGACGAGGCGGACGACCTGTCCAGGCACCCCGGCTCAGAACAGTTCAATGGGGAAGATAGACGAGATGACGGCCGGCGTGAGATCTGCGATTCAGCGATCCCCGGCGTGTTCGCTATTGTACGAGCGCCTATCAGTGTCCGAACGGTTCCGCCGCCATACAACGACAGCTACCGCCGCCAACACGATGAGCATACCTAGAATTGACGGGGGCGGCGGGACCTCGTCGAACAGGAAGTACGCAAAAATCGACGCTCCGACCGGCTCCAACAGTGCGAGCATGCCCACGATGGCCGCGGAGACGTGCTGGATCGCGTAGTTAAACGACCCGTGCCCCAGAACCTGGGGCCCGAGAGCCAATCCCACACAGAGTCCGTAGAATCTCCAGGAGTAGCCAAAGAGGGGAACGCCTTTCCACCACGCCGCGACGAGGGCCGTCCCCGCAGCAACCGTATAGAGAGGCGTAACGTAGGCGAGCCAGGAGACCTTTTGCCGCACCACGCGCCCGATGAGGAGGTAGAGACTCACGAGCACAGCCGCCCCGAACGCCAATGTATTCCCCCAAAGCGCCCCCTTCCCGAGCATCACCTCTCCAGCATCGGCCCACCCGATCAGGGCGGCCCCAATCACGGCCACAAAGATGGCCCCGGTGGTTCCCTTGGAGAGACGCTCGCTGAGAAAGACGTACCCGAGTCCGGCTAAGATAAGGGGGCTCGAAGTTACGAAGACCGAGGCACTCGCAACAGTCGTATGGTAGAGCGACTCGATCCATGTGATAAAGTGAAGACCGAGACACACGCCGGAGACCAGAATTAAGCCCACGTCTCGGCCCGAAAAGCGACTCATCTCGGCATCGATCCGTCCGGCCACCGCCACGGGAAGTACGCCGGCCGCCGTGACGGTCCGCCAAACAGCGATCGTGAGGCCCGGTCCCTCCCCGGCCAGCCGAACGAAGATCGGGGCAAGGGTAAAACTGAGCACCCCAATCGCCAGCAGAATATAGACGTGGGGGGGCCACTTCGACATGACGACCTCACCGAAAGAACCATCAAGACGAGGACGGCCCCGGGCTGGACGAACGCAGGCAATTCGTCATGACGAACAGAGATCCGGGGTTTGGAGGGCTACCGAAGCCGATCCATTGACTTCACGAGTTCGATGTCGCGGTCGATGCCCCGGCGGGCCAGGTAAAAGAGAAGATAGGCCAAAATCGGTATGGACAGGACAGAAATTCGCCCCCAATCGACACTGCCTGTTCCCACAAACGTAAGTTCGGACGTCAAGTAGAGCCCCCCGTACAGCACCCCCGCTACCAGAACCGTTCCGATCTGCACGCCTACGACCACCGAGCGCTGGCTCTGCCGGTTGTTATAGAGAAAAATTGCCCAGAGAGCCGTACCGACCGTCAGGCCAGTGAGCCCAATCAACGAGGGGACGAACCAAACATGGGTCGCTGCGGCCGCGCTCTCCCACGGGAGGTCGAAAAGTCCGAGAGCCGCCAGCGCGAGGGCCCCGAGAAAGAGATAGACAGTTTGGACGCGCTGAATCATACGTGGGTTCGTCGGGTCTAGAAGGTAAGCGGACGGGGTACCGGATTCACTAGGAACCCGTGTGATGGCTCACACGATCGGCTAGCGCCTCCGCGAATTCAGAGGTGCTCGCCTCTCCTCCCATGTCCGCCGTAAGGGTCTCCTCCTCCCGGTACATCTCCGTGACGGCCTGATTGATGGCGTTTGCCGCAGCGACTTCTCCAATGTGCTCCAACATCATGACGGCCGACTGGATGAGTGCGGTGGGGTTTGCAGCGTTCTGACCGGCGATGTCGGGGGCGCTCCCGTGCACAGCCTCGAAGATGGCATGGTCGTTCCCGATGTTCGCTCCTGCGGTGATGCCAAGTCCTCCCACTAGGCCTGCCGTTAAGTCACTCAGAATGTCCCCGAAGAGATTCGTACTCACGATGCAGTCGTACTCCTCCGGGTACATCACGAGGTTCATGCAGAGCGCATCGATGATTGCGTCGTCGAAATCGATCTCTGGATAATCAGCAGCTACCTCCCGGCCGATATCCAAAAAGAGCCCGGATGTCTTCTTAAGGATGTTCGCCTTGTGGGCGAGCGTGACTCGCTCTCGCCCGTGCTCTTTCGCGTACTCGAAACAGAACCGGACAATGCGCTCGGATCCGCGTTTGGTAATTCGGGCAATGGAGTCGGCAATTTCGAGCCGTTCATCGTAGGTCTCGATGCCGGAGTACAATCCCTCAGTATTCTCGCGGAAGATGATCAAGTCTGTATCCTCAAAGGGAGTCTCTACACCCGGCAGGGTAATACAGGGACGGACGTTCGCGTAGAGGTCGAGACGTTGGCGAAGCTGGACATTCACACTCGTAAACCCTTTCCCCACCGGTGTGGTGATGGGTCCTTTCAGGGCCACGCCCGTGGACTTTATCGAATCGATGACGTCGGGTGGTAGTGCGGGACGCCCCCGCTCCACGGCCGTTTGGCCAATGACACGGTGACGATCCCAGGATATGTCGACCCCGGCAGCATCGATAACCGTTCGAGTTGCCTTCGTCACTTCGGGTCCGATCCCGTCTCCGGGAAGGAGTGTAATTGAGTGTGCCATGCCTCAGAAGTATTGACTGATCCGTTTCGAGAACCTGCAAACAAAAAAGCCCTGCCCGAAAGCAGAGCTTTTTGGAGTGTAGAATGCGTTGGGGCTTACTGGGGAGGGTTCTCCCGATTGGAGGAGTAGTTGATCCGCAGTGCACCTGCCTGCCGGAGCTCCTGTTGTACCTCATTCACGACATCCATCTCGGAACCAACATCCACCTTCAGGGAAGCAATCAGTTTCGGTTGCTCCTGAATTTTGTTGTACATGATGTTGCGGATCGCCTTCCTGTTTTCAATCAGCGCATCCTCAATCTGGATGGCGGTCTCTCCCTCATTCTCTCCCTTCTTCAGGGGACCGATGTGGATCTTGGAAATCAGGCGCTTCTGGTCAATCTTCGTCAGGGCCTCAGCTTGTGGGAGCTCGGTTCGGACTTTGATATCCTGCTCCCGCAAAACCGTGGAGACCATAAAGAAGATGAGGAGCATGAAAACAATGTCCGGCAGGGACGCCGTGGTGAATCCCGGGTCCGTGTCCGAACTTCGTCGCTCAAAACGAGCCATGAGTCTACGTGGTCAGTTCAGGTACAAATTGGCAAACACTCTCGGCGGAGTAGCTATTCATCTGAGTCGGGCTCGGCAATCGAAATTTGAGCCCCGAAGGCATCACGGATCTTGTTGTCATCCCCCGGTTCCAGGGTGTTGTAGTATTCCTGGTAGCTGCTGTAGGTCTGGTCCAAGTCAACCGCATCCCCCTGCGGTGTCTGACCGGTGCGGGCGATCTGATCCCAAATCTCTCGGTACGCCATCCACACCTCATCGAGGACCTCGATGTAGGTGTCGTACGGGGTCTTAGCGTCGGTCTTGATGGAGATCACAGCCTTACTCGGGCTGACCGCCAGATCGGGATTGTCTCCGTAGTTGGTCACGTGCCTCTTAACGCGCTCCCGAAGCTGACCGATTCGGGCTTCCTCCTCCTCCACCAAGAGGTTACCCTGTGAGTTTACGAGAACCTTAAGCAGATTTCGGTCCTTGACCGGGGGAGGCTCCTGATCCTCAAGCATCGGAGGAAGGGTCATTCCGATACCGGTGTCTACGTTGATGGTCGTCGTTACTAGAAAGAAGATCAGGAGGAGGAACGCAATGTCGGCCAGCCCCGCTGTCGGAACCTCTGCGTCTTCGCGGTCCTGACGTCGATCTTCAAGCAATCCAGCCATAAGAAATACGGCTCCAATGAAACGGTTCGAAGAGGTCGGGCGGTACTACCCAAAGGCACCGGCGTACAGCTGTCGGAGTCCCGTAGCAATCATGGCCAGGACGACAAGTCCAAACATTACCACTAGCGTGTAGATTCCCGCCTGCGCCCAGGATGGCATGATGAACCCAAAAATAAGGACCAGGATCCCAGGAATCGAAATTACAGCGATCGTGAGCGGCTGAACCTTCCCGTACCAGACACCTCGGAGTCCCGAAATGCCGATGACGAGAATGCTCAACGCGGCAAGGCCGATGGCCGCCCACATCGAAATGGGAAGGATTACGTTGCTCATTACGGTAGGGAATTCAGGTGTACGGGCACTGCGAAAGGGATCGTTTTCCCACGTCTCCCCGCATATGGGTGTCTGGGGAGAGGAGGCAACGGAGCATTACTGATTTTCACCAATGCTCTTAGGAATCGCTTTCTCGCCCGTCACGGATTCCCCACGCTCGAGTGCGACGAGTGCGTCCACCAGTTCAATGGATGCATCTTCCATCTCAGCGACAATACGATCAATCTTCGACACTGCGTAGTTATAGAAGAACTGGAGGATTACGGCGACGATCAGGCCGAAGGCAGTCGTGAGAAGGGCGACCTTAATTCCACCAGCCACGAGGCGGGGGGAAATGTCACCGGCGCTCTCAATGGCATCGAAGGCCCGAATCATGCCGATGACTGTCCCGAGAAACCCGAGCATGGGCGCTACGCTAATGAAGAGTGAGAGCCAAACCAGACCACGCTCGAGGAAGCTCATCTCGATGGATCCGTAAGAGACGACCGCTTCTTCTACCGCATCGACCCCTTCATCCGCCCGAAGGAGACCAGCCTGAAAGACCGACGCGACAGGGCCGCGCTTGTTCGCACACACTTCCTCAGCCGCGGGAATTCCTCCGTCGTCCAGGGCCTGCTTGACGCGCTGTAGGAAGGCCTGGGTATTGATGTCAGCCAGGTTCAAGGAGATAATGCGCTCAAAGGAGATGGCAAGACCAATGATGAGGCAAATCAGCACGGGCCACATCCAGCCACCACCCTCATTAAAGCGCTCAACGAGAATGTTGATTGTCCCTCCCGCACCAGACTGGGGCAGGAGAAGCAATACGTAGGCGGTTAGTTTGTCCAGAAGCACCATAGGTGGCTAGTCCTCGTTCGTGTCAGTGATCAAAATCAGGGAGAATGAATCATGTGTCCAAATTCAAGAGCCTGGAAAGCAGAAATCCAAATATTCGTTCCAGTCCTCTGGAGAGAACACACGATTCGCGTAGGTAAGGGCAAGGGAGCATCCGGAGCACATAGGACGAGGGCTCCAAACACTTCACTGCCAAGTATAGGTAGCCGAAACTAGCATGTCAACGTATCCTCGCAACCAACATTTCTTTCGCAGCCACTACATCACCCACATTCAATCAACAGGATACTCCTCAGCCCACTGCTGAGCCGTCGGCCAGGACCGGCGCGCTTCTTCCAGCATGGGGTCGACCCGATTCCGGAACTGCATCGCAAGAGCGGGTCCGAACAAGCGCCGGCCCACGTAGCTCGTGATGAGGGTCTCTATGGTCGATCGAGCGGCTTCTACGTCCCCGGCGGGAAACGTTTCGGCTTCGGGGCCAATCTCTGTACTGTCTCCTCCCGGTATCTCCTTTGAAGTAGAATCCTCAAGGGAGGTGTGTATACCCCGATCAGCAGCAAACCGAAGGAATGCGGGATAGGTTGACGAGGGAAGCGTAAAGTGATCCACGAAGGCCTCCTTCCGCCCCTCCCAGCGGCGACGAAGCGAATCGGAGCGAGCGTCAATCCAGCGGCGGGCAAAGTCTCGAACCAACCCACGGCGTTCTGCAACATGCCGAAAGCCCTGAAGGGTATCGCGCCCGACAACCCGGTCGGGAAGGATGCCCCCGCCCCCGATTACTCGGCGGCCTGCATCTGTTCGGTGCACGAGTGAGTCGGGAAGATCGGTTGTCTCAGCCCGAGCCGACGGACGGACTTTCGCAATCAGAGAATCCCCGGACGAATCGGGACGCTGCAGTAGCCGACCGGACGGCGTGTAAAACCGTGCAACGGTCAGCCGAAGCCCACTCCCATCCTGAAAGTCAAACTGTCGCTGAATGAGTCCTTTACCGAACGTGCGGCGCCCGATCACCAGGGCACGGTCGTGGTCTTGAAGCGCCCCCGCAACGATCTCGCTGGCCGAAGCCGAGTGTTCGTCCACGAGCGCGATCAGAGGCCGACGTTCGAATTGCCCTTCCCCCGACGCGTACCGTGCCTCTCCGTATTCATCGTGGCGGCTCTTCGAACGGACGATGAGCTGATCGTCCACAAGAAATTCATCGGCTACCTTCTTGGCCATCGACATCAACCCCCCTGTATTCCCCCGCAAATCAAAGATGAGGCGCCGCATCCCCTTATCGTTAAGCGTCTCCAACGCATCGCTCACTTCGCGGTGCGTGGTCTCCGCAAATCGGCTCAGCCGGATGTATCCGGTGCTGTCTCCGATCATGTATTGCGTCTCAACGGTTTGCAGGGGAACGTCACCCCGAGTAATCGTCGTGCGGACCAGCGTACTTCGTCCCGGACGACGAAGCCCCACCGAGACGGAACTTCCTCCCGGCCCCTTCAATCGACGCCGAATCTCCCGGTGCGACCATCCCACCGCGGAGTTCCCATCGACCTGCACGATTCGATCTCCGGCACGAAGCCCCGCCTCTGCACTCGGCCCCTCCGGGAGCACACTCAGGACCCCGATGGTGTCTTGACCGCGGGGCCCGTTGATCAGTTCGTAGGTAATTCCAATCCCCTCAAACGATCCCCGGAACGTCTCTTCCACCTCCTTCATGCGATCTTGGGACATGTACACCGAATACTCATCGAGGGGCTCTACCATTCCCTCGATTGACCTCCGCACGAGACGGTCTGAGGACACCGATTCCACGTACGACTCCTGGACGACATCGTAGGCGGTCCGGAGCTTCCGAAAGGGCTCTTCCGCAGGATCGGGAGACGACCCGGGATAGAATTGACCGAGAAGGGCCCCGATCAGGACGAGTCCTGCGCCAAGAAGGGTAACGGTTGCTCTTCTCATACAGGGATAACCCCTGGTGAATCTACAGTTATCAACCGACGAGGGGCAGTTGTATTATTGAGGAATGAGGGAGATCCCTTCCAAAGCGTCCCGTTGGAACCTACCGACCAGCCACTCCTGTTGAGGAGAGATGCACCCGGATTTTTCGGCCCCATCCATACGGTCCCGACGGTTCATTTTGCCCTCCTGACTACTCCCTCATGACTAATAAAGAAATTGGTTCGGTCCTTCAACAGACGGCCGACCTTATCGAACTTACTGATGGAAATCCACATCGGGCACGGGCCTTTTCCCGGGCCGCTCGCTCCCTCGAAGACCTGGACGAGGACGTGGAGGACCGCGTTGACGCCGGAACCCTGACCGAGATCGGCGGCATCGGTGATGCCATGGCCGAGCACGTGACGGACGTGTTGACTACTGGAACGTTCGACCTCCACGACGAGCTACTGAATGCCATCCCCCCAGGCCTGCTGGACGTTCTTCGGGTGAAGGGACTGGGCACCAAACGAACACGTCGGCTCTGGACGGAACTGAATGTCACCTCCCTCGACGACCTTGAGCACGCCGCCGAGACGGATCGCATCACCCAACTCGACGGGTTCGGAGCGAAAACCCAGTCGAATATCCTCGATAATGTGCGTCGTCTTCGTACCTACGATTCGCAATGGCGGCTAGCGGACGCCTGGTCTTCGGTAAACTCGGTGCTTGCCGAATTGCGAACCTTTGACGCTGTTGAACGGGCTGAACGTAGTGGGGCCCTGCGACGACACGCCGAGACGGTTGAGCGGGCCGACATTCTGGTGGCCACCACGGATGGCGAGGCCGTGCAGGAGGTCCTGAACGATCACGTATCTGAGCCTGTCCACGAGAGGGACGGACAGTTAGCAACCACGTTGACCGATGGGCTCCCGCTCCACGTCCACACGTGCTCCCCCTTCACGTTCGGAACGACATGGTGGCGCACCACTAGTTCGGATGCCCATCGTAACGCGTTCACCGAGACGTACGGCCCGCCGGGAGATCATGAAACCGAGGATGCGTTGTACGCTGCGGCGGACGTGCCCGTCATCCCCCCCGAACTGCGGGAGGGCCGGGGCGAACTCCACGCGGCGACCCAAGACGACCTCCCTGGTCTACTTTCTACCGAAGACCTTGAAGGCTGCCTCCACAATCACTCAACGTACAGCGACGGGGCCGACTCGCTTTCAACCATGGCGGAGGCCACCCGCGACCTGGGCTTTTCCTACTTTGGCATCTGCGACCACAGTCAGTCCTTACAAATCGCCGACGGCCTCTCCCCGGATGAGGTCCGCAAGCAACACGAGGAGGTCCAGGCGTTGAATGGCACGTTCTCGGACGATTTTCGTGTCTACCACGGAATCGAAAGCGACATCCTCCGCGACG
>PXTG01000016.1:4787-12275 GCA_003023365.1 Bacteroidetes bacterium QH_7_62_13 | reverse complement strand
GAGATTGGGGTCTTCACGGGGTACAGCGCCCTCGCCGCGGCCGACGTGTTGCCCCCCAACGGAGAGATTGTTGCCTGCGACGTCAGTGAGCAGTACACGGAAGTTGCCCGTCGGTACTGGCGGCGGGCCGGCGTTGCCGACAAGATTGATCTACGAATTGCCCCAGCGGCGGAGACGCTCGACGCCCTGCTTGATGAGGGACAGGCGGGGACGTTCGACTTTTCCTTCATCGATGCCGACAAGGAATCCTACGATACGTACTACGAACGGTCCCTGCGGCTACTGCGCCCGGGCGGCGTCATCGCGTTGGACAACGTATTTCGCGACGGCCGTGTGCTCGATTCCGCCGTCGACGACGAAAGCGTACGGGCCATCCAGGACCTTAACGAAAAGCTGCGTACGGACGAGCGCGTGGGGCTGACGATGCTCCCCCTGGCCGATGGCGTCACCCTTGCGATGAAGCGGTGATCCCGCGTTCGAGTATGTGAGTGTGTGGGTATGGGGGGTGTCGACCGCGATTCTCCCAGGAGTCGGGTCGGCAGACTTTGATCGTGATTGCCGACGTCCATCGTGGGAATCATGGAGAAAGAGTCACGAGAAACGAGTTATGAGTCCATCGATCGTTCGCCTGGACAGGTGTTGGAGTCGAGCCGAGAACAGTGCATCAGCTTGATCGGAGCCCCCTTCTTATCTGTGGCCGTATCGCGTGGTGTAAATTGAATCACTCAGTGCGCACACGCCCACACCCCCAGACGCCCATACCAGACCGGAGCAATTTCAGCACAACGTCAAAATCACAGCCCGTCATCCGAAAGAACTCCTTCCAGTCGGTCGCTCAGGTCGATCAAGTTGAAGGCGTGCATGTAGTGTAGAATGGCGGTTTTGAGGCGCCATTGGACGAACGCTTGGGTGTCGCGGTACGGAGCAACGTGGTCGTAGAGTCGGTCCCGGGCAGCCTCGACCTGCGGGTGTGTCCACACGTAGCGACTGCCGGTGTCAATGAGCCAGCGTTGCCGCTCGTCGGGAAGGTCATCGAAAGCAGTCCCTTCCTCCTCGGCCGACAGCCACTTGCGCCAGCGCCCGCCGTCGACGACGGCGTCGCGCAGGGTCTCCGAGAACGTCGAGTCCTTTCCGAGACGCTGTTCCAGAGACACTAGGTCGCGGAGCGCGTCGGCCTCCACGGCGGAGAGTCCGGGTCCCACGTTGGCGCCCCCCATCCCACTCAGCGGGTACGCCTCCGGGGCCGTCACGTCGTCCGTGTAATGCCCTTTCAGCAAGGCGCCGACCCGATCGGTAGCGGCTTCCGTGAGGCGGCGTGCCCGGTCGGCGTCGAAGCCCTCCCCGGCGAGGGTCGTCCCCACGTCGCCCACTACGAAGGTCGGGACGGGCAGGTTGTGGGCCCGGAGCGCCTCGTCGAGCCGAGTCAAGAACGAGCGGAACCGACTCTCGCTTTGCAGGCCGCCGCCTACTTCCTCCGTCCCCACTTCGTAGGCCAGAGGGGGGCGGTCGGCGGCCCGGCGTGCGTCCTCGGCGTGCCGCATGAGCATCACCGTCCGTTCAACGATGGTGTCGAGGGGAACCGGCTCGTCGGGCGGTCGACGGCGGTCGACGGTCGGGTCGAGGTGGAGCAGGTCGTACCCGGCCTCGACACAGGCCGTGATGGACCGCTTGACTTCCGACATGGTCGTCTCGTAGTCGAGGTCCTCGCGGCGGTGGGTGTCTTTTTGCCAGGGGCCGCCGTGGTCGAGTCCTAACAGAACCGGAACGGTGAGCCCCAGTCGCTCGGTCTCGGTCCGGACGAACGCAGCAAATTCGGCTGGTGTCCACCCGGTGTAGCCGCCGTCGCGGTCGACCTGGTTGAGGGTGGCGGCGTAGAGGAGCGGCGCGTTCGCTTCCTGGGCGGCCAGCAGGGCGGCCCGGGCCACGGCCTCGGAGTTGGGACACACGGCCAGCAGGGTATGGCGCGCGCCGGGACGCTCGTCGTCGGCCAGCGGGCCGCGCAGCAGCTGCACCAGGAGGGCGGGGGGAGCGGTGTCGGCCGCGCGGGCCGCAGACCGAAGCTGAGGTGTGGACGATGAAGTCAACATAAATCAATGGGGAGTGAGAAAATGCTATGCACGTATCGGGGGCTTATTTCCCTGAGCGATGGATGGAGCGCGGAATCGCTTCCAAAGTTGCAACGAATTCGTAACTCTCCGGGAAAGAGGTTCATATTTTCCTCGTCTTGCCTTGCCTTATCGGGGCCACCAATCGCTTTCATCCGAGTGACCCCCGCACATTCCATGAGTATACGCTACATAACGTCCTTGCTACTCACCAGCCTCGTGTGGCTTTTCTTTGCGACAGGAGGGGCTTTGGCGCAGCAGCAAGCCACTCTGACAGGTACGGTCGCAGATTCCGAGGGAGAGACCCTGCCGGGAGCGAATATTCGGCTCTTCGGGACCGAGAAGGGAACGTCGGCGGACGTGGACGGATCGTACCGCATCACTGGAATTGAGCCTGGAATGTATACCGTTCGCGTGACCTTCGTGGGATACGAGTCGATTGAGGAGTCGGTCCGCCTTCGGGCAGGGCAAACCACGACCCAGGATTTCACGCTCGAACTGGAGCCGTTGCAGGGAGAAGGGGTGACGGTGACCGTAGGGTCGCGAGCACGGGACGTGGCGGCCGAAGACATGGCTGTGCCAGTGGACGTGTACGGGGCCGACGAGATTCAAACGGCGGGGGCGTTTGAAACGGGACAGATTCTTCAGCAGAGTGCGCCGTCGGTGAACTTTCCCCAGCAGACGCTGGCCGACGGAATGGACGCCCTTCGATCCTTCACGCTTCGGGGCCTGAGCCCGGACCAGACGCTCGTTCTCATAAACGGCAAGCGCCGCCACAAGTCAGCCCTCGTCAATCGTCTCGGGGGTGGGGTATCCGGGGGATCAAGCCCGATCGATCTCAACGCCATCCCGTCCAATGCCATCGAACGCATCGAGGTCCTTCGGGACGGGGCGTCCACGCAGTACGGCTCCGATGCGATTGCGGGCGTGGCGAACCTGCGTCTCAAGGATGAGCCGCTCGACCCGACGGTTGAGACCCGTATCGGGGGGTACGTGACGGATCCGTATTCGAACGACGGGACCACGTACAGCGTCCGCCCCTCGTTCGGGGTTTCCCTCGGGGAGGAAGGCGGGTTTCTCAACTTCTTCGGGGAGTATCGATTGCGGACGCCCACCAACCGGGCCGGCCCTGCGGGATACAACCTCGGTCCCGCTGGGCAACAGGGGGATGAGATTGCGGACCCGGATGGGGATGGGTTGTACGACATTGTCGAAAAGAACAACACCGTGGAGCAGCCCGCCTTCCACTGGGGAGACGGGCGCTCCGAGAATTACCTTCTGTGGTTCGATGGGGCGTATCCGGTCTCGAATTTCCAGGCCGCGCAGCCGACGGAGGTGTACGCTTTCGGAGGGTACAGCTACCGCAAAGGGAAGGGACAGGGCTTTTATCGAGAAGGCACCGACAGCGGCAACTGGCCACAGGTTTATCCAGAAGGCTTCCTTCCCAACTTCGAGAACCCAATCAACGATGGATCGCTGGTTCTGGGCCTTCGAGGTACGTTTAGCGGCTGGAACTACGACCTGAGCGCCCAGCACGGATTCAATTACTTCCAGTACAACATCACCAACTCGCTCAACGCCACGTACGGGCCCACGCAGACCGGGAACCAGACCGAGTTCTTCGCCGGGGCGGTCCAGCTCCAGCAAACCGTCGCCCAGCTGGACGTAGACCGGGGGTACGAGGTTGGCTTCGCGTCGCCCCTCAATGTGGCGGCCGGCGCAGTCTTCCGGGCGGATAACTACCAGCTGAAAGCCGGGGAGGAGGCCTCGTACGCCCGGGGGCCGTGGGAGATTAGTCAAAACGGCGGTGTGCCCGCCCAGGGCGCACAGGTATTTCCCGGTTTTCGCCCACAGCAGGAGGTTGATGAGACGCGTACCAACGTTGGGGCCTACGTTGACCTTCAGACCGACATCGTAGACCCCCTGCAAGTGAGCGTTGCGGGTCGGTTTGAGAACTACAGCGACTTCGGCTCGACCGTGAACGGAAAGGTCGCGCTGCGCTTCGAGCCCATTTCTCAGCTCGCCTTCCGGGGGACGGCCCAGACGGGCTACCGCGCACCGAATCAGGCGCAGAAGTTCTTTTCGAAGGTCTCCACGACCTTTATCGACAATCAGCCGGTCCAGACCGGTATCTTCCGGATTAACAGCCGGGTCGGGAACGAGCTCGGCATCCCGGATCTCGAAGAGGAGCGCTCGGTCAACGTCAGTGGAGGGGTCATCTTCAGTCCGATCGATCAGTTCCAGCTCTCGGTTGACTACTTCAACATTCAGATTGACGACCGAATCACGCTGTCGGGCGACCTGGGAGAACCCGGCACGGCCGGCGCCCAAGCGATTCGTCCGGTTCTGCAGGGCACCGGTGCGGCCACCGCCAGCTTCTTCACGAACTCCATCGACACGAACACGGAGGGCGTCGACGTGACGTCCAAATATGCGCTTCTCCTGGGGGACGGGGCTCAACTCCAGGTCCGGGGCGCCTTCAACTGGACGGACACCGAAATCACAGGGGGACCGCGGAACCCGACCAGGTTGCAGGAGGACTTCGAGACCGTCATTTTGGCGCCGGATGACCGTCGGTCCTTAACGGAAGGGACCCTGCCCGAAACCACGACGAAGCTGTCGGCCTCGCTCACGGCCGGCCCGGTGGATCTGACACTTCGGGGCACCCGATACGGCACATTGCTGAACGCCGACGACGATGCTCCCGACGAGTTCATCATCGACCCGGAATACGAGTTCGGGGGCGAGATTGGGTACAACATGTTCGACGACCAGGTGAACCTCGCCGTGGGGGCGCGCAACCTCTTCGACAACTACCCGGACCTGGATCCGGAGCAGGGTACCTTCGATATCATCCTGCCGTACAACCGGGCCCACCCCCTGGGCTTCAATGGCCGCTTCATTTACAGCCGGCTCACGGTCTCTCTCTAACCGCCGTGACGGAGGCAGGGGCGTTTCCCCTGCCTCGTCGCTGCACTGAACTGCCCTTCCCCGCCTGACTTCGAATTGAGAATTCTGTTTCCACAATGATGGATTTTGCTACGCTTCCCCGCCGATGGGGGCGCCTCGGTATTGGTTTTCTCGCTCTCGCCCTCACCGTGACCGGGTGTGATGCCTTCATCGATCAGGACCTGGACGACTCGGATCCGCAATCGCCCACGGTTGCGGGCTATGTCCAGGAGGTATCTGCCCTAAGCTCGCTTGAGGGGGCCGTGGCGGAGGCCGGTCTCGTCGGCACTCTGGAGGACGGAGGGCCGTTCACGGTCTTCGCGCCCACCAACGATGCCTTTTCGCCGGCCATCGATCCGTCGCTTAACCAGCAGGTCGTCGAAAAGGTCGTTCGGCACCACGTGATAGATGAAGAGGTCACCTCCGACGATCTCAGCGATGGAGATATGAAAACTCCTCTTGCCGGAGACGCCCTCACCTTTGGCGTGGAGGACGACGTTCTCAGTACGGTGAATCGGGCAACGGTCACGAACGACGGCGCCAGCGCTTCTAACGGCGTCGTGCACGTCGTGGACAACCTCCTCATTGACGCCCTCGACCGTGCGACGCTCACGCCGCGATTTACGATCTTCGCCCGGCTGGTGAAAGAGGCGGACCAGGAAGGGGTGTTTCGGGGGGCCGGTGCCAACGACGGCCGCACGATTTTCGCCCCGACCGACGAGGCCCTTCTGACCGCTCTCGACAGCGATGGTAGCGGCGAGATTGAGAGTGATGAAATCCCGTCCGATGCAGACGACATTCTCCAGTACCACGTCCTCGACAGTGTCTTCTTCGCCGAAGACGCACCAACATCTGAGACGACGGTTGAGACGCTTGAGGGGAGTGACGTGACGGTAGTCCGCGATGAGGAGTCCGGCTCGGTCACGATCAATCCAGGGGACGAGAATGCGGCGGTGACGACTGCCGACGTGGAGGTGGACAACGGCGTCATCCACGGCATTAATGCCGTGCTTACCCCGTAGTGGCTCGATCGGTCAACGGAAACAATGCCAGGGGTGCTTCGGCGCCGGGCAGCTTCGAGCAAGGAGCTGTCCGGCGTCTTTTCTATTGGGCGGGACAACTGGAACGCACCCACCGTCCGTGCGGTAGCAGCCGATCCGATCTGACGCCGCGCCTGTTACTGAGTATTCCCCACTGTGTCATTCCTCAACCCCTTCGCGCTCCTGGCGATGGCGGCGGTGGCCGTGCCGCTGTTCCTACACTTCTTTAACCTGCGGCGGCCCACCACGGTCGACTTTAGCTCACTGAACTTCGTACAGGAGCTTCAAGAAACGGCCGTCCAGCGCGTTCGGATTAAGGAGTGGCTTCTGCTGGCCCTGCGCATGCTGGCCATTGCGTGTCTCGTGATGGCCTTCGCCCAGCCGACGCTGACCGGGAACGTGGCGGGGGTCGGCGGCTCGGTTCGCACGGCCCATGGCCTCGTCGTGGACAATTCCTTGTCGATGCGGGTGGATAGCGACGACGAGGGGAGGGCCTTTGACCAGGCCCTCCAGCGGGGGCGAAGTGTACTGGAGATGGTGGAGGAGGAAGACGAGGTGGCGGTGTGGCCGACGGCCCGGGGCCGTGAGGGCCGTCCGTCGCTCACGACGAACGCGGGCGTGGCGCGAGAAGCCCTGGCCAGTCTGGAGGCTCGTCCCGGTGCCGCGTCCCTCGCCCACACGGTGGGGCAGGCCGCCGCGACCCTAAACGGGGCCTCGGCGCCACGCAAGGTTGTCTACGTGGTGAGTGACCTTCAGCGTAGCACGCTCGGCGACTCGGTCGCCGCCCAAGTGCCGGAGGGCGTGCAGGTGCGTCTCCTGCCGGTGGGCACGCGGGAGCCGTCCAATGTCGGGATACAGGACGTGTCCGTCACCAGTCGGATTGTCGAGGAGGGGGAGCCCGTCCAGGTCGAAGCAACGCTGATCAACCACGGGACGGACCCGCTTCGCAACTATGTAGCAAGCGTGTACCTGTCGGACGAGCGGGTGGCCCAGGCCACGACGACCCTGGAGCCGGGGCTGGAGACGACGGTCTCGTTCACCGTCACGCCGCAACAGCGCGGCTGGCTCAAAGGGGCGGTCGTTACGGAGGACGATGATTTTCCGCCCGACGACCGGCACCACTTCACCCTAAATGTGCCGGAGGAGCGCCGGGTGCTCGTCGTGAAGGGGGAGCAGCAGCAAACCCGGTACGTGGACCTCGCCCTCTCATCGGAGATGCTTGCGGATCGCATTTCTTTCCGTACGACGAGCATCGGCGAGACGCAACTGGCGTCGACGGAACTGGGACAGTACGACGCGGTCCTGCTCGTGGGGCCGCGCTCGCTGTCGAGTGGGGAGGTGGATGCCCTCTCCCGCTACGCCGACCGGGGGGGCGGCGTCCTGCTCTTTCCCAG
>PXTG01000016.1:0-4631 GCA_003023365.1 Bacteroidetes bacterium QH_7_62_13 | reverse complement strand
CGGTGGAGCGATTTGCCGGTCCGTGGACTGTTTGTTCCGCTTCTCTACCGGTCGGTGTATTACCTCTCGGCGGGGGCGTCGGTGACGGGGGAGCAATTAGTAGCCGGCGAGCCGGGCGAGCTTCGGATTACGGGCGTCGCGCCGGGTACGTCGCTTCGGCTGCTGGGTCCGGAGGGAAGCGAAGTGGCTCCGGACCAGCGGAATCTGTTCGGGGCGACGCTTCTGTCGGTGGGCCGTACCCTCAATGTCCCCGGGGTGTACGACGTGCAGGCCGGTGAGCGCCCCGTGCGGCGCATCGCGGTAAACGTGGATCCGAACGAGTCGAACCTGCGCGTGGCGACGCCCGACAGTGCGGCGGCGACGCTGGGGCGGGTGGTCGGCACGTCCGTTCAGTCCCTCTCCGGCACTGGAAGCGAAACCGTTGCCGAAGCGCTGCGCACTCAGCAGGCGGGTACGGAGTTGTGGAACGTCTTCCTGCTCCTCGCCCTGGTCTTCCTCGTCGCCGAGATGGTGGTGGCGAGCGGGGGGAGTCGTCCTGGTAAAGAGCCGCCGCTGACTGGTTATACGTTATACGGTCCGCTCCCGCTCGAATTAACACCGCCAAGGAAGGAGTCGCATTTTGCCTCGCGAGTGCATTGATTGTCTTCTCTGCCTCAGCGTCGCTTTTTCGTGTCCTCGTTCCGATTCCGCCATGTCCTCTCCCTGCCGGGTCGCCGGTGTCCTCGCCCTCGTCTTCTCATTGGCCGGGCATACTTTTGCCCAGGACTCGACCACGGAGCCATCGGCCGAGAGCCACGACGTGCACATCACCGACACCACGATCCCGATGCGGGACGGAACGGAGCTCCATGCTCGCATCTGGCGACCGGTCGACGCCGACGCGGTTCCGGCGATCGTCTCGCTCACCCCCTACACGGCCGACGATGCCCACGACCGCGGTCGCTTCTTCGCGGAGCACGGGTACGTGTACGTGAACGTGGACGTGCGGGGACGCGGGGGCTCGGAGGGAACGTTCTGGCCCTTTGCCCGGGACGGCGAAGACGGACACGATGCGGTGCAGTGGGTGGCCCGGCAGTCATGGTGCGACGGGCGGGTGGGAATGCGCGGGGGCTCCTATCGGGGGACGGTTCAGTGGCAGACGCTCGCGGAGCAGCCCGACGCCCTGAAAACCATTGTGCCGACCGCCGCCGCGTATCCGGGGTGGGACTTCCCAAACCCAAACGGCATCTTCCTGAGCTACGCCGCCCGCTGGCTCGGGTTCACCCGTGGCCAGGCGTCACAGGGAGCGCTCTTCGGCGACACGGACTACTGGAATGAGAAATACCTTCGGCTGTATCGGGAGCACCGGCCGTTCGCGGCCCTCGACTCGCTCACCGGACTCTCGGGCCGCATCTTCGACCGGTGGGCCCGGCACCCCCGCCTCGATTCCTACTGGACGGAGATGACGCCCTCGGCGGCGGCGTACGGCCGGTTCGATATTCCCATCCTCACGATCACGGGCCACTTCGACGGCGACCAGGAGGGGGCCCTGCGCTACTACCGGCGGCACATGAGGCACGGACCCGACACCGGGCGGCACTACCTGCTCATGGGGCCGTGGACCCACGGAGACACCCGTGATCCGAGTCGGGAGGTGAACGGGCTCACGTTCGGCCAAAACAGTGTGGTGGACATCGAGGAGCTGCACCTCGACTGGTTCAACTTCGTCTTCTACGACCAGGAGAAACCAGAGGCGCTACAGGACCGCGTGACCTACTACGCGATGGGGCCCGACGAGTGGCGCTCGGCGTCCCGCCTCGACGCCGCTACCGACAGCCTGACCTGGCACCTCGCGTCCCCAGGGATCGAGGCGCGGGATGTCTTCAGGTCCGGCCGCTTGCAGGACGCCCCGCCCCCCACGGCGGATGTCGACTCAATGACGCACGATCCCCGGACGACGCCGGTCGACTCGGCGGCGTTGGCCGGCGACGACTCCTTTCTGGGGCCGGGACTGGCCTTTTCCGACACGTGGACGGGCGGGCCGCGCCTCGTGTACCACAGCCCGCCGCTGGCGGAGGCCGTGACGGTGGCCGGCGTGCCGCGGCTGGACGCGTACATTGAACTCGACGTCCCGGATACCGACCTGTTGGCGGCGATCTACGAGATCCGGCCCGACGGCACGACGATCTATCTCGGAGAGAGCGCCCTCCGTGCCCGGCACCGAGAGGGGGTTGACGAAGTGGTCTTTCCCGAACCGGGCACGGCCCACCGCTACACATTCGACCGGTTTAACTGGTTTGCGCGGGAACTTCAGGGCGGCAGTCGGCTCCGCCTCGTCCTCACGCCCCTCAATACCCCTCTGCGCGACAAAAATTACAACGGCGGTGGCAACACGATCGAGGCCTCCAGTGCGGACGCACAGACGGCCACGATCAAGCTCCACCTGAGCCCCGAGCACCCCTCCGCCCTGTCGGTGCCCGTGCGGCGATGAGGCGGGATAATGTTCCTGGGGGCAAGGGGCTCGTCGCGGCACGGGTGGGGGATGCCGAGACTGCGGGTCCCGAGGACCGGCCCGACCCGATACTCGTTCCACAAGGGGGTTCGCCGAGCAGGGCAATCGGCGGTCGTTCAGACGCGTCGAACATGCCCTTTCGGAGCGCAAGCAAGAATTGGTAGAGGGGGTCTCGCGTCGACTTCGAAGAATATACTTTTCCACCTCGGAATGTATCCGACAGAGGAACCAATGCGCCGAACGGCAGTGCGCTTACATGCGTTTTGCATGCAAACCGCATGGCTCTCTGCGCGTTGAGTTGATCGTGCACCGACACTCACCCTCTTCAGAGGAACGACGGACTGTGGTATGGCCAACTTGACCGTCAAAGACCTTCCCGATCCCCTCTACGAAAAGCTCAAATCGCAGGCCCACGCCAACCGGCGTTCGATTGCTGCAGAGGTAACCGTCCTCCTGGAACGGGCCCTTGGGGAGCGGGCCGTGAAGGAAGTGGACCTCCACCGCCGGGCAGAAGACCTCCGCAACCGAACCCCAGCTCATCTCTCCGAGGAGACCCGGCAGGAGGCGATTCGGCGGGGGCGCGCGTAATGGGGCGCGCGCAACCATTTGTCCCGTTACTTCCGCTCATTGCGGTGCGTTGCCATGATCGTCGCTGACAACTCGCTCATCAGCTATTTCACGATCGAGGGCGAGTTCACGGAGGAGGCCGTCGCGGTCCGGGAGAAGGATCCGGTCTGGGCGGCCCCGCTTCTGTGGCGGTCTGAGTTCCTGAACGTGCTCTGGCTTACTGGTCACCAGCAAATCCTTTCGGGACTAAGCGGGGATCTGTTCGCCTTCGCCCCCGACCGGCTCGGCGTGCCCCTGGTGACCCACGACGGGGAGGTGCTGACGGGCTTTCCCGAAACGGCCGTTCACCCGAGCGACTTTTTGGACCGGCGTTGAAAAGCAGATGTTCTACGCGGTCGCGTCCTTCTCGGCGACGTCGTGCCCGTTCGCCCCCACCGCCGCAATCTCGCCGCCACCTTCCTCTGCCGCCCGCGTCCGCTCCAGCTCCTCCTGCAGGTACTCGGACGTGTGCGTGTCGGCCTCGGCCAGGCCCTCGGGCCGGCCCTCGAAGACGATCTCCCCACCGTTGCGCCCGCCTTCGGGCCCGAGGTCGATGACGTGGTCGGCCTGCTTGATGACGTCCATGTTGTGCTCGATCACCATCACCGTGTTGCCCTCGTCCACCAGCCCGTGGAGGACGTTGAGCAGGTGCCGAATGTCCTCGAAGTGCATGCCGGTGGTGGGCTCGTCGAGGATATAGAGGGTGTCGCCCGTCCCGGGGCGGGACAGCTCCTTCGACAGCTTCACGCGCTGGGCCTCCCCGCCGCTCAGCGTCGTTGAGGGCTGGCCGAGCGTGAGGTAGCCCAGGCCCACCGCGTCGAGCGTCTCCAGCGTGCGCATCAGGCGCGGCTGATTTTCGAAGAAGTCCAGCGCCTCGGCCACGGTCATGTCCAGCACCTCGGCAATGTTCTTGTCCTTGTAGCGCACCTCCAGCGTCTCCGGGTCGTAGCGCTTGCCGTCGCACTCGTCGCAGGTCACGTCCACGTCCGGCAGGAAATTCATCTCCAGGGTGACCTTTCCGGTGCCGCCGCACTTCTCGCAGCGCCCCGGGTCGGTGTTGAAGCTGAAGCGGCTCTTCGAGTAGCCACGGATCTCCGCCTCCGGCAACTGGGCGAAGAGGTCGCGCAGGTAGTCCATCAGCTTCGTATAGGTGGCCGCGTTGGAGCGGGGCGTGCGGCCGATGGGCTGCTGGTCGATCTCGATCACCTTGTCGATGTTGTCGATGCCCTCAAGGTCGTCGTACGGGAGGGGCACCGTCTTGGCGTCGTGATGGTGGCGGTGGAGGATGGGGAAGAGGGTCTGGTTGACGAGCGTCGACTTGCCGGAGCCGCTGACGCCGGTCACGCAGACCAGCTTGCCGAGGGGAATCTCCACGGCCTGTCCCTTCAGGTTGTGGCCCGTCACGCCCTCAAGGGCAAGCGACTCGCCGGTGCCGTCGCGGCGCTCGTCGGGGAGGGGGATGACGCGCTCGCCCTGCAGGTAGGCGGCGGTGAAGCTCCGAAAGTCGTAGTGGTCGCTCTCGTAATCGGCGGCG
>PXTG01000015.1:8352-9039 GCA_003023365.1 Bacteroidetes bacterium QH_7_62_13 | reverse complement strand
CTCGACAGCGTTGCCGCCGAGGCCGCCCCCATCGCCGAGACGACCTACGACACCCTTGCGGCCAATCTGGACACGACATTCGCCGACCGAATTCGTATCTACCTGAGCGATCAGGACGCCGTCGTGAACGGGTTTGCGGTGCCGTTCGGCAACGGGTACACCGACATCTGGGTCAACACGAACGACTGGGCCGCGCCGTTCACCGGCTCCACGACGTGGCTGCGCACGGTGCTCTCCCACGAGCTCACCCACATCTTCCACCACCAGGCCACGCGGTCCCCGCTGGGCACGCTGGCGTATGCATTCGGACGCCCCTTTCCCCGGTTCTGGACGGAGGGCCTCGCGCAGTACCAGGCCGAGTCCTGGAATGCCCAGCGGGGCGAGCGCTGGCTCCGGGCCGCCGTGCTCGACGATGCGCTCTCGTACGACGACGGCCGGTCTCTCTGGAACGGACGGCTGCTCTACGCCTCCGGCCACAGTCAGGTGCGCTATTTCGCTCAGCAGCACGGCGATTCGACCCTGGCCGATGTGCTCCACCACCGGAACGATGTCCTCTTCGGCCTGGCCGAGGTGCACGACTTTGACGACGCCTTCCGTGCGGAGGTGGGCCGCTCCCACGAATCATTTTACGAGGACTGGCGGCGGGACGTGAACGTCTACTACAACACGCTCGCCGGCCAACTCGAG
>PXTG01000015.1:0-8088 GCA_003023365.1 Bacteroidetes bacterium QH_7_62_13 | reverse complement strand
GACGGCACCGCCAACGTCTACGTACGGGACCGGTCCACCGGCCGGGCCGCTCCCGTGACGAGCTACGACGGCGACGTGCAGATCACGGGCCTCCAGTGGCATCCGACGGACGATACCCTGGCCCTCGCTCGCGTGCGGGGCGGGAAACGGACGCTCGTGCTCCACGACCTCCCCGCCGACACCTCGACGACGCTAACGGACCCGACCACGGACGACCGGACCCCTGTGTGGCGCCCGACTGGGACAGAGCTGGCGTACACCTCCCTCCGCGACGGCGTCCCCAACGGCTTCGTCTACGACTTAGAAACGGAGACGCACCGCCGCGCAACGCACCTGGTCCGCGGCGCCACCATCCACGACTGGGTGCCCGCGGACTCGGCCTTCGGCGCGGACACCAGTGATACAGGGCCAACCGAAGCCCTCGTTACCTCCACAACCCTCTCGAAGACACGCGACGGCGCGTTCCGCATCCCGGCGCACCGGACGGCCCGATCGGCCACCCCCTCCCATTCCCCAGGAGATCACTCCCGACCCGTCCCTCATCGAATCGAAGGCCGACTATCGGTCACTCTCCAACCTCACGCATCGGGGGTCTTTCGGCCTTCCGTTCTACGACGCCGAAACCGGTGACTTCGGACTTTCGGGAATTACCTCCTGGACCGAGCCGCTGGGCAAGCATACGATCAACGCGGCCGGAAGCCTGTCCCTCACGCAGCCGGGGGACCAGAGCGAGGTCGTCGCGACGTACCTCAACCGCCAGCTCTACCCGACGATTGGGCTTACGGCGTTTAGCGCGTCGTCCTCCGCCCGCATCTACGGGGACGACCTGCTCGTGGAGGACCGGACCGGGGCGGAACTGTCCATCCGATGGCCGCTCGACTGGCGCGTACGCCCCTACGTATCGACCGCCGTCTCCGCCCGGCTGCGCTACGCGGACATCGACCCCCTGGACCCTGGAGAATTCACTTCAGCCCTCGGGCCCCTCGCTCCGCCGCGGGCCGGGCAACAGGCTCGGCTCCGCCTCCAATTTACCCGTCGGAAGAAGCCTCCGTACCGACACACGCTGGTCCACCCCCTGGACGGATGGGGCGTGCGGCTCCGGACTACAGGGGCCGCCGAGGTGCTGGGCGGCGACAGTTCGTTCCTCCGCGGCGACGTGGCGGGGTACCGACTCTTCCCAGGTGTGGACAACCATCGGTTCTACCTGTATGGCCGACTACAGGCCCAAACGGGATCGGCCTTTCCCCAGGACTACGTCGGCTTCTCGCGGTACGACGGCATCGAGCTGTCCCTCCCAAGCCAGGTGCCCCTCCAATTGGGCGACGCCGAGCGGGTGCGCGGCTACCGATCGTATGTTCTTGGCAACCGCGTGGCGTTTGGCACCCTCGAGTATCGCGTGCCCCTTGCGTCGAGTCTGCGAACGGAGATCCTGGGACTCGTCTCGCTCGGAAAAACCACGCTCTCGACATTTCTTGACGGGGGCGTGGTGTGGAGTGATGGGAATATCCGGGACGGCGTGCAGCGGGCCGGAACCGGCCTTGAGCTCAAGAATGCCCTCCGCCTCTTCGGCGTCCGCATCGGACACGCCCTCGGCGCCGCCCAACCGACGACCGCGCTCGGTACGACCGACGACGTGCAGTTCTACTATCGGGTGCAGACGGCACTGCCGTTCTAATCGTGCCGCTCACTCCCAGAGCGGAATGTCCCTCCCCGGACCGCCCGCCTCATTCCGTTTCACGTTGGCACGTTGAACGGTTGACGTACCGCCGGGGGACGCTCTCCCTTCCGCGTCTCAGCACAGCGGCCCATGCCTCAAACTAAACTGCAATCGGGGCCTTGAGCGCCGGGTGGTGCTCGTAATCCTCGATCGCCACGTCGTCGGCGGTATGGTCGAAGATCGAGGCGCGCTCGCGGAGGCGGAGCGTGGGCCGGTCGTGAGGCGTGCGGGTGAGCTGCTCATTCACCTGATCGACGTGGTTCTGATAGATGTGGCAGTCCCCGCCGTGGAAAATGAGTTCGTGTGGCGTGAGATCGGCCTGCTGGGCCAGCATGTGGGTGAGGAGCGCGTAACTGGCGATGTTGAACGGCAGACCGAGGAAGCTGTCCACCGACCGCTGCTGCCACATCAGTGACAGTCTCCCGTCGTCCACAAAGCACTGGAAGGCGTAGTGGCAAGGGGGGAGGGCCATGTCTTCAGTCTGCGCCGGGTGCCAGGCGCTCACGACGTGCCGGCGCGAGTGCGGACGCTCCCGTAGGTTGTCGACGAGGCGTGAAATCTGGTCGACGCGGCGGCCCGGCCCCTCGAAGTCGCGCCACTGCTTGCCGTACACGGGCCCGAGGTCCCCCCACTCGTCGGCGAAATCGTCGTCCGCGGCAATCCGATTCTCGAAGGCCTCCCGGCTGACGTCTTCGCCCGTCTCGTCCCGGTACCGCTGCAGGGGCCAGTCCGTCCAGATGGACACGCCGGCCTGCACGAGCGATTGAATGTTGGTCTCCCCCCGCAGGAACCAGAGTAACTCTTCCGTCACGCCCCGCATCCAGACCCGCTTCGTCGTTAGGAGAGGAAAGCCCTCGGATAGATCAAACCGCAACTGGCGGCCGAACACCCGGATGGTACCGGTTCCCGTCCGGTCCTCGTGTCGGGTGCCGTTGTCGAGGATGTCCTGGAGGTAGTCGAGATACTGGCGCATGGGGAAAGGGGTGCGTGGGAGAATGGGAGCGTGGGGGAGCAGGTGCGTGGGAGAAAGTGGGAGCGGGAGTGCGGGAGAGAGCGGGAGCATGGGAGTGCGGTGCGAGACGACCTCGCGTAGACACTCCGTCCATGCCGTACGGGACAAGGCGAACGTAGGTTGCCAGGCAAACGAACGACAGAGGGGGACAGGGCCCGTCGAATCCGAGCCTCCTTGCGGCACCCTGAACGCCCACACCCCCACGCTCTCCTCAACTCTCTCCTCAGATCAAAGCCGGAGAGCCGCCACCGTCGGACGAACGCACCTGCGTGATTGCCACTCGAACGAGCAAGATGAAACAAACCCCCTCCGTACCTGAACCTGCAGAGGATCGCTCGGCCTCCTGCCACGCGCCGCCCCCCCACTCTCCCGGTCCCTACGCAGGCAGCCCCTCCGAAGAAACGCAGAGAGGCCGGTTCCGTGTCGGGCGAACTTGCTGCCGACGTTGTTGCCCAAACCGGGAACGTGGGGCCGATAGGTGCCGTTGGGCGGACGCACGGACCGTTCCACTCACCACGCCACCGCAGAGATGGCCGAACTGGACCCCGAGATCCCCGAGAACAAACACCTCAAGCAAGCGATCAACCACCTGGAGAAGGTACTCGACTACGCCCCGATGGTGGCCGAAGGGCGCGACGCCACGGTCCATCTCACGCCCCAGGACTGGAAGGTCGTGGCCGACGCCCTCTTCAACATGGACACGCCGGAGGACGCCTTTCCCGACGCCATCGAGGACTACGGCCTCGCCAACGAAAACAAGACGATCACCCTCACGACATCCGACTACGACATCGACATTGAGATTGTGGCCAGTTAGTCGGGCTGCTTCCGACGGTGGGACCGACTCAGATTTTCGGACATACGCCTCTCGACGAAGCTCAGATATTGAGTATTTCGCATTCCGTACTTCACTGTAGGCTGGGCAAAATGCCGATACGCATTACGCAACACGAAATACGCATTGTCGGCAGCCTGCTTACTGGCAAACACCGAAGCGGGGAGCTCTGCCGACGAAAAATAAGCATGCCGCGTCCTAATTCGCTGCCGCGTGGAGATGGAAGGAGGGCACCGGCACCCGGAACTGCTCCCCATCGGACCGCTGCACCAGATAGTTGCCCTCTACCATGCCGTTGAACGAGGCGATGGTGCAGGCCCCGTCGTGCACGTGCTCTTCGCCCGGTGGAATCACGGGATGTCCCTGTAGCTCCGAATCCCCCTCCAGGTCCTGTCGGGACCCATCGGCCTCACTCACGACCCATCGTCGGCGCAGGAGTTGAACCTCCGCCGAGCCCGTGTTCGCAATCGACACGACGTAACCAAACGTGAATTGGCGCTTCAAAAAATCCGTGGGCTCGTCCAGATAGATGGGCTGGACGGTCACTTTGATGTTCCGTTTGGTCGCCGCGTACGAAATCATGGTTCAGGAACGCCAAGCCGGTTCGGGGAGCTCAGACGAATAGATGGTAACTGCCACACTGCGACGCAAACGCCGTGTGAGCTTCCGCAAAGTAACGTTACGAGGCTGCAACGACTGTACGCACTGCACGGAATTTTCCGGCGGGAGTCATTTGGTCCGCAACGAACGTGTTGACGGACGGGCGTACATCACCTTACTTAGTGACCTTCTTTATCTGCAGTTTGTGCCGGAAAGGCCGATTTTGTTGGCTTCCGTCGAATCGTTTGTTGTCCGCGACCGTCTTGTTCCGCCCACATGGCCCCCACTCCCGACGCCTTTGCGCCCTGGACCCACACCCGGCTCGCGGCCCTCAACGCCCAGTTCGAACCCCGCTCCCCGAAGGTCGTCCTCGACTGGGCCGCCGACACCTTCGGCGATGACCTCGTGCAGGGCACCGGCTTCGGCCCCTCGGGGATCGTCATCATGCACATGCTGGCGGACCTCCAGCCCGGCACCACGGTTTTCTACCTCGACACGGACCTTCTCTTCCCCGAAACCTACGAACTGAAAGACGAGCTGGCCGAGACCGTCGACGTAGACGTGACCCGCGTCCATGGCGGCCTCTCGTTGGAGGAGCAGGCCCAGCAAGAAGGGGAGGAGCTCTGGAATCAAAATCCGGACCGCTGCTGTCACCTTCGCAAAGTGAAGCCCCTCAAAAATTTTTTGGAGGACAAGCGCGCCTGGATTACGGGCCTGCGCCGCGACCAGTCCCCCTCCCGGGCCGACGCGCCGATTCTGAAGTGGGAGCCCCAATGCAGCGTTCTCAAGATCAACCCGTTGGCCCCCTGGACGCGCAAACAGGTATGGCGGTATCTCTTCGACCACGACCTTCCCTACAACCCGAAGCATGACCAGGGCTACCCCAGCCTCGGCTGCGTCCCCTGCACCGAACCGGTCGACGACGCCGACGGCTACTCGCGCGACGGCCGGTGGAGCGACAGCGATAAAACCGAGTGCGGGCTACACACGTCTTGATCTCGTTCCCGGATCGACAGCTCGGGCGCTTCAGTGGACAGTTCAGTTCGCTTCAAGAGCGTGCTCTCGCACAACAAGAGAACATTGAGTGTCGGCACGCTGAACGCGAATCTCACCTTCCCCGTGCGCACCTGCAACGTTCCCACGTCGAACGTTCAACGTGCAATGGAACCAGTTGAGGAAAGCCACCGCGTCCGTGCGGTGCACAGCCACGATGACGCCCTTTTGAAACGACGGGGTTACATCCAGTGAACCCCTGTTGAAAGCAGTAAGAGGACGGGGAGAGACCGTCGGCCGGTCTCGAACGATCCGTTCAGGAGGAGCGTTGGATAGTCTCCCAGTTTCAAATCGGTCCAACCCTCGCTACGGATGAGTTCCCCCACGACCGACACCGACGTTCGGGAAATTCCCGAGGCCACCGTCCTCTTCGCAGGCGATTCCGGCGACGGGATGCAGATTACCGGGTCGCAGTTCACACTCGCCTCGGCCTACGCCCACAACGACCTCGCCACGCTGCCGGACTATCCCGCCGAGATCCGGGCCCCGGCCGGCACCACCTATGGCGTGAGCGCCTTCCAGCTCCACTTCGGTGCCGTCGACATCCGGACGCCCGGCGAGAAGGTGGATTTGCTCGTGGCCATGAACGCTGCGGCATTGAAGGTGCACCTGCATCGCGTGCGGAAGGGCGGCACCGTGCTGGTGAACGTGAACTCGTTCGAAGACAAGGACCTAAATAAGGCCGACCTGGACAACAATCCGCTGACGGACGGCACGCTGGACGAATACGAAGTGCTGGAGGTCCCCCTCACCGAGATTACCCGCGAGGCTCTCTCCGACACCGACCTGTCGGTCCAGCAGATCGACCGGTCGAAAAACATGTTCGCGCTGGGGATGGCGCTCTGGATGTACTCGCGCCCTGTGGAGCCCGCAAAGAAATGGATCCGCCAGAAATTCGAGGAGGATCCCGAAATCCGGGACGCCAACCTGAACGTGCTGAAGAAGGGATACCACTATGGCGAGACCATCGACGCGGCCGAAGTGCGCTACGAGGTAAACGAGGCGGCGATGAAGCCGGGGACCTACCGCGCCGTTCGGGGAGCCGAAGCCCTGGCGCTCGGCCTCGTGGCCGCCCGAGTAAAGAGTGACCTCGGCCTCTTCTACGGGTCGTATCCGATCACCCCGGCGTCGGACATCCTCCACGAGATTAGCAAGCACAAAAACTTCGGCGTTATCACCTTCCAGGCCGAGGACGAGATTGCTGCCGTCTGCTCGGCGCTCGGCGCGGGGTTCGGCGGAAACATCGGCGTGTGTGCCACGTCGGGGCCGGGGGTGGCCCTCAAAACGGAGGCCATCGGCCTGGGCGTGATGACGGAACTGCCCCTCGTCGTGATCGACATGCAGCGCGGCGGGCCGTCCACCGGCCTACCCACCAAGCCGGAGCAGGGGGATCTCCTGCAGGCCGTTTACGGGCGCAACGGGGAGGCCCCGTTGCCGGTGTTGGCGGCTACCTCCCCGGGCGACTGCTTCAATACCGCCTACGAGGCCTGCCGCATCGCCACGAAGTACCGTACGCCCGTCATCCTCCTGGCCGACGGCTACCTCGGCAACGGCTCGGAGGCCTGGCGCATCCCGGATACCGACACGCTTCCGCCGTTCGACGTGAACGTCGAAACGGAGAAGACCGAGCGCACCATCTACGAGGACGCCGACGGGAACGACCAGTTTCTCCCCTACGTCCGCGACCCGGAGACGCTGGCCCGCGCCTGGGCCAAGCCGGGCACCCCGGACCTGGAGCACCGTCTCGGGGGCCTGGAGAAAGAGCACAAAACCGGCAACGTCTCCTACGCCGCCGAGAACCACGAGAAGATGGTAAAGCTCCGCGCCGAAAAGGTGCAGCGCGTCGCGCAGGACATCCCGCCCCTTACCGTCCACGGCCACACCAACGGCGACCTGCTGGTGCTGGGTTGGGGCTCTACGAAGGGGGCCATCGACGAAGCCACCGAGCGGGCCGGCGACCGGGGGCACCGCGTCGGGAGCGTAGCCCTCCGTCACGTGTGGCCCCTGCCGTCGGACTTGGGAGACGTGATCGATCGGTTCGACCGCGTGCTCGTGCCCGAACTCAACAACGGCCAGCTCATCCGCGTCCTCCGCGATCAGTATCCGAACCGGGACTTTACGCCGCTCAACAAGATTCAGGGCCGTCCCTTTCGAGCGGAAGAAATTGTAGAAGAGATCGATGCCCTGATTGGAGAGCCGACGCCTGCGTAGACCATGGCGATGCGTGATGACGTGATACGTGAATGGGAAGCAACTCACGCATCACGTTTCACGGATCACGTACTGCGTGTAGCCTGATTTACTCGACCCCGACTCATGAGCGACGAAACGCCTAATCCGAGCCAGAACGGACAGACGCCCGACGGCACGAAAAAGCCCGACCTCCCCCCCGGTCTTGCCGAGGACGAAGACGACGAGGCCCCGGAGGAGGATGCGTCTCCCGGCACAAAAAAGCCGGATCTGCCGCCGGGCCTCGCCGACGATGCGACGGATGACACGTCCGACGACTCCCCCGGCACGAAGAAGCCCGACCTTCCGCCCGGCCTGGGTGGGGGCGATGGCGAGTCCAGCGATGCGGATACGAAAAAACCCGCCGGACCGCCCGGTGCAAAGAAGCCGGCCGGTCCCAGCTCGGGAGACGGGGACGGCCCCTCGCTTCCGCCCGGATACGGCGGCGACGGGGGCGGGGAGGCCCTGTCCCGCGAGGACTTCCAGTCCGATCAGGAGGTCCGCTGGTGCCCCGGGTGCGGCGACTACGCCATCCTCTCCACTGTGCAGCGTCTCCTCCCGGACCTCGACGTGCCGAAGGAGAATGTGGTCTTCATCAGCGGCATTGGGTGCGCGGGGCGCTTCCCGTACTACATGGACACG
>PXTG01000014.1:14079-21669 GCA_003023365.1 Bacteroidetes bacterium QH_7_62_13 | reverse complement strand
AGAGGGGGCCGAGGTGGTCGAGCCGTTCGTTAAAGATGAGGAAGTGAATTACCCAATTGTACTTGACCCTGAGCAGTCGATAGAGAAGCACTTTGAAGCCATGTATGGCCTTCCAACTACCTACCTCATCAACTCAGAGGGCCAGATCGTTCGTCGAATATTGGGGGTGTTTCCAGTAGATAAAATGAAGCCGAAACTGGAAAAGATGCTCGATGACGAGAAGCAGTCCACTTAGAAGTTGTTTGGTGGATGGATGAGAACGCCGAGACACAGTGGTCGACGTTGCAAAATGGCGCTCAAACGAGCCTTGTAGTGGAACTACCAGGCGAGTGCGGAAGCCATTTTGCACGAGACCCACGCAGTCGCAGGCCTCAGACAATCCGCTAAACAGCTTCTTAGTCATAAAGAGGACATGTCGCCCAGCTGGAGCCTTGACGGGACGGTGTTCCGCCGTTGCTTTTTCGTCTCCAGCGATAGTCCTCAGCCGATCAGACCCGGAACCGACCATGGGGGGCGCCCAGCAACGCAGGAGACACTCGGGTGCTACGCGTCCTCGTCTTCCTCCTTCTCCTCACGCTCCCGTTGCATGAGGTAATCCTCAAGACTACCAACGACAACACGGGTCTCATCGTCCACCTCTACATCCTTAACATCTCCGGCCCGAATTAGCTTCTTGATCTTTTTCCGATCAATTTGCTTCAATATCCGGCGAGCCTCCGTGCGACTAACCACGTCGTCACGATAATCGGCGGCGAAATCCTCAAGGAAGTCAATGGTATCGTCCGAGAGATCGATCATCCGAACCTCCTCGTTCGATTCGGAGAGGGACCAGTACAGATCGGCATCGATAAGATGTCGATCAACCCACCGGACGATCGTTTGCTTCGAAAGCTGAAGGTGATCCGAAAGCTCGTCGAGGCGCATCGTTTGGGGCTGGCGGGAAGTGGCTGATGGGTCGGGCACAGTAGAATCGGTCCTGTGGGATGGCCAAGTGAAATTACTGGGTTTCCATAGGAATAAGGGCTTTTTGTTCCTCCCCTCCCCAGACGATCGGGGCTCTTTCCTCAAATCTCGCACCAACCCGTTTAGATTTCGTGCCGTCCCCGTCGAAAGAGGACTGGAAAGACCGAATTGAACCGTACCTCTCCTCCTCACTCGACGCCGTGAGTGAAGAAGTCACCCAGAGCGAACCTGTGCAGACTTGGTTGCGCAAAGCCTCGACCGATGCGGCGGAAAATCTGGGGCGGGGTCGTGGCATGCAGGCTGAGATGCAGGGGTACGCCCGCATGATGAACGACCTGGAAGAAACGTTGCCGGAGCTGATGGACGCAGTGGCTGAGCTGACGGCGGATTGCGGCCGTATCGATTTGGAGTGGCACTCTCTCCGTCCAACCCTTAGCCAACTTTACGTCGACTTTGATAGAGACATCGAAATCAACCTCTTCGTTCGACTGTCCGAGTGTACGACGGAGGCCGCCCAGGAATGCTTGGGCACAATTATGCAGGCCCTACCGGAAGGTGCTCCATATCCGAATCGTCCAAACACCGTTACGGGATTGGTGGCGCGGGACGGGCAAAGTGTCGGGGTGCGGGTGAAGGAGTACCTCCAAGAGGACCATGGCCACCGACGCTCAGTCACTCTTCTGCCGGCCGGGACGAAACCACTCGAAAAGGTGTCGAACCGAGAAGCCACCCGACAACTTTTAGTGCAGCTCTGCCCAAACACGTCTTCTTGTTAAAGCTCAGTGTCGTTTCCTCCGACGTCCATCGGAACCACATCGTCTACTCCCTGAATCTTCCATCCTTCTCGTTCGTCTCCGGACCCGAACCAAAGTTTCGCTCCGGGCTCCACAAACTCACTGAGGAACCGAACAAAGGTCTCAGGCGGAACGTTGGCGGGCACTTTATCGGTCGTGAGGTTGAGATTTCCATCTCGCAGCTTGAAGTACCCAAGCGCAAAGGGCAGAGGCCCATCCGTCTTACTACTGAGTTCCTCGCGGTACACTTGGCTCTCCCGCCGCAGCGACTGGACGAGCTCGACGGTTAACCAGTCCTGCTCCTGCCCGCCGACATAGCGATGGTTTCGGCGTTCAAACATCTTGTACACAAGATCCTCAACTCTCTCCCGGTGCTCTTTGCGCACCCTAACATTGTCGGCCCGACAAGCAATGCGATCGGACATACTCGGAAGTCGTAACGAATTTGTAGCGGAGACGGATCACGCACGGTGGGACCCCAACACGAAACCGCCGTACACGAAGTGACGAGCCCGGTTCCTCCGAATCCGCCGTCTGGACCACATGGACTCAGTGACGCAGATCACCCTCGGTGCAGCCGTGGGAGAAGCTGTCGCGGGACGCGACGCCCGATGGAAGGCCCCCCTCTGGGGCGCTATTCTGGGAACACTCCCGGACCTCGATGTGCTTGCCGATCCGTTTCTGACGGAAGCCCAATCCCTTCTCTTTCACCGAGGTCCCTCCCATTCTCTTCTCCTCGCGCTCTTCCTCGCTCCCATCGCCGGATGGGGCTTATCCTCCCTGCACGATAATGGGCCTTCTTGGGGGCGGTGGACGGTTCTCGCGGGTGCCGTACTGCTGACCCACATTGGACTCGACTGCCTGACGGTCTACGGCACGCAAGTGTTCTGGCCATTCTCTAACACGCCGATCCTGTACGGGACCATCTTCATTATCGATCCACTCTACACAGTCCCGTTGGCCACTGGCCTACTCACGGCGCTCTGGTGGTCCCCTAACGACTGGATCCGACGCTACGCCAATTACGCCGGACTGGCCTTAAGTTCGGCGTATCTAATGATAACAATCGTAAACAAGAGACACGTCAATCAGGTCTTCACCTCGTCCCTCCAGTCACAAAGTCTCCCTTCCGAGCGCGTACTCACCAAGCCAACGGCCTTCAACAACCTGCTATGGATGGGGCTGTCGGAGGGAAAGGATGGGTTTTATGTGGGATATTACTCTTTACTCGATGATGATCGTCGGGTCTCCTTTCGGTACGTCGCGAAGAATCACGAATTGCTGGGGGATGCCGTCGATCATCCGATGGTGGAGCGATTGCGTTGGTTCTCTCGGGGCTACTTTACTGTCCAACGGGATGGGAACGGCTCCCTTACCATACAGGACATTCGCTTTGGGCGAAGCGACGCCGGACGTACCCAGGACGGCGAGTATATTTTCAACTTCCGACTCCTCCGCGATGAAAAGGGAAGGATCACCGGCTTTCGACAAGAACGACCCGAAATGGAGCTCACCCGGCCTCTACTCCGTCGCTTTGTCAACCGCATACGCGGCGTAGAAACCGGCGAAGCGGCGCAGGGCCACGAAGATATTTCTCCATGAAAGTATGAGGGGAGATCGACCTGTGGGTCCTTTCCCGATTGACTCTTGTTGATATACCACCGAGGTTTCTACAGTAAAATTGACCAAGACTCTGCTCCTTCCCCCATGGATCAGTTCCTCGCCGAGGATTACCTCAACGCAGATACCCTGAGCCTGGTCACTGACTATTTACTGAGTGCAGTGGCCTTCGTCGGCATCCTCGTTATCGGCCGATATATTGCAAAATGGCTGCGGAACAAGATTCGGGACGGCCTCGATTCCCCAGGCGTCGACCGTACCCTCACGAAGTTTGCGGGAAACTTCGTATACTACGCCGTTTTCCTGCTCACGATTTTTGCGGCTCTACAAACGGTCGGCATTCAGATCGCCAGCTTCGTCGCGGTACTGGCGGCTGCGGGATTTGCTGTGGGGTTAGCTCTGCAGGGAACGCTCGCCAACTTTGCAGCGGGCATCATGCTCCTCATTTTCCGTCCGTTCAGCATTGGGGACTACGTGGAGATTGCCGGTGAAGCTGGATTCGTGAAGGACCTCCAGCTCTTCTTCACGTGTCTTCGCACCCGTCAGAACCGACTGATTGTGATTCCAAACGGGGATGTCTTCGGGTCCACGATCGAGAACATCTTCGCCCACGACGAAATTCGGGTCGACTGCGACGTTGGAACTGATTACCCCGCCGACATCGACCAGACGCGTGAGGTTCTCCTCGAGGCTGCACGGAGCGTGGACGATCGCCTGAAAGACAAGGGGGAGCAGGCTGCGCTCGTCGGGCTCGGGGACTCATCGATCAACTGGCAGGTGCGAATTTGGGCCACGCCGGACAATTACTTCCGGCTACGCCAGGCACTCACCCGTCAGGTCAAGTATCACCTCGACGAAGCCGGGATCGGCATTCCATTCCCCCAGCGCGACGTGCACCTGGACGAGCTCAACGGAGAGCCCGATGCGTGAGTGCCCCTCCCCCCGTTCTATCTCTTTCCGACGAAAGCCCTGAACAACAGGAACGTACGACCGGGCGCTGGTTACGAACGGCTGAACCCTTCACCACTCTTCGAACAAGTCCACACACGACCCTATGCCAACACGCTCTGCGGACGCCCGCTGGGAGGGCAATTTGCCCGACGGGAATGGAACGATGAAATTGGAGAGCGGCGCCTACGAAGGTGCGTTCTCGTACCGATCCCGCTTCGAGGACGGCGCGGGCTCGAACCCCGAAGAACTCATTGCGGCGGCCCACGCCGGATGCTTCTCGATGGCCTTCTCGAACGTTCTCGACGACGAGGGGTACGATCCGGAGTCGGTAGATACGACCGCCGAGGTCACCCTCCGAACGTTGGAGGACGGCCCCGCCATCACGAAGATCCATCTCACCAGCACCGCTTCGGTGCCCGGCATCGACGAGGACACCTTTCAGGACCTCGCCGACGCTGCAAAGTCCGGCTGTCCGGTGTCGAAAGCCCTGGCCGGTGCCGAGATCACCTTAGACGCAACGCTGGAGGGCTAAGCCTCACCTATCGAGCCTCCTTCCCGCCCCAATTGTCCGTACGGACGATTGGGGCTTATCTCTTTGTTGTCGTTCAGTCCCCTTGCCCCTCGTTGCAAGGGTGGCCAGGGGTGCGGGTGGACCGCTGCCGCCCCCCTACGAAATCACCCGCAAGACAATCTTTCCCGCATTCTGGTTGTTCTCCATGCGGCGATGGGCGTCACTTACGTCGGTCCAATCGTACACCGAATCGATCACCGGCTCCAGATCACCATCTACGAAGTGGGGACCCACATGGCTCGCGAACGCCTGCGTGAGTTCGACCTTGTACTCGCGGCTGCGCGAGCGCAAGGTGGAGGCCATCAGCTGCGCGCGCTTTCCCATCAGGGCCCGCAGGCTCACTTCCTCGACGGTACTCCCTCCCAGGGTCGCCAGTTGAACAATTCGCCCGTCCATCGCGAGCGATTCCACGTTCTTGTGGAAGTACGGTGCACCGATGAAGTCGAGAATGACGTGGACGCCCTCCGCGGTCACTTCCTGAATCCGCTCGGCGAAATCCTCTGACTCGTAGTCGATGGTCGTTTTCGCTCCGAGATCGCGGCACACCTCATGCTTCGGGGCCGAGGCAGTGATGTGAGGGGTCGCGCCGGCAAGTCGGGTGAGTTGGATGGCGGCCGTTCCCACCCCACTAGCCCCGGCGTGGACGAGCACCTCATGCCCGGGTTGAATCCCGCCCAGCCAGTGCAGTGCCTGGTAGGCCGTCAAAAACACTTCCGGGATCGCGGCCGCCTCCTCCATCGACAACCCGGGCGGAAGGGCCATGAGTTGATCCGTGTGCACGGCGGTGTACTGAGCGTACCCGCCTCCGTCGAGCAGTCCAAACACACGGTCTCCCTGGGTCCACTCATCGACATTCCGGCCAACGTCGGCGACCGTTCCGGCCATTTCGAGACCGAGAATGTCGGGCGCCCCGTCGGGCGGCGGATAGTGCCCACGGCGCTGGAACGTGTCGGCGCGATTCAACGCCGTGGCGTGGACCTTCACTAGTACCTTGTCCCCCCCAACATCGGGATCCGGAGCCTCGCGTATCGCCATGTGCTCGGGATCTCCGTGTTCGGTGACAATAACGGCACGCATAGTCGACATACGGTGAGTCTGGCACAATGAAAGCGGAGAACCGGAACCGAAGACGCCACTATTCGTCCCGGCGTACGAGCTCTCGCCGCACCAAATCGAGGGCGGCCGACGCGAAAAGTTCTTTGTTCAAGGACCGATCTTCGACGAACTGTTGTCGAACGGCACGAGACCGCACCTCGTCGGCGTACCCGAGCCACACGGTGCCGACTGGTTTTTCGGGCGTTCCCCCGGTCGGCCCCGCGATGCCCGTCGTGGCGACCCCGACATCAACGTCGAGTCGATCCCGGACCCCCTCGGCCATTTGAACGGCGACCGCTTCACTGACCGCTCCGTATTCGGCAATCGCCCCCAGCTCGACCCCCAGTATCGACTGCTTCACAGCATTTGCGTAGGCGGTAACGCTCCCCTGGTAGTAGTCCGAGGAGCCAGTCACGCTAGTGAGCCGATGTCCAATGAGACCGCCGGTCGCGCTCTCAGCGGAGGCGATGGTGAAGCCGCCCTCTCGGAGCGTGTCGCCGAGCACATCCTCGAGGGTTACCTTTCCGGTCCCAATCACGTGAATTCCCACCTGGGATCGAATCCGCTCTTCGAGCCGGTCGAGCCGTTTCTCGGCTGCCGCCCGATCAGTATCCGAGGACGTGAGGCGGAGGCGTACGCCATTCGTGGACGGCAAATAAGCGAGGGCTAACTTTTCCCCCAGCAGGTCGGAGAGATCGCCGAGGCGCTCCTGTAGGGCCGACTCCCCAATCCCGGATGTCACGAGGGTGCGGTGGGTCGCCGCTCTCAGATCGGCGCGCTGCTTGAGCCGGGGCATAACGGCAGCTTCGAAAATTCCCTTCATTTCCTCGGGGATACCCGGCAACACACCGACCAATCGATGCCCGTCGTGAACGGTGGCTTCGTGCCACAGCCCCACAGCCGCCCCCACGGGATTGTCAAGAGTGGCGAAACCATCCGGTACTTGAGCGAGCTTGGAGGCGGCACTCGGCAGCTGACGGTCTCGGCGCTCATAGTAGCGCCGGATCCGGGCCAAGATCTCCTCGTCGGTACGCAGCGGAGCGTCGAAGTACTCGGCCACAACCTCACGGGTTATGTCATCGTGGGTAGGGCCCAGCCCCCCCGTCAGCAGCAGAAGTTGAGCACGGCGGGCCGACCGGTTGATCTCCTCTCGTATCCGCTCGGGATCGTCGCCCACCGTCACGGTCCGCTCCACTTCCATTCCGAGACGACTGAGCTTCTCCCCCAGCCAGGCGGCGTTCGTATTCGTGGTCTGGCCGATAAGCAATTCATCGCCGATGGTGAGAAGATGGGCGCGCATATGTGTCGTTGGGCCATCGATTCTGTGCGCGGGAAAAAGAGAAAGGGGTCACGTACCGGGGGTGCTGAGCGAAATTCTAGTCGGGTCGCTGTCCCCCGTGCTCCTCCGACCAGGCCGCCGGATTGTCCCGCCAGGCCCGGAGCACATCGAGCTCAGCCGCTGACAGGTCCCCGCGCTCGTGGGCCACCTCGATCAGTGTACGGAACGTGGTAAGCACGTACCGGGGGACGTTGGCCTTTCCGAAGGCCGTGGCCGCGGCACTGAGTTCGTAGCTAAAAATAGCCAGAACGGCGGGG
>PXTG01000014.1:9054-14016 GCA_003023365.1 Bacteroidetes bacterium QH_7_62_13 | reverse complement strand
TCACGGAACTCCCGCAGCGTCGCCTCGAAGGCCCCGGCATCGAGGGTCCCCTGGCTCTTGGCCTGGTAGTAGAGGGCGTCGAACCGCTGGGTGCGAAATAGTCAGCCGATTGTCGCAATAGATGGGGGCAACGAGTCCCGACGACCAGGTGAACGGATCTGACGGGTTCAGTTCGACGGCTCCGATGTCGAGAAGCCCCTCCGCAATGCGTCGCGAACGGAGATTGTGGATCTCGCCGTCTGCGCTATTGGAATTCACCGCGGAAGTAGAATCCGGTTGTTCAGAATTGACCATCACACTAAGCTGGGAAGAAGGTTGTGCTCGTCAAAAACGGGCCGCTACTCCACCTGGACTCGCTCTTCGACGGGGGCAATGAGGTACAAAGCCCCTGTTACAACTGTGAATCCAACCACGAGAGCGAGAGCCACGCCGGGCAGATAGCTGTCGTACAACACCCAACCCGCCCATTGTCCCAGTGGAGGGGCCATGTGCGTCCCGGTTCGCAGCACAAGCACCCCGAACAGAAAGGCAAGCTGTAGGGCGGTCTTTAGCTTGGCGATCCGAAAGGTCTGCAGCGTACTGCCCCACGCCTCGACCCAGGTGCGGACCCCTGTCACGGTGACATCCCGGAGCGCTATGACGGCCACGGCCCACCAGGGCACCACGGACGGAGCCTCAACGGCCAGCATGCCGAACATCCCCAGCACGAGAACCTTATCGGCCAGTGGATCGAGATACTGCCCAAGTCGAGACCGCACCTGCAGGCGACGAGCTAACACACCGTCGTAGTAGTCCGACAAAGAAGCCAAAACAAAAAGAAGGAGCGCAGAGGCCTGTCCTTCCTGGCTGGGGACCGTCAGTAGAAGCAAAAGGAGCGGCGTGACCAGGATACGCGTGACAGTCAGGAGATTTGGAAGGTAACGGAACCCGGCAGAGGTATACATGCACCGGAAATCGTTGGCAGAATCAGCTGAGATACCCGAGAAACTGAAACGAATCACACTATGTCCACGGATTGGCGGTCGCTCGGTTGCAGGATGGATCCGTGAAGCTCGTGTTCCTGCAAAGTTTTCAGACGCCGGAATCGAAGTACGCCACATCTGACAATCTACGCAGGAGCACGCATTTGCTCAATCAATTCGGCCTGCCACTATGACGGGCAAAGTTACTGAAATTGAGCCCGGCACCGTTCTTGATAATCCACTGCGTGGCGACGTGGGAGTGAACATTGGCGTAGACTCCGACCTGCCTTCGACATTCGACGAACTTCCTGAATCACAATCGACTGAACCTATGGGCAAGATCATTGGCATTGACCTCGGCACGACGAACTCCGTCGTGGCCGTGATGGAGGGGGACGACCCCAAAGTCATCGAAAACGCAGAAGGCTCGCGGACGACCCCGTCCGTCGTCGCCTACAAGGACGACGGCGAACGCCTCGTTGGGGCCCCTGCAAAACGACAGGCCATCACGAATCCCGAAAACACGGTCTCCTCGATCAAGCGGTTCATGGGCCGCTTTTACGACGAAGTGGAGGACGAAATCGAGGAGGTCCCCTACGAAATCGTTCGGGGCGAGAACGACACGGCGCGCGTCCAAATCGGCGACCGGCAGTACACGCCGCAGGAGATCTCGGCCATGGTGCTGCAGAAGCTCAAGCAAACCGCCGAGGATTACCTGGGGCAGGAGGTCACCGACGCGGTGATTACCGTGCCGGCGTACTTCAACGACGCGCAGCGGAAGGCCACGAAGGAGGCCGGTCAAATTGCGGGCCTCAACGTCGAGCGCATCATCAACGAGCCAACCGCCGCCTCTCTCACCTACGGCCTCGACGACGAGGGCGACCAGGTCGTGGCCGTCTACGACCTCGGTGGAGGCACCTTCGACATCTCCATCTTGGAGCTCGGCGACGGGGTCTTTGAGGTGAACGCAACCTACGGGGACACACACCTCGGAGGCGATAACTTCGACAAGCGCCTCATCGACCACATCGCCGACGAGTTCGAAAAAGACAAGGGTATCGATCTCCGCGAGGATCCGATGGCCCTGCAGCGGCTCAAAGAGGCCGCCGAGAAGGCGAAGATCGAACTTTCGAGCGCCAAGACGACGACCATAAACCTGCCGTTCATCACGGCGACGGACGACGGCCCGCAGCACTTGAACATGGATCTGAACCGGGCCACGTTCGAAAACCTGATCGACGACCTCGTCGAGAAAACCGTCCCGCAGATGGAGCAGGCCCTCGACGACGCGGGCCACTCCAAGAGTGACGTTGACGAGGTCATCCTCGTCGGTGGATCCACCCGCGTGCCGCTCGTCCAGGAGACCGTCGAAGACTTCTTCGGCAAGAAGGCCAACAAGTCCGTCAACCCGGACGAAGTGGTGGCGCTGGGTGCGGCCGTACAGGGAGGCGTTCTCAGTGGCGACGTGGACGACGTGCTGCTGTTGGATGTCACGCCCCTCGACCTCGGCATCGAGACCCTCGGCGGCGTGTCAACCACGCTCATCGAGGCCAACACCACGATTCCGACTAAAGAGAGTGAGATTTTCTCGACGGCGGCCGACAACCAGACCTCTGTCGAGGTGCACGTCCTGCAGGGAAATCGTGAGATGGCCAAGGACAACCGCACCCTCGGTCGCTTTCACCTGGACGGCATCCCGCCGGCCCCACGGGGCACCCCGCAGATTGAGGTCACCTTCGACATCGACGCGGACGGCATCCTGAACGTCTCGGCTGTCGATGAGGCAACCGGCAAGGAACAGTCCATTCGCGTCGAGGCGGACAGCGGCCTCAGCGAGGAAGAGATCGAGAAGATGCGCGAGGACGCTGAGAAGCACGCCGAGGAAGACGAGAAGCGGAAGGAGCGCGCCGAGACCATCAACGAGGCGAACTCGATGGTCTACACCACGCAGCAGAACCTTGAGGAATACGGAGACAAGATTCCCGAGGACAAGCGTGAACCCATCGAGGACGCGCTCGAACGCGTCGAGAATGAGCTCGAAACGGCTGAGGCCGACCAGCCCGTGGACGCCCTCGAAGATGCGCTGGAGGACCTCAACGAGAAGTGGTCCGCCGCCAGCCAGGAGATTTACGCGGCCCAGCAGGAGGAGGCCCAACAGGGGCAGCCCGGAGCCGCCGGGGCAGGCGCCGCTGGAGCCGGCGCCGCCGCAGGTGGTGCCGGTCCGGAGAACGGGGCCGCCCAGGACGAGGACGAAGATGTCCACGACGCCGACTACGAAGTCGTCGACGAAGGTGAAGAGGAGTAGCCCCTCGAAAAGGGCTGAAGGCGCTCAAATTGGAGACGCGGAGACACACGCGTCCCCGTTTGCAGTTTCGAGCGTTCCTCCTTCCTACGTCGCTCCCTACCACCCTGATCGGGGATTCCGGTCAGGGTGGTTTTTTTATTTTGTCGGAACGGAGTCTCCCAATCTATGCTCACCCCCCATCAGTTGGCATCACTGCCAGTCTCCACTCGTAATGGGAACTACATTTTCTTCCATGATCTAATTTTCCCATGCGATACGACGCCATCGTGGTCGGCGGCGGGCTGGCCGGTTGTAGTGTTGCACTCCAACTGGCACGCCAGGCACACGACGTACTCCTTCTGGAAAAATCCACCTATCCCCGTCACAAATTATGCGGTGAATTCCTGTCCCCAGAAGCCCAGTCCTCGTTGGAACACCTCGGTGTACTGGAGGCCGTTTACGACGCCGGATCCGCCTCCCTCACGCGGGCCCGCCTTACAGGCCCGAGGGGGACTGAGTCTGCTCACGCCCTCCCCGGCACGGCTCTCGGCCTTTCCCGGTATCGCCTCGACCAGCTGCTCTACCGACAAGCCTGCCGGGCGGGTGTGGATGGACGCCCCGGGACCCGAGCTACGAGCGTCCGCGGCTCAGTCGATGAAGGCTACGTCGTCGACGCAGGCGGGGAAACGGTCGAGGCCCGGCCCGTGATCGGGGCGTACGGCCGACGGGGCCTCTTAGACCGGACCCTGGATCGTCCCTTCCTGCAGCAGTCTTCGCCCTACGTCGCCTTCAAGGCTCACTTTGCGGGGGACCACGATATTTCCGATCCAGGGACCATCGAGCTCCACACTGCACCGGGCGGCTACTGCGGTGTGGGTCCGGTTGAGAAGGGACGCCTGAACGTCTGCTGGATCGGGCGCACCGATGCCCTCACGGACGCCGGCGGCACCCCGGAGGCGATGCTAAACGAGACCCTTTGCAAGAATCCGAAGCTCGATAAGCGACTGGGTCCGCTGTGTCGCGTCAGCGATCGATACGAAGCCGTCAGCCAGGTGCCACTCATGCCAAAAAGTCGTTTCGCCGGGGACGTGTGCATGGTGGGCGACGCCGCCGGGATGATTGCCCCCCTCTGTGGGGACGGCATGGCCATGGCCCTCGCGGCGGCGGATCTGCTGGCGCCCCTCGCCGACGACCTCCTGGCCGAGCGTCGTCCCCCCACCTCCTTCAGAATGACCTACGAACGGCAATGGACCCGAACATTTGGGCGGCGCATGCGGATTGGACGGTGGGTACACACCGCTGCCTTCCGTCCAACGCTTACGAGAACCCTTCTCCGCGCCTGCTCCGCCCTGCCCCCGCTAGCCCGATGGCTGATCCGAGCTACACGAGGCTGATGGTCTCGGCGTTACCGCGCGGCAGCTCGGGCAAGCCGGTCGTTTAACGCACGGCCCACCCCCTCGTCCGAGACCGTCTGTGCATAAATGACCGAGCACCCCTCTCGATCACAGTTCCGGAAGAAAGCAAAGAGATCGTGGGCGTACGATTCCCGGCCTGAAGCGACATGGAGCATCCCGACGGCCTCTTCATTTTCAGGGGCATCGAGGCCGATGTACCCTACGTCCGGGGCCACCCGTGCGTCGGAGGCGTCCTCGACCAGACACACCCGCGCAGACGGCGCGTAGTGGCGGTGACGCGTCCCGGGGCTCCGAACTCCCT
>PXTG01000014.1:0-9045 GCA_003023365.1 Bacteroidetes bacterium QH_7_62_13 | reverse complement strand
GCAGTCGAGTACCGTGGACTCGACCCCTTCGCTCGTACGCCCTCCGTTCAAAATGCAGGCAATGCGCCCCCCCAAATCTTCCTTCACTGCCTCCCACGTCGTGGGACTGGGCCGCCCGGAGCGGTTCGCTGAGGGGGCCGCGACGGGTGTTCCGCACTCTCGTAAAAACGCTTGGGCTAACTGGTGCGACGGTAGCCGTAGACCCACGGTGTTGAGCCCCGCCGTTACGATGGAGGGCACGTCGGAATGCTTCGGTAGAATGAGGGTTAACGGTCCCGGTGTGAAGTGGTCTAACAGCGTCCGGGTCCATTCCGGCACTCCGGCCACAACACGATCAATTTGGCTCGACGCAGCTACGTGGACAATTAATGGATTGTCGGAGGGCCGCCCCTTTGCCTTAAAAATCTTCTCGACCGCCGGGGCACTTAACGCATCGGCCCCAAGCCCGTAGACGGTTTCGGTCGGGAAGGCAGCGAGCCGACCGTCCTGGATGAACCGAGCCGCTTCGGCGGCCGAGGTGGTTACGGAGGTGTCCACGAAAATGAAAGGCAGTGAGACAGGCGCTGAAGAATCTAGCCCGCCCTAACACCGATACGGGGATAGTGAATGGGCAATTTGCATCCCGCCACTGGATGAGCGGAACGAGGGTCCCTACCTTCGAATCAGTCGGGATCAGACTGATACCGGGCGGGGTTTCTTCCCGCCCGTCAATCAGTTACAGGACCGGGATCCAATGGAATCAACGCTCCCTGGAGCGCGTGGGGAAGAAGGCGTCGGACGCCCGAAAGAGATTCTTTTCCCAGTTCCCCACAGCGGCTGCAATACGACGATCCAGACTGTCGGTTGACTTTCGCTCCTCCACTCTATAGCATCGAAAGCGATCCTCGGCGTTCCTCCTAACGTCTTCCTCTCATGTCTACCGATCTACCACTTTCAGATTCGGAAGAAGCAGCTTCCCTTTCGACATGGTCTGCTCGACCCGACGCCTCAGAGGTTGTCGACACCCTGAAAGACGCAGCTGAGCAGGTGTTGCGGCGGCGATTTCGCCTCGTTCTTCTCCTCCGGAATGCCTACGAGCGGATGAGCGCGCAACCCAGCGTCTTGTCCGCGGTCTGGACGGATCTGCAAACGATGTTGCGTCTCCTGGTACGTTGGGCCGACCGGTCCTATCGACGCGTCGGCTGGACCCCGCTGGTGCTAATGGTGGGAGCCGTGTTGTACTTCGTCGTCCCTACCGATGCGGTGCCGGACGCACTGGGGGCTCTCGGATTTGTTGACGACGTGACGGTCATTTCTATGGTCGTGCGTCGCGTTCGCACCGAACTCGATCGCTTCCGGGAATGGGAGGCGAACAAAGCGCTGCAGGAGTAACGAATGTTTCTCCTCTACCGCATCCGATCTGACCACGCCGGGAAGCAACTCCTCCCGCAGCGTCACCGGTAGCAATGGACGAGAATCAAAGTGCCCCCAAAAGCCGACCGATGCTCACCCAACTCCTACTGGCACTCATCGCCGGCCTGTTGACAGGCGCCCTGATCGCCTGGTATCGACGATCCAATGAGGACGATCGGTAGACCAAGTGGTTGTAAGTGAAGGCCATGACAGCCTACCGAGTGAAGCAGGACCGTAGACGTTGGCTCGATTTCTCCCGCTCCCCCTTCCTTCGTTGCCCCCACGAGAACGCGGAAACAGTGCTGCCGCCCCTCCCCCGAGGCCGGTCTCACCGGAACGGAGGGGGGCCTACGGCACGATCTGTTCGCCGTTCTCATCTTCAATGATGAGTGCGTCGACCGGACAGATGGAGGCCGACTCTTCGAGCCGTCCCTGATCAATGTCGGACGTTTCGTCCTGGAAGTCCACGATGTTATCCTCCCGGATAACAAAAATCTCGGGAGCAAGGTTTGTGCAATTGCCCGAGCCGATGCAGAGGGTCCGGTCAATGCGAACCGTGCGGTTGTTTATCTTACGTTCCCGATACTCGTCGTCCATGCGTCTAAGAACTTGTCCGAGAAAATTTTCGTCGTGACTGTGAGGTCTCTCCTTCGCACGATCAGGGGTCAGACACGTTCCTGAGAAGATATGTTTTATCTCGCTGGTCCGTAAGAGACAGTCCGGTCACGACATGCTGGAGGGGGTCGGGGGACAGGGACTACAGCGTTCCCCAAGGTACCGATGCCCACCGCCCGGACCGCCCCACTACTCACCGGATTCATCCAGTTCCTCCCCGGAGCTGAGACTCGCCCCATCTCGATTGAGCGTATCGTCGAGGAGATTACTGGCGATTTGAATGAAGTCGCGTTCCGTAATGATACCGACGAGCCGATCCTCCCGGACGACCGGAAGGGCACCGATTTGATGCTCCCGCATCATCTCTACCGCTTCAAGGGTGGGTCGGTCCGGGGATACGGAGATTGGATCCTCTACCATGATCTCCTTTACCGGCACGCCTCCTTCCGGCGCCTCTGCCCGCTCGGCCATGTGTCGGAGAAGGGTCCGGTGACTCACGAGCCCAACCAGTCGGTGCTGCTCGTCTTCAACCAGGACGTGCCGAATCCGCTGCCAGTCCATCAACCGGGCCACGAATTCGATAGACTCTTCTTCGTGCACAGTAAACAGTTCAGTGGTCATGTAGTCTTCCACGTGGGTCTCCTTCATGCCCGTCGGCGTGTAGCCCTCTTCGAGCGTTGCGAGAGACCATTCGTGGACGGGGTCCCCTTGCCGCTGCCGCTGCACCATGGCCCGGGTGAGAGCCCCAAGCCGCTCCGCCCGCGAGCCGACCCCTTTCATGCGCGCCATGGAGTCAAGTTGCCACTGCGAACCGGTCTGTTGGGTCTCTACCCGGTTCTGGATGATTCCGAGGTACCGATCGATGTCGGACGAGTTGATGTCGGACGTTCGAAGGCCCTCTTCGGCCCGGGGAATGAGGGATTCCAGGATGAGCTCGTGGGCCGGCTTCTTAGAGCCGTCGAGCCAAACGAATTGGGACGCGAGTCCATTGCGGGCCGCGGCGACGAAGTTGCGCCGAGCGTCGTCGAAGTCCATGTCCCTGGAGACATCCTCGTACTCCCTCGCCAGTCCCGCGACGAGTCCGTACCAGAAGACAGCGTTTGCAATCTCGTCAATGACGGTCGGCCCAGAGGGGAGAACGCGATTTTCGATTCGGAGGTGCGGCTTGCCCTCCGTGATGCCGTAACAGGCGCGGTTCCAGCGGTAGACCGTCCCGTTATGAAGTTGGAGAGCCATGAGGTTCGGCACTCCCCCGTCCTCGAGAACTTTCAGGGGCTGCTCGTCCAACTCCATGGTAAGGAGAACTCGGAATCGGGAGATGTCCTCCTTGAAGATCTCAAGAACCGACTCGTCCACCCAGTCACTGCCGAATTGCACACGGGGTCGCATCTCTCGAAGGTACAGGTTGCTGGACCGGGTGTCCACCGCCTGCTGAAAGAGGGCAATGCGCGTCTCACGCCACAGGCGCTTGCCGAAGAGAAGAGGCGAATTGGTGGCCGCGGCAAGACAAGGCGCCGCGACGACTTGGGCAATGTTATAGTAGCGTGGGAACTCATCGGGCGAAACCTGGAAATGCGTCTGGAAGCTGGTGTTACATCCCTCCAGCATGATGGAGTCGTGCTTCAGAAAGAGCTCGTCGACTCCTTGAATTTGATACTGCCCGGGCCCCCCCCGGAGACGCCCCAATGCGTCGTTCAGGGCGTAATATCGCGCCCGGGGCGTCATGTAGTCGAGCGCAAAATCCGACAAATGCGCGGTCGGAAGAATGCCGGTCATCGCAATGTCGCTGTCCAACTCTCCGGTCAGCGCCCGCACCTTTTCGATCAGCTCCGCGGTGGTCCGCTCCATGTGCTGAAAGCAGTCGCCCCCGTACGTCAGGGGGTCCATATTGAACTCCAGGTTGAACTTCGTGAGCTCCGTGACAATGCGCTCGTCCGAATTTCGCTCAAGGACCTCCTCGATGATGGGGGCCGGCTCCCCCCGCTCGTCCACCATGAACAGCTCCTGTTCGGCACCAATGCGACGAACACCCGTCTCAAACATGTCCTCGTGCAGCATCAACTCCAGGGCCCGCACGTCCTGAATGAGATGATTCGTGAACTCACGGAGGACAGTGGGATCGGCGTCTCGATGTACGTTGTGTTGACCCATAGCGTGGTCGCGCTGTGAATGAAAAACGTTCAGCCCTTACGATGAGCCGCCCAGCGACGGGCTCAGTGGTAACGAAAGTCGAAGTTCTTTTTGATGCTAAGTCATCACCGCGGTATTCAAAACCGCCACCGTCCCCACGAAGAAAGAAGTCATCGACAGGGTTTTCTATTAAATCCCTGCAAACCAGGGCCCGAGAACGTGGGCCAACACCGATTTTCTGATTTGACTTCGTCCAGCACGGAGGGGAGTGATTGAGAAACCTCCCCTTCGAGGGTCTCGTTCCAGCTTTGCGAATTCAGTGCTTCCATCTAATCGCTATGTAGTTTGAATGGCCTGCCGGTTCCGAACAGGAGCATTCAGGAGACTCTTTTTTGGCTTCGGCGTTGTCTTCTGTGTTCTCCTCGCACCCGGGTCCGTCGTTGCTCAGCCCGATGTTGATACCTCTGCTTCGAAGAATCGTCGCGCCCAGAGCCTCGTGATTCAGGGCATGACGCAGACCTATCTGAAGGATCACGAAGAAGCAATCGGCTACTTCAAGAAGGCTCTGAAATTCTCCCCCGGTCAACCAGCCATTCTGCTGGCCCTCGCGGACGCGCTCGCGGAGCTGCAACGAACAGCCGGCGGTCTCCAGAAAGCGGCGGCAACCTACCAAACCCTTCTTGCAGAGTTCCCGGCTTACAACGACGCGCGCCTGCCGCTGGCTCGGCTCCAGAGTGAGTTGAACCAGACGAAAGAGGCGTTGAACACGTACGAGACTTACGTCGATTCCACCCGTCACGCGAAGTCCGAAGTATACGCTGAAATGCTGGACCTGTACGCGAAAACGGGGAACCAGCAGCGTCTAGAGCGCATCCTCCAGACCCTCATAGATCGGAGACGCAACGACCGATCCTATCGCGAACGATTAGTCGAGCTCTACGTCAACCAGAAGCAATATGAGGAAGCCTTATCGATCTTGGAAGAACTGGTCCGGGAAACACCCGGTTCTCCCCAACTCCTGACCCGTCTGGAGACCCTATACAACAAGGTTGGCCGAACCAGTGAAGCCGAAGCCCTCTGGGACCAGTTTGCCGAAAAGACCGACGATGTAGATCAACTCGTTGCCCGCGCCAGGTCCGTTGTCGATAACCTGCAGGCCGGTCAGGGAACGCCCGACAGCTCTGATGTTCGTGCCGCACGAGAGCTCCTGAACCAGGCCCTAGCCCAAGACTCCACTCACCTCGGCGCGCTCGATCTTCTCGGCTCCCTCCACTACCAAACGGGAGCGTACGCTTCTGCGGGTCGGGTCCTCGATCGTGCCCTTCAACAAAATCCCCGGGATCCCCATCGTTGGCACCGGGCCGCTACTGCTTATCTGCGTGCCGGTCATTCGACGCGGGCGGCCAGTCTCGCAGAAGAAGGGCTCCTCCTGTTCCCCGGCCGCACCGAGCTTCTTGAAACCCTTGGGTTTGCCCGAATCCGTCTCGGTGACGCCGAAACCGCACTCTCTCATTTTGAGGAGGGCCTGGCCGAGACTCGCAAAGGGGCCCACCGACAGCACGCCCTCCTGCATGCGGGAATGGGCCTCGCCCAGGATCAGGTCGGGAACGTGGATTCGGCAAGGCAGGCGCTCGACACCGCACTCGCGCTCGCCCCGGAAGAGCCGATCGTCTTGCGCGCCGTCGCTCGCCACCTGGCTCGACGAGAGATCGAATTGGACCGCGCCCTTGATCTGGCCCGCCGCGCCGTGAAACGGCATGGCTCCGATTCCGCAGCGTGGGGCGTTCTCGGACTCGTACAGTTTAAGCGTGGGGCCCACGGCGAGGCCCGGTCCGCCTTCAAAAAGGCCATCGAGACCGGACATGCCTCCGCGGCGGTCTACGAGGACTTTGGCGATCTCCACCGGGCCCTGGGCAACGATCGGCGGGCCCAGCGGTATTGGCGGGAGGCGCTTGATCGGAGGCCTTCCGCCGACTCCGTTCGGAAAAAGTTGGATGGCATCTCCTAACTCTGGTCCTGAATTATCAGACGTACCGAATGGTGCTTCTTCCTTCCCTTTCCCTACGCGCTTCGATACTTGCCAGTCTACTCGTCGTGAGCTTCGGGATCATGGGCTGTAGCGGTCCCTCCACCACGACGGCGCCCGGTACCTTGCCGAAGGACTTTCCGGACCATTCGGCCGACCAAATCCGACAGTTGATTCGGGCCCCCGTCGACACGATCAAGACCTTTCGGGGGAAAGCCCGCGTCTCGGTCCGCACCCCGAACCAGGATCGCTCCTTCAACGCCAACATCCGTCAGAGACGGGCCGACTCCCTGTTCATGCGCTTCAGCCTGTTCGGCATGGAGGGGGGACGCATGCTTTTAACACCCGACAGCGCGTTCTTCTACGACAGCCGCAATCGCTCCCTCCGGGTGGGCCCGCTTGCCGACGCCCAAGAGCTCCTGCCCGTGCCAGTTGGGAACGGTGTGGTATTCGAAAATATGCTGGGCCTGCTGGCCCCTTCCACCGAGGCGAACTGGACCGTCGAGGCTGATAGTTCGCTCTACTACCTTTCAACCGCGTCGGGGAACCGGGAATGGACCATCGACCCCAGTCGCTGGCGCGTCGTTCGGTACAAAGAAAAGCGTCGCGATGGAACCGTGATCGAGAATCGACACTTCTCGAATTTCCAAATGGTAGACGGCGTCGTCATTCCCCATCGGGTCGTCTTTCGCCGCCCCCCCGACAACCTGATGGCCCGAATCGAATACGAATCCATCCAGTTAAACCCGTCGAACCTCACATTCGATCTGCAACTTCCGTCGAAGGTCCCGCGACGCTCGTTTCGCGGTCGATAGTTTTCGTCCCCAAAGCGGGTCCAATCAGATATGCATCTGGCGTGGCATCCACTTAGCGGGCTCCCCCTCAGGCTCACCTGGGTAGCCCTCCTGGTGATGGTGGGATCCAAGCTCTTCGGGGTGCCCACTCATGCGCAGGAGAGGCTCCAGGCCCGTCGAGCCTCCACGCAGGAACGCCTGAGCAATCTTAAACAGCAGATTGAGCGGTCGCAGACGCAACTGCAGAAAACGGCCAAGCGGGAAAAGGCCACCCAGGAGGAACTGGAAAACCTTGAGCGAGAAATTGCCCTGCGGGAGGAACTGGTCGCCACCTACCAGCGCCGGCTCGAACAACTCGAACAGGAACGTGCCGCCCTCCGAGACACCCTTAAGCAGTTGCGGGGGCGACTCGTCAACCTGCAAGAAGAGTATCAGGCCCGGGTGCGCTACGCGTACAAGTACAACCGAATCCCCGATCTGGCATTGATTCTCGCCTCTCGTTCCATCAATCAAATGCTGGTCCGAATCCGATACCTGCAACGATTTGCCCAGCAGCGACAGCGTCAACGGTCCGAGGTAAAAACGGCCGCCGCGCAGGTTCAGGAATCGCGCAAGCGCCTCAAGCAGAAGGAAGCCGAGACTGAGCGTCTCCTTGCCGAAGCTCGTACCGAACGGGAAAACCTCCAGGCTTTGAAGGCCGACCGCGAGGAGGTCATCCGCCAACTCCGCTCCCGGCGCTCGGAGCTGGAGATGGAAATTAAGCAGAAACAGTCACAGGCCCGCGAACTGCAGCAGCAGGTTCAAGAGATCGCTAACAAAATCGAGCGTCGCAACGCTCAGAAGTCCGAGTCCGAGCAGGCACAGCGGGCCGCCGTAGCGGCGAACCTCTCTGCCTCCTTCGAAGCGAGCAAGGGGACTCTCCCCTGGCCCGCCGACGGAGCGATCACGGAGGGCTTTGGGGACCAGGTCGACCCGGTTCACGGGACCAAAACGTTCCATCCCGGCATCCTGATTGCCACGAACCCCGGGGCGCAGGTGCGGTCGGTTTTTGAAGGAACGGTGAGCGGCGTGGACTTTGTCCCCGGTTACGGGACCTATCTGGTCGTGCGTCATGGAGACTACCTGTCCGTCTACAGCAACTTTTCGGACCTGTATGTATCCCCAGGAGATCCGGTGGAGGCCGGTCAAGTCCTTGGACTCGCGGGCACATCGGAAGAACCTCGGGGAGCCGGGGTCTTCTTTGCCGTGTTCGACCGATCACAGAACACGCCCACCGACCCTACGGCCTGGCTCGCTAATCAATAGGTCCGAGCGCAGAATCACGGACGACGAGTGGAAACTGACTCCCGCGACCGCCGCAACAGTGCTCACACGGTCCCCGGCGGTTTGCTGCGCCCGTTCACGTTCAGGTGTCGGCCATTTGCCCCGACCGGCTCGTCGCGCGACGGGCCCCGCCCTGGATTCACAGAAACCTTCCTGCCCATAGGGAATGGACGTTTGGGGATGGTGGGACACGGGGCGTACTTTAATTAAGCTATATCCTTCCTCGCAACGTATTCCTTTCTTCTCATGGCTACCCACTACGATTGCGTCATCGTTGGCAGCGGACCCGGCGGCTACGAAACGGCCGTGCGCGCCTCCCAACTTGGCATGGACACCGCCATTGTCGAAAAGAATAAACTGGGGGGGGTGTGTCTAAACGTCGGTTGTATTCCCACGAAGGCGCTGCTCAAAAGCGCCGAGGTGATGGCCGAGTCCAGCCACATGTCCGACTTCGGATTGGAACTGGACGGCACGGTGACCCCCAATTTTCCGAAGGTCATCGAGCGAAGTCGTGGGGCGGCCGACCAGATGAACCAGGGGGTACAATTCCTGATGAAGAAAAACGACATCGACGTCCATTACGGCCGGGGCCGACTGACTGACGCGGACACTGTGGAAATCGAACCCTCGACCAACATGGACGGGGACGAAATCGGCGAGGAGAAGACGATCACCGGGGACCACATCATCCTGGCCACCGGTGCGCGCCCGAATGAGCTTCCCTTTCTCCCCATCGACGGCGAACACGTGCTCAACTACGAGCAC
>PXTG01000013.1 GCA_003023365.1 Bacteroidetes bacterium QH_7_62_13 | reverse complement strand
GCTCTACCGAATACAGGGATCCACGGTACGTTAGGCCGGCGAGGCACACCCCGCCCACCGGGAGCCAGACGATCGTCGGGAGCGGCGGATGGACCACGCCTACCTCCACGAGCCCCCGCACGTACATGAGGACACAGGCGAGCAGGATCGCGAGGGCCGCCCTCTCGGTCGTAAGACCCATCTCTCGTTTAGGAGCCTGCCAGAAGTCCCCGACAGACAACAGAAGTTTATTTGCAATAACGGTAATAATAGAGGGCCGGGCACTTTCCAACTCTGGGTCCCGAGGGGAGAGGCTGCCCCCCAAAAGCGAGATAGCAGGGAACGTACGGGCTCCGTCTTGGGCTCCCCCTTTTCTTCCATTCGCTTGCGGTACGCGTACTCCCGGTGCAATCCCACGAGGAACCCTACTACAACAGCCACCCTAAACCGACAAAATAACTGTAGCTGCTCAGGCGCCATGTAGGAGGTTGACTGGATTATCCAACGAGTGTGTGTGAGGGAAACTGAGAAACGTGGATTCCTGCCGATGCCGGGAAACGGCGTCTGCTGGATTCGCGGACACCGGCAATCCATCCCCGCCAGTCGTACACCCAGTAGCCCACGTACTCCCGAATGGCCGTCGTGCTCTCGGCCAGCGCTCGGGCAGACGGGAGGAGATCAAGGAGCGTTCCTCGTTTCTCTACCACTCGATAATCGGTTGCCGCGGGGATCGCATTCATCTGAACCCTCCGGAAGGTCGCGAGTGCCCGCCGCATGTGGAAGGCAGAGGTTATAAGCAGCACACGGTCGATTCCCCGTTCGGCTGCGAGGTCGGCCGTCCATTTGGCGTTCTCGTACGTATTGGCGCTCGACGATTCCAGGATGACCGAATCGGCCGGGACATTCCAGCTTTTGAGAAGGTGCTGCATAGCGGAAGCCTCCCGGAAGTGCCGATCACGCCACGGGAGGGTCCCCCCACTGACAATGACCACCGGAGCTTTCCCGGCGTGGTACAGGCGGGCGGCGTGCCGGACCCGATCGGAAGCGTCGCCTAAATCGGGGTAGACGCGGGGTGGGCGCGCCACTCCAACTCCCCCACCAAGCACCACGATCGCGTCGGCCGTCGGCAGGGCTTCGGCGGGCGCAGGGGGATAGCGTGACTCGAGCGTTCCGCGAATCCAATCGGCAAAGAGATCGGTGGCCGGGACCCACACCACCAGAACGCCGAGGCAGACCACGCCCAGCCCAATGCGGCGCCACCATCCGGCAATGGCTGCACCTCCCCCCACGACCAACAGCCCGAGCGACAACGGATGAATCAACAGGCTCAAACCCTTCGACAGGAAGAGGGACACAACACCACCTGTAATTCTGAAACCGAAGTGCGCAAGCCGAAGAAACAGCCCGACCGGTCGCGCCAATACTCATCAACGGGACCACGATGCCCTTAGAGCGGGTCCTGAGGCGGCAAGGAGACCTCTTTGATGGTGCGGTCGGCGGCGGGACGCTCTTCCGACAACCCATTATTGTTTAGGTACGACCCGTCGTCCGAAAGAACCTGGGCTTGGGGGATTGGGGCCCGCAGAACGCCGGCCGTATCCTCGGGAGTCGAGGCCGTCACGGAGCGAAGAGAGAGGCCGAATTCAGTGGAGGCCCCTACTCCAGCGTCTGCCGGGCCGCCCGTACCACGTTTTCCGACGTAAACCCAAACTTCTCCATGTTCGTCTCGCCGGGGGCGGAAGCACCGAACCGATCGATTCCAATCGTCACCCCTTCGTTTCCAACGTACCGTTCCCACCCCAGGGTCGCCCCGGCCTCGACGGCAACGCGGGCCGTGACATCCGGTGGCAGCACCTCACGGCGGTACGACTCAGATTGCGCCTCGAAAAGCTCCCATGACGGCATACTGACGACGCGAACGTTCAGGTCGTCGTCTTGCCGCAGCGTCTCGGCGGCCCGCACGGTGTGTTGAACCTCACTGCCCGTACCCATCAGAATGATATCCGGCGTTCCGTCGTCGTCCGAAAGCACGTAGGCACCGCGATGTAGGCCTTCGGCCGAAGAAAATTGGGTCCGATCGAGCACCGGCACGCCTTGCCGCGTAAACACGAGCACCGTCGGTCCTTCCTTCCGGCGAAGTGCGGCCCGCCAACTTTCGACCACTTCGGGTCCGTCGGCCGGGCGGATCACCGTCACGTTCGGGGTGGACCGCAGCATCGACAGGTGCTCGACGGGCTGGTGGGTGGGCCCATCCTCCCCGAGGCCAATCGAATCGTGGGTCATCACGAACGTCACCGGGAGCTCCGAAAGACCCGCCAGTCGGAGCGACGGGCGTAGGTAGTCGGTAAAAATGAGGAACGTACCGATGTAGGGACGCACGCCGCCGTGTAGCGTCATCCCGTTGGCGGCTCCCGCCATGGCGTGTTCGCGGACCCCGAAGTGGAAATAGGCTCCGTCCGGACGATCCTTCTGGTGGGGGGAACGTCCCTCCACGTCCGTCCGGTTCGAGCCCGTCAGGTCCGCCGATCCGCCCACCAAATACCCGTCGGTCGCGGGCGCCATGGCGTCGAGCGTGTCCCCACTGGCATCGCGGGTAGACACGGAAGCCCCCGGCTCGAACGACGGGAGGTCCTCCTCCCATCCATCCGGCAGCTCATCATTCATGAATCGCTCAAATCGGTCGGCCCGCTCCGGATAGCGGTCTGCATAGGTCGACTTGAGCTGGTTCCACTGCCGCTCCTGTTCCGCACCGTCTTCCCGCGCCGTACGCATGTGATCGTAGACCTCGTCGGGAACGTGGAAGGGCTCGTCGTGGGACCAGCCGAGGTTGCGCTTCGTGCGCTCCACCTCATCGGACCCGAGGGGCGCTCCGTGGGCCACAGCCGTGCCTTGCTTGTTGGGACTGCCGTGGCCGATGTGAGTAGAGACCACAATCAATGACGGACGATCCGTCTCGACCTGTGCCGACTGGATGGCCTCGTCGATGGCTGCAAGGTCTGTCCCGTCCCCTACACGCTCGACGTGCCAGTCGTATGCCTCGAAGCGGGCCCCAACATCCTCGGTGAACGCAAGGTCCGTGTCGCCATCGATGCTGATCTCGTTGTCGTCGTAGAGATAAATCAGCTTCCCCAGTCCCTGGTGCCCGGCTAGCGATGCGGCCTCCGACGCTACCCCTTCCATCAAATCCCCATCACTCACAATCCCGTAGGTATGGTGGTCGACAAGAGGCAGGTCGTTGGTATTAAACTGTGCCGCGAGATAGCGCTCGGCAAGTGCCATACCGACGCCATTCGCAAAGCCTTGCCCAAGCGGACCAGTGGTGACCTCAACGCCCGGGGTGAGGTGGTTCTCGGGGTGCCCCGGGGTCTTGCTCCCCCACTGCCGGAAATTCTTGAGCTCCTCCATCGGCAAATCGTATCCCGTCAGGTGGAGCAGGGCGTACAAGAGCATCGACCCGTGACCGGGCGACAGGATAAATCGATCTCGGTCCGGCCACCCCGGATTTGTGGGATTGTGCTTCAGGTGGCGATTCCAGAGAACGTATGCCATGGGGGCTGCCCCCATCGGCATGCCGGGGTGACCACTGTCGGCCCGTTCCACGGCGTCGATCGCCAGACACCGGATGGTGTCTATGGTTTTTCGGTCAATGTCGGTAGGGTCGACGGTCTCGACGGAAGAAGGAGAAGTCATGGATGCGCGGTGGTGGAGACGGAACGAGTGAGTGCTCCCCAACAGTTCATTGGCGAGCGGGTGCGGATTCAGCGGGTGCTACTCTGAGGCTGCTCCTCCCCCTAATTTCCCCTCTTGGGCACGTTGAATGAACGTTTCCATACACTCTTGCGATCTGGATTGGACGAAGTGCCCGTTGACCAGCACGGTTGGTGTGCTATCAACACCGATCTCCCGGGCCCTCTTATACTGAGCAACGATCTTTTTTCGGTATTTTCCCTGATCAATCTTAGACACAAGCACGTCGGAATTCATCCCGATCTCGGAGGCAATCGCTCGAAGGTCCTGTTTGCTGATGCCGGACCGATTCTGGCGGGAATACTGCGCCTCCAACATCTTGGAGAACTTGTCTTCCTCGTTCGCCAGGTACAACGCCTGAATCTCTGGGAGGGAGCCGCGCCCGAGCGGAAAGGGCTTGTAGACGACCTGGACCTGCTCCCCGTACTCCGAGACCAGAGGTTTCATCGTCTGGTGAAAGGTCTTACAGTGCGGGCAATTGGGATCGAAGTACTCAATGATCGTGACCGACGCATCCGAGGGACCCTTTGTCACATCTTGAAAGTTGATCAGGGACGCCCCATTATTCGCCACCGGCTCGGTCGTCGAGTCGAGCTTGCAGGCGGCCTCGCTGACCGGTCCGCGGTCGGGATTCGCCGTCTCGTCGGCCGTCGTCGGTACTGTGTTGAAGTAGGCCAGGTCGGCTCCGACCAGAACGGCGGTAAAGGCCGCGAGGTAGACATAAATCGTGAGATCTCGCTTGAAAAGTCGTGAGTTCATAGTGGTCTCGGACATTGCATCGTTAGCACGAAGAGCGGCCAGTTGCGCCCCGAACAGAAGCAGAACGATCGTGGCCGACAGCAGGCAAAGGGCGCAGAGCGCCTCGATCGCATTCACCTGGAAATACACCAGGTATCCTGAGTACCCCACTCCCCCGACGAGGGCACCAATTCGAAGGGCGTGCGCCAGTGCACGGCCCACGCCACGACTCAGGAAAATGGCAAAAGTCAACGCCGCGACGCAAATATAGAACCCTAGTCCCCACGTAGTGTTTGACAGCCCCAGGAGGGTGCCGGCTCCACTCGATACAACCATCGAGCAATCGAACGCCATTTGCCCTGTATCAAGCCCCGAAAACCCAACGCATCCCCGGTCGAAATTGCGACTGTGCTGGATGTAGAGATGGGCAACTGTGAGCACACCGAGAAGCGACAACCCAAAGACGGTTTTTTCCAGAGTCGGATGGGAACCTTGCAGTCGCTTCGGAAACTGAATGCGCACAGCCGTTGGGTGCGGTGACCCGGCATTGTTAGGGCAAGATAGTGCCGCACGAACATGAATCCGAAGTCGTTATTACGCTGGAGGTTCCCACTTACCGGGATCCCTCGAACTGCCCGCGGTGTGACCTCGGCCCAATCCGCCTCCACGCTCCGGGCCTGGTACGCCAGGATTGCGCACGTCTACGACGCGGTCGTTCCGTACGTCTCCGAAGAGGCTCGGACGGAAGCGCTGTCCCGGCTCAACGTAACGAATGGCGAGCAGGTGTTGGATCTAGGAACCGGTACGGGCCTCGCCCTTCTCAGCCTCGCGGGGGGAAACTCGAAGGGGTGGACCGAGGGCGTGGACCTAAGCACTGAGATGCTCAGACGAGCCCGTCGCCGGATGAAGAGGATTCCGCACGCCCGCTACGGCCTTCGCCAGGCCGACGCCACCTCCCTTCCCTACCCCGACGACAGCTTCGATGTTGTGTGTTCGAGTTATCTGCTAGATGTACTGCCCCCTACTGACCGCCATGAGGCACTGCAAGAAATGAAGCGAGTGCTGCGTTCAGGGGGACGAGTCGGAGCGGTCACACTGACCCATCCGGAACGGGCGCTCGAACGACTCTGGGTTGGGATGGCTCGTGCCCTCCCCTTCCTGGCCGGGGGCGCCCGTCCCGTGACATTGAGGCCCTCTCTGCAGGATACCGGATTTATCGTAACCGATGGGTCCACCCACTGCCAGGCTGGCCTTCGCTCCGCCGTATACCTAGCAACGTTGGGGTGATGAATCCCTCGCATGCAGGTAGCCCCGATGGCCGGGGTCGCGGGATCTTGGACAGCGTTCCGCGTCCTCCAGCGCTCTCGGACCGTCTCCCCTCTTCAAACTGAATTTCAATTCGCCGCCTTGAACCATCGGTCGTTATGTCGTACTCTTGAAACGTTATGATCCACGTATGCTCCTGCATAAATTCGAACTGGCGGCACTGGTGGCCCCTCCTCGGGTCCTGAGCCGCCTGTGTACGTGATCGCCACACTGGCTTCGGTTTTTGCTTGGCTCCGGACCCGCTGCTCGTGACGGCAGCGGGTTTTTTCTTTTGGCTCTCAGCTGTCTGCTTTCCGACGATGACCTTCGACGAATTTCGCTCCCACGTAAAGACGGGTCGCGAGCAGGAGGAGGCTCCCCTCGTGGTGCCCGTCTCGGTCCGTCGCAGCGCCGATCTACTGACGCCTGTCTCGGCCTTTCTCTCCCTTCGCGAAGCCGCCACCTACAGCTTTCTATTTGAGAGTGTAGAGGGCGGGGAAAAATTGGCCCGGTACTCGTTCCTTGGACGCGACCCCTACCGCATTGTGCGAGGGACCGAATTTGGGGCGACCGTCGAGGTGAACGAGCGCCGCACGCCAGGCCCCGAACAGGGCCTCGATCGGCCGGACGGGACGATCTTCGATGTGCTGGACGCGTACGTGAACCGGTATGCGGAAGTCAACCTCCCGGACCTTCCGCGCCTCCGTGGGGGAGCGGTCGGATACATGGGCTACGACGCCGTCCGCCTCGTCGAAGATCTACCCGACGCCCCGCCCGATGACCTCAGCCTGCCCGACGCCCTCTGGTGCTTCTACGACACGGTCGCCGCCTTCGACCACGTGCGGCACCAGCTGGTGCTGATGGCCAACGCCTTCATCGACGCAGACACGGATCTGGACGCTGCGTATGAGGACGCACAGTCGCGTCTGTCCGACCTGGAGTCGGACCTGACGCGGCCGACGCCCAGCCCAACCTCCGTCGAATGGACCGACGACGAGCTCACCTCCAACCTGGACCGCCCCGTCTTCGAAGACGCCGTCCAAACCGCCAAGGAACACATCGAGCGAGGCGACATCTTTCAAGTCGTTCTCTCTCAACGGTTTGGAACCGACTTTAACGGGGATCGCTTCAACCTGTATCGGGCCCTCCGGCAGGTGAACCCGTCTCCTTACCTCTTCTACCTCGACCTCGACGAGCTGTCCCTGGTGGGCTCCTCCCCGGAAGTGCTGGTGCGGGCGGAAGACAACCGTGCCGAGGTCCTTCCCATCGCCGGTACACGCCCCCGCGGAGAAGACGAGGCGGCGGACGACGCCTTCGCCGAAGAACTGCTGAACGATCCGAAGGAGCGAGCCGAACACCTGATGCTTGTGGATTTGGGCCGCAACGACCTCGGTCGCGTCTGCGAGTACGGGAGTGTGGAGGTGGATCGGTACGCGTACATCGAGCGATACTCCCATGTGATGCACATTGTCTCCTCGGTCGAGGGACAAATCGCGACCGGTGAGGGACCGATGGACGTACTCGCCGCCTGCTTCCCGGCGGGAACCGTTAGCGGTGCCCCCAAGGTGCGCGCTATGGAGATCATCGACGAGCTCGAACCAACCCGGCGCGGAATCTACGCCGGCGCGGTGGGGTACGTGGACTTTTCCGGCACCCTCGACACCTGTATTGCCATTCGCACCATGGTCGTAAGCGACAATACGGCGTACGTCCAGGCCGGAGCCGGCATTGTAGCCGATAGTGATCCCGCCAGTGAGTACGACGAAACGTGGAACAAGGCCGCCGCTCTTCGACAAGCGATGAACGTGCGCTCCCAAACTTCGAGCGTGCCCGACGGTACGATCTTGTTAATCCGACCTTCTCCCCTTCCGCTTTTTAGACGAACGCGTTCCCTTTCCTCCCTATGCCAAACCCCATAAAGGAAGCCCTCCTGAATCGTGGCTGGGCCGGAAAAACAATCACCCGGGCCGAGACCGTCGAACGCCTGAATCCACTGGTTCGCCAGTTCCTTCGGCTGAACCACAATTACCAGTACGTCATCCGCTCCCATGCCGACTCGGCCGTGACGAAGGCCCTCAAGCGGGTGCAGAAGACCGCCCGGGCGGACGTTGGCAAGCTCTCCGAGACCATTTTGAGTTGCGGCGGCACCCCGGAGAACGGGACGGACATGGAGGCTGATGACTTTGACCTAGGTGACGACAATGTCGGGATGCTCCGGCAACTCAAAGACCTTGAGACCGACTTGAACGACGCCGTTGGTCGGGAACGAGAGGAGATCGAGCATCAAATGCGAACCCGTGGCATCTTGGACGCACTGAAAAGCAATAGTGCCGAGCGCCTGAAGCTCCTCTCTGATTTGATCGATCGTGCGGAGGCCGCGGCAACATAGAGGTCGGTGCCTCCAAAAGAGCTTTCTCTTCTCCGATGCGTCCGTCGTTGACCGGCCGCACGTGTCTCTGTCCGAGGAACCGGTCCTTCTATGACCGCGTGCTCTTCTGCTAAAAAAACATGGCGCACGAAAGTCTCCTCGTACGAGGCACGCGCTCCCAAACTGACAACCATCCGCTTCAACCGGCTCACGCTCTAATGGAACCCCCTGATTCTACCTCCCCCCCGACCCCGCAGGCTCCCGATGACCCCGTCGTCGTGTCCGGCATTCAGCCCTCCGGACGCCTCCACCTCGGGAACTACTTTGGGGCCATCCGCCAACACATTGAGCTTCACAAACAGCACGACGCTTTCTACTTCATCGCGAACTACCACGCGATGACGTCGGTCGACGACCCCGACCGAATACGCGAACACGCCCTCGACGTGGCGCTCGACTACCTGGCCCTCGGCTTCGACCCGGAGGAGGCGGCCCTCTTCCTGCAGAGCGACGTGCCGGAGGTCACGGAACTGACCTGGATCTTTTTTAATCATCTCCCGACCAGCCGCCTGCAAAAGGGCGTCGCGTACAAGGAGAAGGTGGACGCGGGGCTTACCCCCAACGCCGGTCTCTTCAACTACCCCGTCCTACAGGCCGCGGACATCCTCATCTACGGCGGCTCACGGGTCCCCGTGGGCTCTGACCAAAAGCAAAATATTGAGATTGCCCGCGACATTGCTCGTCGCTTCAACAAGACGTATTGCCCCGACGACCCTCTCTTCCCCATCCCCGAGCCCCACATTCTCGACGACGTCGCGGTGGTGCCGGGCGTTGATGGCCGGAAAATGTCGAAGAGCTACGACAATACAATCGGCATTTTCGACGATGGGGACGAGTTACAGGAGAAGGTAATGAGCATCGTAACGGACTCGGACCCGTTGGATGCCCCGAAGGATCCGGAGACCTGTAACGTTTTTGCCCTCATCGACCTTTTTGCCGACGAGGAGAAAACCAAAGAAATCGCCCAGAAGTACCGGGAAGGTGGATATGGGTACGGGCATGCGAAGCAAGAGCTACTCGGGCTCATCGAGGAGCATTTTGCCGAGGCTCGCGACAAACGCGAAGAGCTCAAACAGCGCCCGGACTATGTCCGCGACGTTCTCCGTGAGGGAGCCAAACGGGCCCGAAAGCGTGTGGAACCCATGATGGAACGGGTGCGCGAATTGACGGGACTAGTTCGTACTCACTGATTGGGGGGCACTGTGCGCACGCCGGTGGCGAGGAATGCTTTTCGGCAATGGTTGAGAGCCTCCGTGACGTCCTTCCACGGACCGGAAGCAATCTGCCCCCGACCTGCCTTCTTGTGCGCAAGATCCGGACCCCGTGCTACAGTCTATGTCCCACACATGAGCGCAATTTGTTCTTTCCGTCGACACTCCGGGAGTGAATCCGCTTCCCGCGGGGTCGTCGATAAAGT
>PXTG01000012.1:7687-9145 GCA_003023365.1 Bacteroidetes bacterium QH_7_62_13 | reverse complement strand
GGATATCCCGCTAAGACGCGTCGAGGAGAGACCCACAAGCAGCTTGCCTTTCAGCGCGACCTTCACCTTCCGGTTGAGCTGTCGCTGGCGGCGAACTGGATCAAGTCCGCTCGGCGAAACATGAATATCTCGGAGGCGGAAGGCGATTGGACGGATCGGCTCTCAAACATTCGCATGAAACGAAACCGCCTCCGGGCGCAGTTGGATGGGCTCCAGAGCGACTACGTGATGGATCGGCTCCGAGCCCGAGATCGTGATCTCCTCCAGGATGCCAGTGTCGAGGAAAGCACCGACGGGAAATCAATAATTGACCGCCTGGCTGATATCCAGAAGAAGAAACGATCCCTCGGCGACGCGTATCGGGCTTTCTCGTTTCTTCTGCACCCTGAATACAGCTCGGCGACCCTGCGCCGGGCGGTCCTCGTTGCTCAGCGACGGTCCGGAGAGGTGAGCTCTACCGACTCACTGAACATGGCCCTGAATGAAATTCCTAAGCAGCCCGCCGCGATGGACGCGGCCCTGTTGGCGAATCATCTGGATCGACTCCGAAGGCCCCTCCCAGCCGACACGGCCCTTACCAATGCGATTGACAATTTGAGCCCGGCTGCGTCACTGGTGAACGCGTCCGTCTTCTCGGATCCGGAGCGGTTGCGGGCGCGAGTCGGTCAGAACGAGGTTCCCGAGGACGACGCCCTACTTCAGTTGGGTTCGGCGATTGCCAGTCGGTATGCCGACTTCCAGGCCGATTGGAAGCCACTGAAACAGATGGAGGCACGCTTGACCGATTCCCTGGCCCATGTGCGACAGCGGGCCGCCGATCAACCTGTGGACTTGCCTCGACACCGGGCACCCCGGATGACGGACGGACGGGTCGAGGGCTATTCCATGAACGGCACCACCGCTCCTTCCCTCACCACATTCTTCGGCCTTTACGAACGACATCATGGTCTTCCCGGAGGCGAAAGTGAACTGCCTGACCGGTGGCGGTCCCCCGGCGCCTCTTTTGACCGTTCCACTCCGGTGGTGACCGCCGCCTCGACGGACCCGGTGGGCACTGAACACGGTGGTCCCTTGGTAAACACGGCCCTCGAAGTCGTGGGGGTCGTATTCGACGGGAATGTGCAGAGTGCAGCGAGCGACTATCTCTTTCTCCCGGATCGCATGCGAACGGTCGCGGTGGATATCCGGGGGGTGATTGAGGGGCTTTCGGACGTGTACGACGCCGACCATCTTGTGCAACAAATGACACAAGAGGACGCCTCCCCGTAACGTCTATCTGTACGGGACCTCCTAACGACTCTCCGACACGCAAGTCTTTCATTTTCGATTCCTCGCGCTATGCGAATACTCATTCGGGCCTTTGGATTTTCTATTCTGGGCCTACTGGTCGTCAGTTGTGGCACGCCCCGCGAGACGGTGACGGTGAGCGAGCGCCCGACCGCTTCGGATGACACGACC
>PXTG01000012.1:0-7672 GCA_003023365.1 Bacteroidetes bacterium QH_7_62_13 | reverse complement strand
CGTAGCTGATTCGTCTCCGGGAGAGGAGTCCGCGTCCAGCGCAGTCGCCATTCCTGCGGGCTACGACACAGTTCAGGTCGGACGGTTTGATCGGGGAAAGATGTGGCCGCTCGATCGGGTGCCGCTTGGATACTTCCGCTCCGAATACGACATCGCGGCTGACTCGCAGTGGCTGAACACCGCTAAACGGGCTGCCCTTCGGTTCGGGGAGGGGTGCTCCGCGTCGTTCACGTCTTCGAAAGGGCTCGTCCTCACTAATCACCATTGTGCCCGCGACGCGCTTTCTTCCGTGAGCGACGGCGATTCGCTGCTGGAGGACGGATTTTACGCCGACTCGCTTGGCGCGGAGCGCGCCGTCCCTGACCTCCATGTCGATCAACTGGTAAGCATTGAGGACGCAACGGACCGGGTTCGTAGCGGACGAGGACTCAGTGATCGGATGCGGAGGGGGACGCGCCAGGAGCGCATTAACGCCCTTGAAGAGCTACTGACACGAGAGGCCAAAAGAGACGACGATCGCCTTCGTGTCGAAATTGTGGAGCTATATCATGGCGCCAGGTACGCCGCCTACACCTATCGACGATACGACGATGTTCGCGTTGTGATGGCTCCTGAACTCCGTATCGGCTATTTTGGCGGGGCCTCCGACAACTTCACCTACCCGAGGTATTCGCTCGACGTCGCCTTTTTTCGGGGGTACGCCGACGACGGCACCCCCTACGAGCCAACGCATCACTTCTCCTGGGACCTCGACGGTGCAGAACAGGGAGACCCGGTTTTTGCCGTGGGGAATCCGGGGTCCACGAGCCGTCTCGACATGGTGTCTCAGTGGAAATACGAGCGGGACCATCGGCTACCAAACCGTCTTCAAGTGCTCCGGCACAGGCGGAATATCCTTCGGGCCTACATCGCCAATAATCCCCAGCAAGCAGCAACCTACGATCTCCAGAATACATTCTTTTCCGTCGAGAACTCCATCAAGATTATCAAAGGGCAGTTAAACGGACTGCAAGATCCCTACCTGATCGCGCGACGGGCGAAGGCGGTTCAGGCGCTGCGGGATACTGTCGCGTCGGTCGACTCTCTGGGCAAGTACAACAAAGCAGTCGCCCAGATCGAGCAGTTGCAGCAGTCGAAGCGCGTAATGTCGGAGAAACAACGGGCGTTCACCACACTTGCGAGTGTCCAGCTGGGTCCCCGCATTCTCGCACGAGGGATTCACGGATACTACTACGACTTTTTGAGGGATCGGGGCGCTCGTCCGGAGCGAGTTCAGGAGATTCGCACCGAGGCTGAGAGCATCAAGAACTGGCCGTCTGGACTCGAAGAGCGGTTTTTAGCCGCGCAGTTGAACGAGCTCCGGGACGCTTACGGAAAAGACCACCCGACCATGCAGAAGCTGTTCGGAAGTCGGTCCCCCGATTCTCTTGCGGCTCACTTGGTAGAAAATAGTGCACTGGTCGATTCTTCTCGGTTCCGAGCGTTGTTGGACGAGGGGTACCTCAAGAGCGAGGATCCGTCCGTCCCCGTTATAAAGGCGCTCGCTCCGCTCTTTCTGAACGTGAATCGGCAGATGGAGGATATCCGGCAAACCGAGAAGAAGATGAACCGTCGACTTTCTCGTGCCCGCCGAATTCTCTACGGGGATCGCATTCCGCCGGAGGCAAACTTTACGCTCCGAATTTCAGACGGAGTGGTGAGGGGATATCCCTACAACGGCTCAGAAGTGGTGCCCTTCACGAATTACTACGGGCTCTACGACCGGTACTTTTCACACAGTCAGGACGACTGGCGTCTGCCGGAGCGGTGGATCACACCGCCCGATTCCTTGGACTTAGAAACGCCGCTCAACCTCGTGTCCACGAACGACATTTCTGGGGGGAGCTCCGGGTCGCCGCTCGTGAACGAAGATCTTGAAATCGTTGGCGTTGTGTTTGACAGTAACATGCAAGCGCTCCCCAATAATTTTCTGTATCGGGATCGGGAGGCGCGCGCCATTTCGGTTGACGTTCGGGGAATTGTGGAGGCGCTTGCCGACGTCTACGGTGCCACGCGACTCGTGCAGGAGGTCAAAGGAAACATCTCTCCGGGGTCGAAGGGGCAACCGACCACGTCGCGTCGTGAGTGACTTCGGACGGTTCCGTTCAATTACGTCACTTCGTCGGGGCATTTTTGGAACGCAGAGCCCGAACGATCCCGGGGGTCACGTCTGATAGGTCGGCGGCGTCCTCGAAGTACGGCGCGGCCCAACCATGTACGATGAGTGGAACGGGATTGCGGGTATGCTGGGTGTGCGTCGTGTCCTCGAGGTTGCCGTGGTCACTGGTGATGAGCACGGTCACCTCGCTGGGATCGAGGGCCCCGACGAGGGCCTTGAGAAACGATCCGAGGTCTTTGAGCAGGGTGGAGGGAAGCACGTCGACACGGTGGTGGCCAACCTTGTCCGTCAGAAAGTACTCAAAAAAGGTGAGCGCGTGATCCTGAACAGCACCGGCCAAAACCTCGGCCGTCTCTGCTGGGAGGCGTTGAGTCACATCTAGGTCTAAACGATCCCGCCAAACTTGCCCGGTCAAGTCCGCCGGGATGGCGCGCCGATTTCGAAGATCGTCAATATCTCGGAGGGATACTTCTGCAGCCTTGCAGCATCGAGTCGTAACTGTAGACCGTCGGCGAGTGGTTTCGAAGAACTGCGGGGGAAACGCGTTGGCAAATGCTGTGGGGGCGGGATGGGTCGGGAATAAGGCCTGTACCTTGTGGAAAAGGTTCGCATGGTCCAGTACGTCATACGTCTCGGAGTGCGGGAACGGACCGAAGTGACGGCCGACCATCTCCGCACAGTTCTGACCTGTCAAGAGGCTTGCTTGGCCCGTGCCGCTTTGCGGTAGTCCCTCGATGCCGAAGGTTGCATCCAGGGAACGAACGACGTGGTCGGAGGCGGATCGATTCGTGAACGGTTGCGTCCATCGTTGATCCCCTGCTAACATCGAAAACGCTGTGTTCTCAGTCGAGAACGGATTGGAGGGAGAGGCGGGCCCGAGCCCGACCCCATCGAGAAAAACGAAGAGGATCCGTTTCATCGAGTTGCGAGCAAAGCAGAGAACGAATGATCCTGGTGTACGGAAGAGACGCAAGGAGCGTTCGCCGATTATTTCGGTTCGGTTGAGACAATTGCGGTTCTATCGGTCGTCGGACATGTTTGAGGTGCACCATAATTGACAGAAGCCCTCTCAGGCGGTGGTACGGCGTGTCCTTCGGGAGATTAAAGGATGGTTCCAGACCGACTCTACATCCCCCACGTACGCGCTGGTTCTGAGTGGGGGCGGGGCGCGCTCGGCGTATCAGGCGGGGGTCCTCCGGTACATGTCCGAGGCGTTTCCCGGAACCTACTTTCCAATCCTGACCGGGGTTTCGGCCGGGGCGCTCAATGCCGCCCATCTCGGTAATCACACTGGTTCATTCGGGGAGGCGGCTGAGCACCTCGAAGACAGTTGGAGTGGGCTGGAGCTAGAAAATATTGTTGAGGTCGAGTCCGGCTTCAGCATGCTTTGGGGCCTTCTGCAGCAACAGGCCGGTGAGGAGAAGACGCTTTCGTCCGCCGACGTTCGCCACAGCCACGGCCTGCTCGATACGACGCCGCTCTGGAATTATCTCCGCGACCGGTTAGAGGCACCGGACGGAGAACTGACGGGGGTGCGTCGGAACCTCGATGATGGTCGGCTCCAGGCCCTCGCGGTCATTACGACCAACTATGCAACGGGTCAGACGGTGACTTGGGTCGAAGGGAAGGATTTTGACCTCTGGGAACGGCCGAATCGAGTCAGTGTGCACGCAGATCTCACGGTGAACCACGTCATGGCCTCGACGTCCATTCCACTCGTCTTCCCGGCCGTGCGTATCGGCGACGCCTGGTACGGAGATGGAAGTATTCGCCTCTCCGCCCCCCTTGCTCCGGCCGTACATCTTGGGGCCGATCGCATTCTCTGTATCTCCAATCAGTACCGGCGCAGCCGATCAGAAGCAGCCGAGCCGGCCGTGAATGGGTACCCTCCAACTGCTCAAATCATCGGTCTGATGATGAACTCCATCTTCATTGATGCTTTGGATAAGGATGCTATCACTCTCGAACGCATCAATCGTCTTGTGAAAGAACTCCCCGCCTACAAGAGAAACGATATGCGTCCGGTCGAGCTCCTCCAACTACGCCCCTCCGTCGACCTCGGTCGGCTAGCACATGAGTACGAAGAAGAAATTCCCAATGCGTTTCAATTCCTCACCACAGGGCTCGGGACGGGGGAGACCGAAAGTCCGGACTGGCTGAGCGTTCTGCTTTTTGAACCGACTTATATCGATCGCCTGCTCGACATTGGTTACCATGATGCTCGGCATCAGCATGATCGTATTGCACAGTTCTTAGAGGTCGGGTAGCTCAAGGAACGTATCCCCGCTCCGAAAGGAGAAAAAAGCCGAACGGATTCTCAGTAGCCCTGAATATTTTATCCTTGAAAGAGTGATGGCAAAGACATCTAGATAGCAAACTCCTATATTTTGAAAGACTGAAGTATCCATTGGTGCGGCCGGCACGTTATGGGCACGGGTCATTTTGTGTCTTTTGAGGGCCTGTAATTGCCAATACCGTGTTCATAGGATAGCTGATGTGCCATGTTGAGCCAAGTTTGGAGTAGTGCCACTCACGGCGTCGAGGCCCTGCCGGTGGAGATCGAGACAAATGTAGCGTCCGGGATGCGGGGACTGTCGGTCGTGGGATTACCTCGGGCAGCGGTGCGGGAAAGCTTCGATCGGGTTCGTGCAGCGCTCGAAAACAATAGCATTCCGGTGGAGTGGGGACGAATAACCATCAACCTCGCGCCGGCGGACGTCCCGAAGGAAAGTGCGGCCTTCGATTTACCGATGGCTGTCGGGTGGGTGGCGGCGAGCACTGATCTCGTCGGAGAGTCCGTTCTTGATCAGTATTGGCTAACCGGAGAGTTGGCGCTCGACGGGACGGTTCGTCCCGTGAATGGGGTGCTTCCGATGGCGATGAAAGCACGGGAAGAAGGATGTGAAGGTGTGCTCGTGCCCGCCGAGAACGCGCCGGAAGCAGCCGTTGTGGAGGGGCTCACGGTGTACCCGGTTGAAACGATCACACAGGCTTTCGACATTCTGGAGGAGCCAACCGGGACCTCGGCCCCCTCTCCGCACACAACCGACCTGGACGCAATCTACGAACGAGCTGGACAGTACTCCCGTGACCTTAGCGATGTGCGAGGACAGGAAAATGTAAAACGGGCTCTCGAGGTTGCCGCGGCGGGTGGTCACAATGCGCTGATGGTGGGCCCACCGGGTTCAGGGAAGACCATGCTAGCCCGTAGGGTCCCTACGATTCTTCCCCCTTTGTCGTCGGACGAGGCGTTGGAGACGACCAAAATTCATTCAGTCAGTGGTGAATTGCAAAGTGAACACGGTCTCCTGGCTACTCGTCCGTTTCGGGCACCACACCACACTATTTCGGATGCTGGATTGTGTGGAGGAGGAACGCACCCGTCACCGGGAGAAATCTCACTGGCCCACAACGGCGTTCTCTTTCTCGACGAACTCCCCGAGTTCCAACGTCGGGTCTTAGAGGTGCTGCGACAGCCGATGGAAGAGGGACAGATAACGATCAGCCGGGCTCAGTCTACCGTGACCTACCCCGCGCGGTTTATGCTGATTGCATCAATGAACCCCTGTCCGTGCGGTCACCTGAACGACCCTAAGCGTGAATGTGTGTGCACGCCGTCCCAAGTTCAGCGTTATTTAGGAAAAATTAGTGGGCCCTTAATGGATCGAATCGATCTACATGTTGAGGTGGCCCCCGTAGACTTTGAGGAGATGAGTGCGAAGCGGGGAGGTGAGTCGTCGGCAACTGTTCGGGAACGCGTGGTGGCTGCTCGATCACGCCAGGAAGAGCGATTCGCAGAAGCGGAAACCACGCACTGTAATGCACAAATGGGGGCTCAGGGAGTACAGGTTCACTGTGACCTTGACGAGGCCGGTACGAACCTCCTTCGAACGGCCTCGGACCGGCTCGGCCTTAGTGCTCGGGGATATACCCGCATTTTAAAAGTGGCGCGTACGGTTGCCGACCTTGAGGGGGCGGAAAGGGTCCGTCCGGAGCACGTTTCAGAAGCGATCCAGTATCGGTCCTTGGACCGAGATTGGTGGAATGGGTGAATCAATTTTAGTCTCGGTTAAATCTATCCATGTTCTCGAAACTTCCTTCGGCGTTGACTCTTAAATGAAGGGATAATAAACTATAGCCACCGCACCGAATTCTTTCTCATCTCCCACCTGAGATGAAAGGGGCGCTTCTCGAAGAAATCAGTGGTTGTGACTCTTCGGGCTAGTCCCTAGCTTGGAATTGAGATTCACGCTTCTCATCGAAACACTCGTTTCCATCGGCAAACATCAGCTGGGGCTCATGGTTACCATTTCTTCGCGTGCCACGAGGCTACTTTTGATCGGTCTCTTCATCGGTATTTCTGGAGCGGGGCAAGGTTTTGCTCAGGGACCCCCCGAGCAACCGAGTCAACAACAAAGGGGTGAAGAGAATAGAGTCCCAGATCAGATTCAGGATGACTCTTTTGTCGATGGAGTTACAGCCGCAATCGGTCTAGCTATCTATCAAGGGGACTTCAGTCGAAACCCCAACCGGAATGTCTTGAAGTACGTTGCTGGCAATGGCAACCTAGCTGCTCGGATTGGCGTCGATCATCGTTTCGGAGCGTTCGAGCAATACGGCTTAGGACTAGATCTAGGGTACAACCGTATCGTGGGCAAAGACCCGAATGGGCTCGGTTTTGAGGCAAACTCGATTACGCTTGACTTTTACGCCGACTATGAGCTTCCATACATAAAGCAAGGGTTCCTCCGTGTATTCATAGGGGGAGGGCCCAACTTGGTCCTTTCCCCTTCTTACAACGGGATACCAGCCGTGAGAAATACCGAAAGCTTTGAGGAGAACGTCCAGCAGAAAGGGACGAGGGTTATCGGGTCATTCAAGGCAGGCATTATGATCATGGATAGCTTCCGTATTGGCACTCGAGTAGCCTCTACTGATCTCCTGGACGGCTACAAGGGTTTTGAATCAAATGGCGTGCCAGACTTTGTGTCATTCGTCAATATCGGGTACCGATTTGGTGTGAGATAAGGATGATCCCCTTACTTCAACTAGATGTCGTTCACTAACCATAGTTTAAAATGAGAGTCGTCAGGCTGTCGGTACGTCTTCCCATCTTGTTAATTCTTTGCGGCCTCCTCTTTGGGGCTACTGAGGGGCACTCGCAGCGCCTGTATGTCCAAGGCGGGGCACATCACGCATCCCAGGCTATTGGAAGCCCCATTTCGGGTACCAATCCCTCTTTTACGGGAGGGGTCCAGTTTGAGTCTACGGATTATTTCCGTTTCCGGGTGGGCACAACCATTCAAGATCTTTACACGATTGAGGGTGCTGCACAAATTCACTACCTTGGTGACAGCACCCCAGTTAATCCTTACCTGACCGCCGGTTACGGGTATTATTTAACGGGAGATACCGAGCGCGGTGTCGTACCTCTCGGTGCCGGCATCGAGTACGACCTGGTACGAAACTTCGCAATAAATGTTGAGGTTACGGGTCGCTTCGGGGTGAATGAGA
>PXTG01000011.1 GCA_003023365.1 Bacteroidetes bacterium QH_7_62_13 | reverse complement strand
CGAGGTCGGCCTCTTCGAAGACATCCCCGACCAACCCCATCCCGACGTGGTCATGCTGCTGAAACCCGTCGGGGGTTACGATCCCCGCGGACTCCTGGCCGCGGTGCTGTAGCGAAAACATGCCGAAGTACAGCGGCCGGGCGGCCGGGCCGTTCTCGAGCGCGACGCCCACGACACCGCATTTCTCACGTGGACTGGTCACGGAGACCCCCTCAGTTCGTTCATGTGATCGACGCGTGACTCGATTTGGGCCCTCGTCCCGATATCGTTTCGGACACGGAGGCCCGTCGTGTCGATGGCCGCCAATGTGTCCTCGGCACTGGCCTCGGCGCCCGCGATCGTGTCCCCGATGCCGACGACGGCAAAGGCTCGAGACGTCGTGGTATAGAGCCGGTCGTCGCGGCTCTCGACGCTGGCATAGAACACCAATGCGTCGTCGCTCGCCCGGTCGTCGATTTCAATCCGCGTGCCGGGTTCGGGGTCGATCGGATAGCCCGCCGGAACGGCGTACTTACAGACGGTTGCCTGTTCGGCGAAGGACACCTGCGGCAGTGACTCGCCGTCGCGGGCAGCCACGAGCACCTCCAGCAACGGTGTCTTCATACCCGGGAGAGTGTTCATCGCCTCGGGATCGCCGAAGCGGGCATTGAACTCCACGACCGAGACGCCGTCGGCCGTCACCATGAACTGCCCGTAGAGCACGCCGGTGTAGTCGTCGAGGGCGTCGACGGTCGCCTCGAGGATGTCGACCGCCGCTTCGTAGTCGACCTCGTCCAGAAAGGGGAGGTTAGCGGTCGAGTCGCTGTAGCTCCCCATCCCCCCGGTGTTCGGCCCCTCGTCGTCCTCGTAGGCCCGCTTGTGGTCCTGAACGGAAGGGGTGACCCGGACGTCGCCGTTGGCCACGAACGCCTGTACGGTGAACTCCTCGCCGACGAGGCGCTCCTCGAGGACCACCCTGTCGTAGTCGGACGCCCGGAGGTAGGCCTTCGCCTCTTCCACGGTGTATTCGCCGAAGTGGAAAATGGAGGCGGCTAGCACGGCGCTAGCGCCTCCTTTCACGATCCCATCTCGGAGGTGCTCCAGCGTGCCGGCCCCCCCGGAGGCGATCACTGGAATGCGCACCCGATCGGTGATAGATTGAAGGAGTTCGAGGTCGTAGCCGTCTTTCGTTCCGTCCCGGTCCATCGACGTGAGAAGAATCTCACCGGCCCCGCGCTCTTCCGCCTCAACGGCCCAGTCCACGGCGTCAATCCCCGTTCCCTTTCGGCCACCGTGCACGAAGACCTCCCATTCGGGCGCATCCTCACTCACGCGCTTCGCGTCGATAGCCACGACAATGCACTGGTTGCCGAAGGCCTCCGCGCCGCGCGTGACAAGGCTCGGATCTTTCACGGCGGCGGAATTGATCGCTACCTTGTCGGCCCCGGCCTGGAGCATCGAACGCATGTCCTCGACGGAGCGAAGACCGCCGCCCACCGTAAGGGGAATGAACACTTCGTCGGCGGTTCGGCGCACAACCTCGTGCATGATGTCCCGCCCCTCGTGGGTCGCCGTGATATCGAGGAAGACGAGTTCGTCGGCCCCGGCGGCATCGTAGGTGCGGGCCTGCTCGACCGGGTCCCCGGCGTCACGAATGTCGACGAAGTTGATGCCCTTCACGACGCGCCCTTCGTCGACGTCGAGGCACGGAATGATTCGGTTGGCGAGTGACATACGCCTGCAGCGGATTGAGAAAGAAAAACGGGTGGGAGCCGGTTACTTCTCCGAGGATTCCGGGCGGAGGGGGGCGCTGGAGTAGGTGTCGAGGTCGATCTCGTCCTTCTCGTGCCAGGCCCAGAATTGCTGGCAGGGGAAGCGATTTTCGTAGAGGGCCGTGCCCACGATTACCGAGTCGACCCCGTAGGGCTGCAAGGTCTGGATGGAGAGTAGGTCTTCGTACTCCCCAACGCCGCCGGAAGCGGTGATGCGCGTCTCCGAGAGGGCACTGCCCATGGTCCGGTACGCCTCGATGTTGGGCCCGCTCATGGTCCCATCACGGCTGATGTCGGTGTAGACGATGCGCCGTACGCCTCGGGCCTCCATTTCCCGGGCAAAGTTAACAGCGTCGAGGCCGGCCCCCTCCGTCCATCCCTGCACGCGCACCTCGCCGTCGCGGGCGTCGATGCCCACGACGATTCGGTGGCTTGAGAATTGTTCGATGGCGGCTTCGATCAGGTCCGGGTTTTTCACGGCGGCGGTTCCCAGGATGACGCGGTACACGCCCATCTCCAGCGCCGCCTCAATCTGCTCCAAGGACCGGATACCCCCGCCCAGTTGGACCGGGATGTCCAGTGTGTCGCAGATGTCGCGGATGACGGGGCGATTGTGGTCGCCCTCCCCTCGGGCTGCGTCGAGATCCACCACGTGGAGCGTTCGGGCGTTTTGGACACGCCAGAGCTTGGCCATCTTCACCGGGTCGTCGAAGTAAACGGTTTCTTCGTCGTAATCGCCTTGACGAAGCTGGACGCAGCGACCGTCGCGAAGATCGATAGCAGGAATGAGGAGCGGCATGATCCCGAGGGCGTGGGGCAATAGGTGCAGGCGGGAAAAACGTCGATTGGGAGAAAGTTCTGGATCTCGGTTCCGAAGACCAACGGATCCCGGTGTGACGATCTCTGTGGAATCCGCGACCTACTGATGACCGAAGTAGGCGAGCAAATCCCCAACTCATTTCCGATGCAGAAAGGTTCTCGCAGGCACCGAATTATCGTCGTCCTGGTTGTTTTTTTGCTATTACCATTTCAACCTGGGACTGCGTTCGCGCAGGCCGTCCCGGACACGTCGGATACCGAGTGTCGAGAGTCCCGGTCGGCCTGCATCTTTGGGCGCCTCTTTGCCGTCTTCGCCGCACCGTACACGCAGCCGTTTTCGGCCCTTCGTGCGACCTATGAGGCCGATGAGTGGAGGATCTTGGGGGCGCGCTTGGAGCACCGATTTCGAACCCTCGGGGCATCCGATGAACGCGTGCACCCCTACCTCGGTGTCGGGGCCCGACTCGAAATCGAACAGAAGAAGAGGGGAATGGCGTGGAGGGGGAATCGCGTGACAACGGACGCCGATTTTGAGGCGGTCATTGGGCACCAATGGGCCGTTGCTCCGCTGCTACGGTCCCTCACATCTTGGGATCCGCCCATCGTGGCGGCCACCGAGCTACAGTGGCGGCCGTTTCGGGAGTCCGACCGGGTTCGGGCCGAGGTGGGACCGGGACTCTCCCTCCCTCTGTCCGGCGACCGTCGATTGAAGATCCACGTCCCAATCTCTTTTTCCGTGGGCGCCAAAACAGGAAAGGGGGCTCGATTCGGAATCAGTGTAGTCTACAACTGGAAGTGAGAAGGCAATAGGGCATGCTAGGCGGCCGAGATCGTCGGCCGGGGACGCGTAGCGAAGTTTTCTAGCAGGCGAAGCCCGGCGGCCTGTGATTTCTCGGGGTGAAATTGGACCCCGTGCACATTTCCGCGCTGTACGACCGCGGGAACGTCGTGGCCGTAGGTGGTGGTGGCGAGCACGTCGTCCGGCTCCTCCGCCACGGCGTGGTAGGAGTGGACGAAGTAGACGTAGGCGGGATCGTCCATGCCGTCGAGCAGGGGGTGGTCACGGGTGGGCTGGAGATCATTCCAGCCCATGTGAGGGACCACGAGGTCCTCCGCTTCTCCGTCGGCGGCGTCGTGGAAGTGCTCCACGCGGCCCGGCAGCACGCCCAGGCCCTCGTGCACTCCCTTCTCGTGGCCGGACTCGAAGAGCAGTTGCATCCCCACGCAGACGCCCAGGAACGGCGTGCCGGCCTCGATGGCGTCGAGAATGGGGGCTTCGAGGTCGCGGCGGCGGATTTCGTCGATACAAGCGCCGAAGGCCCCAACGCCGGGTAGGACGAGGCGCTCGGCGTCACGCACGGCCTGCGGGTCGTCCGTCCGTCGTACCTCCGCCCCGACCCGGTGGAGCGCCTTTTCGATGGAGCGGAGGTTTCCGATATCGTAGTCGATGACCGTAACCATGAGACGAGTGCGTGGGGAAAAGGGAGGGGCAGGATGCTTGGTGGAGCTATACCTCATTCAGCTCTTCGGAGGGGTGGGTCGCGGTGCCCACGGCGTTGATCAGCATGGTGCGGAGGCCGTGCTCTTCCAGCGACGACACGGCGGCGATCAGTTGCGTCTACTATCGACCGTCGTTTTCAGGAGAGGGTGCCTTTGGTCGAGGCGACCTCGTCGTGTTTGCGGCTCCGGCGAACCGCCGACTGGAGGGCCCGCGCGGCGGCCTTGAAGAGGGCCTCGATCTTATGGTGCGCGTTCTGACCGTGGAGCACGGTGAGGTGCACGTTGCAACGGGCGTGCTGGGCGAACGAGCGCCAGATGTGGGGCACCAGCTCGGTCGAAAAATCGCCAACAGTGCTGCGCCCAAACTCGGCATCGAGTCGGGAGTACGCCCGGCCGGACAGGTCAATGACGGCCCGGGCCAGGGCCTCGTCCATCGGCACGTAGGCGTGACCGTATCGGGCAATGTGGGATTTGTCGCCCAGTGCCTCGTGGACCGCCTGCCCGAGCGAAATGGCCACGTCCTCGACGGTGTGGTGGTCGTCGACGTGCCGGTCGCCGTCGCATCGCACCGTGAGGTTCAGGCCGCCGTGCTTGGCGAAGAGGTCGAGCATGTGATCGAAAAACCCGACACCCGTGTCGACGTCGTAGGTCCCGTCTCCGTCCAGCGACACATCGACGGCGACGTCGGTCTCCTGGGTGGTGCGCTCTATTGAGGCGGTGCGAGGAGGGAAGGGAGGATCAGACATGCCGTTTGTGAATCCGCAGAAAAAGGAAGGTTGTTTTCACAATGGGCTCAAGAGAAACGAACACGCATATGGGTCCGCTGGTTCTTATACTCTCACAGTCTTTCGTAGTCACGTCGATCGTCTCGACGAACCTTCTCCACGAAGAATAACCACGAACCGTGCCAACGTACAGCGAGGCCGATTTCGAGGACAGTCGTTTTGACTACCGGGAGCGAGTCCGGATCCTCCTGCGCCATCCGAAGCTCGGAGGTGTTTACGGGGAAGCCGAGGGAACCTGCGCGGCCCGGGAGCAAAACGTTGAGTTCGAGGCCCGGGACGGGACCATGCGCGAAAAGACGCTCGTCTGGCTGAAAGACATCGACGGGTACGAAAAGCCCCACGAAGACCTGCCGGATACGACGGAGGAGGTCGACGAGGCCTGGTTCGCCGAAGAGGCCCTTCGAAAAAAGGAGGGAGATCCCCTCGATGGAGTGAGCTTCAATTGATTCCGGAAGTGAGGACCTGACTCCCATCGACGAGTCTTTTCGGGATTGGGGAGGCCGTTGCTCGATCACACACCGGGTCTCCGGAAGACCACGCGATTGTTCATCCTAGGCAGTTCTGCTTCGAATGGAAGACACCACATCGTCAGATCGTCTGCTCGTCACCTCCGCCCTGCCGTACGCCAACGGCCCGATCCACATTGGTCACCTTGCGGGGGCGTATTTGCCGGCCGACCTGTTCGTTCGGTATCAGCGGCTCAAAGGCCGGGATGTTGCCTACATTTGTGGGTCGGACGAAATGGGCGTGGCCATACTCATGCGCGCCATCCGGGAGGACCGGTCGCCGGAAGAAATTATCGACACGTATCACGCCCAGATCCGAGAGAACTTCGAGCGGTTCGGGATGAGCTTCGACTATTACGGCCGAACCACCAGTGCCCTGCATGCGGAGACCGCGCAAGATTTCTTCCGCGTTCTCGACGAGAAGGACGTATTCAATCTGAAAACGGAAGAGCAGCTCTATGACCCCGAAGCGGAGATGTTTTTGGCCGATCGGTTCGTCGTGGGCACGTGCCCCGTCTGCGGGTTCGACGAAGCCTACGGGGACCAGTGCGAACAATGCGGGTCGACGCTCAGTCCGACGGAGCTGGAACAGCCGCGGAGTACCCTCACCGACGCGACGCCGGAGCTAAAGGAAACGACCCACTGGTACCTCCCGCTCGAAGAAATGCAGCCCAAGCTGGAAGAATGGATTGACTCGCATCCGGAGGGGAAGAACAACGTCCTCGGTCAGATCAAAAGCTGGTTTGACGATGAGCTGAAGGACCGGGCCATCACCCGGGATGTGCCGTGGGGGGTCCCCGTCCCCGCCGACGTGGCTGAGCGTCACGGGCTCGACGCCGAGGGGAAGGTCATTTACGTCTGGTTCGACGCCCCGATCGGCTACATCTCCTTCACCAAAGAGTGGGCCTCCCAGGAGAATGCCCCGACCAAATGGAAGGCGTACTGGCAGGACGACGAGACGGAGCTCGTCCACTTTATCGGCAAGGACAACATCGTCTTCCACTGCCTCACGTTTCCGGGGATGCTCATGGAGCACGGCGACTTTGTGTTGCCCGACAACGTGCCGGCCAACGAGTTTTTGAATCTAGAAGGCCAGAAGCTCTCCACGAGTCGCGGCTGGGCGGTGTGGCTCCACGAGTACCTGGACGACTTCGGAGACGAGCGTGGGCCCGACTTGCTCCGGTACGCCCTGGCCACCACCCTGCCGGAGACCAAGGACGCCGACTTTAGCTGGGAGGCGTTCCAGCAGCACGTAAACGGCGAACTGGCCGACGTGCTGGGTAACTTTGTCAATCGCACCCTCACCTTTGCTCACAGCACCTTCGACGGGACGGTCCCCCCGCTGGAGAATCCGTCCGATGCGGACCAGGCGGTTCTCGACGCGATTGCCGAGACGCCCGACACGGTGGGGCAGGCCTACGAGGCGTATCGCATGCGGGAGGCGGTGGCCGAGACGATGGAGTTGGCGCGGATCGGAAACAAGTACTTCAACGACACCGAGCCCTGGCACACTCGGGAGAGCGACCCGACGGCGTGCGCTAACACGATCCACGTGAGCCTACAGGTCTGCGCCGCGCTCTCCATCCTCATGGAACCGGTCCTCCCCGACGCCGCGCAACGCCTGCAGAACATGCTCCGACTCTCGAACGTGCGCTCGAGCACGCCCGACGACGATCCGAATGACGCAATTGGGTGGGACGATGCCGCGGCGCCGATTCTGGAGGAGGGACACACGCTCAATGAGCCGGAGATTCTCTTCGAGAAGATTGACGACGACGTCATTGAGGCCCAGATCGAGAAGCTTCGCGAGCGGGCCGCCGAACAGGATTCTGATTCAACCGACACCGACATGGACTACGACGACCTGAAAGAGAACATCGAATTTGACGACTTCATGGACCTGGATCTCCGCGTCGGCACGGTGACGACCGCCGAGCCGGTACCCGACGCCGATACGCTTCTGCGCCTGGAGATTGACCTCGGCTTCGAGGACCGCCAGATTCTGGCTGGGGTGGCGGAGCAGATGGCGCCCGGGGAGGTGGAGGGACTCCAGGTGGTGGTCGTGGCCAATATGGCGCCGAAGGAGATGTTTGGGCTTCAGAGTGAGGGCATGGTCCTTATGGCGGAGGAGCCCGACGGAACGTTCGCGCCGGTGACGGCGGACGCCGAGAATGGATCGGTGGTGCGCTGATCTGGCCGCGGGACCGGGGGACTTCCTCAGTGTCCGTTCCCTCGCGTCCGCCGGAATCGCCGGTCGGTATCTGTTCTGATGTAGACGGTCCGATGCCTCTGGGAATCGTGTCCGCCATGGCGGAGG
>PXTG01000010.1 GCA_003023365.1 Bacteroidetes bacterium QH_7_62_13 | reverse complement strand
GTAATTGCTGGTCGTTTCATTTGTTTTACCGCGTAAGAATTATAGACCGGCAGCGCTTTCGGTGAAAGCACGATGACTGGATGATTGTGAAGCGTACCGGTAGAAAGTCCTTACAGCGGGTTTGGGGACGACCCTGGACCGGGGGGTGGGACTCTTTTCATCCAACCCAAAAACCAACGATGCCCAGCACTCCGACCCAGCTTCGCGGCTGGCTTCACCGGCTTTCGCAAATGATCGCGGTCTCGACCCCGCTGTCGCATCTCGCGACGACCCGGGCGACCGAGCACCTGCTCGACCAGGGCCACACGCGGATCGGCATGGTCACGGCCCCTCACGAGGGCGCGATCTGGAACGCGCGCGTCCTCGACCGACAACGGGGAAAACGGACGGACCCTGTAGGGGAAGGCCGAAGCCAGTGTTCTACGCCGAATTTACCGCGAGTTCGTGGACGTGCTCTGCCAGGGACACGAAGCGCTCGACGAGAGGCTGGGACGGCTCCCGGCTCTCGTAGTGCCACCTCCGCCGCCAGTTCCTGGCGTTGGTCATCACCGAGTGGGCCTCCTTCTCTAGGATCCCGAGTTCGTCGACGAAGAGAAGATACACGGCGTTGAGTACGCCGCTGTGGGAGTCTCTCGCAGGACGATCTCGGGTGAGGAGTAGGGCATTCACGCATTCACGGAGGCGAGCATAGAAAAGTATGCCTCGGAGCCTGCCAGTCCGTTCCGATCGTGCTCAAAACAAAACCGCGCAGCCTGAAGATGAGACTGCGCGGAGGCGAGATATCCGTCCGTGGTGTCGAGGCTCATATCTCCCCCCCTTCAGCGGGAAGTAACACTTCCTCTTTCGGCTCCGCCGTGAACGGCACGTCCACACCGTTCTCGATCAGCTCGGTGCTCAGTTCCGAGCCCACCCGGTAGGCCTCCTCCAGGTCCATCTCGACGACGGCCACGAGACCAAATGGCTCGTATCGTTCCCCAGAAACGGGATCGCGAGGGACGACATAGAGGCCGCTCAGTCGGTCGCCGAGTCGGTTCCGAATGATCTCGGGTGCGGTTCGTTTCTTGGTACGAGTCGTCGGCATGGCTGTGCGCGTCGATTTGTTGACGATCACTTGTTATGCCAACACCCGGCGCCGCTGGTTCCTGAACGGGAGGAACTCGATCACGAATCTGAAATTCCGTGTTCGTCTATCTTTCTAAATTCCTTCCACCGAAACCTTCCCTTTCCGGCGAATCGTTTCGCGAGAGACGTTAGACCGCTGCAGAAAGACCGGGAAGCGCAAGGAATGGATAGACGGGGATGAGGTCATGGCTCTTTCTGAAGCAGACCTCACTTCTATGGAAACTTAGTCAGATGGGGAATTACCTCGTCTACTCGGGGAGGCCCGGCTCCACCATCACCACGTCTTCCCGGTCCACCCGCACCACGCCGGGGTCGGCGCCGGTGGGGCTCGTCACGTACTTGCGCTCAGTCACCATGACTGGGGCCAGCCCGCTTCTGCGTGCCTTACTGAAGTAGGCAGCGATGGCCGCGGCGACGTGAATGCGGGGCGAGCCCGGCTCGGCGTCGCGGTTCGGAAGATGGAGGATCGTGTGGGCACCCGGCACCTGGCGGGCGTGCAGCCACAGGTCATACTTCTGCGCGGCGTGAAACGTGAGCTCGTGGTTCTGCCGCGCGTTGCGGCCCACCCACACCTCGAAGCCGTCGCCGAGGTCGAACCGACGGTAGGGGAAGCGGTCCACGTCCGCGTCCTCCCGCTCCACGAAGGGGGCCAGGTCGGCCTCCCGCTCCGACCGAAACTGCTTGATGCCGTCGAGGGTGTTGATCTCACGCAGCTCGTTCAGGAGACGTTCGGCCTGCTCGGCCCGTTTTCGGGTCTCGTCGAGGCGCTGTTCGGCCTCCTCCCGCGAGCGGCGCGTCCGTCGGGCCCGCTGGTAATAATGCTGGGCGTTCTCGACGGCGGACTTGGCGGGGTCGAGGGGAATGGTCGTTGGGGTGCCGTCCGCAAACAGGTTTGGAAGGTCGACGTCCTCGGCCCCCGCCGGCACCTGGTCCTGCTGGGCCATGAGCAGGTGGCCCCATCGCTCGTAGCGCCCGGCCCGGCTTTCGCTGCTGAGTTCCTCCTCCATCCGTTCGGCGCTGCGCCGCTCGTGCTCGACGGCCGATTCGAGGGCGTTCTCTAGCGGGTCGTAGAGGCGATGGAAGTGCCGCTCGGCGAGGGTCCGCCGTACGAAGGTCGCCACGGCCTCGTCAACCGTGTCGTAGCGTTCGGCGGGCGCGTCGGGCCGGTGCCGCAGTGGGATCAGAGAGAAGGCGTCCGGAAACTGACCGTCGCCGTAGATGACCGGCGACGGGCTCTCTAAGGCGTCGCACACGGTCATCGCGGCGTCGAAGAGGGCGCGGCGCTCCGGCTCGGTGCAGTCCGCCGGGGCGTCGGTCTCGACGCTGGCCCGGTGCAAGGTCTCCCGTGCCAGTGTACGCCCGAACAGGGGGACGGCCGACTGCACGGCCTGGCGTGTCTTGTTGCGATCGGTCGTCCAGCGGTCCTCAAAATCGATGTAGGAGTCGGGCATCGGGGCTGGATGGGGAGTGGGGGCCTCGGTCCCGGCGAGGTCATCGTCGTTTTGAAACGCCTCCACGATCGTGCCGTCGGGCCCGACGTGGAACGCGTTGGCCCGAGCCCCGAAGAGCTGCCATAAAATGGACGATCCATCGTCCAGGGCGAGGGTGACGAGGCGATCCCGATCGGCGATACGCACGTCGGTCACCGTCCGGTCGATGGCGCCGGTGAGGAGCGTGGCGACGTTGCGGCGGGCCTTGCTGTAGCCCTCGACCCGGAAGAGGTGGAGGGCGGGCCGCTGTACCGAGCCGCGCACCATCCAGTCCTGCTCTGCATTCCCCCCCAGTGCCACGGTGAGCTCGTTCTTGTTCTGGGAGAAAATGTCCAGCACTGTACAGCCCACCAGATCCGGTTGCCACTCACCGACGAGGGCACGGAGCGTGTAATAGTTGTTGACCACGGTGACCCGTTCGGTATCGTGCGTTCTCGCGACCGATGCCCCTTCCTCTCACCGTCACGGCGTCTCGACACCTGGACGTGGGCAGGCCTCTTCGGACGACGGGCTACAGGAGCAACATCATTGCTCCAAACAGCGTCCCCAGCCCGATGACGATGAGCCCGATTGCCCGGAGCTTAGAGACGCTCTGTTCGAGACGAGCGGAGACCTCTTCTGCCTCGGACAGGTACATGCTTGCCCCCACGAAGCCGGTGCCCACCACGACCATCGCGGCCGTTGTGCCGAGGACCCAGTTCTGCTCAAAAAACCGCACGAGGGCGACGATCACGGTGAGTCCCACCATGATCACGAGGGCGACACGGGCATTCATGGATGCGAGGCGTTTTATCAGTTTCGACGTGGCTCCCCGATTCTCGACCCCTCGATGACGTCCCCGAAGACGGTGTGGTCGCCGTCGAGGTGCGACTGCGGAGCGCGGGTGATGAAGAATTGACTCCCGTTCGTGTCGGGGCCCGCGTTGGCCATTGAGAGGACGCCGGTGTCGTGGGTCAGGGGGTTGCCGTCGATCTCGTCGTCGAACTGGTAGCCGGGCCCGCCGCGTCCGGTACCCGTAGGGGCGCCGCCCTGCACCATGAAGCCCTCAATGACGCGATGGAAGGGAATCTCGTCGTAGAAGCCCTCGTCGGCGAGGAACGCGAAGTTGTTGACGGTGCGGGGGGCGTGCTCGGGGTAGAGCTCAGTTTCGATGGTGCCCTTGCTCGTCTCGATGGTTGCCTCGTAGACGGCGTCCGTGTCGATTTGCATCTCGGGGGGCGTGTCCCACTGCTGGTGATCGGCCATTGGGGAGGAAAAGGATCGGTACCAAAAAGACAGAACGAACTGCGCCTGTCCGACGGGAGGAGGTGGGTGGTGTTTCGCTCCTGTTCGATTGGGAGTGTCGGTGGAGAAGCGGACGCTCCCATCTGCTTCGAGAAGGGGGGGCGGAGTGAACGGGCGAGAAGGCGAAGGGGACAGTGCGGTCCGTTCCCGGGCTCACTCTCAAAATCCAGCGCTCCGATCTCGCTCGTGGCTTCATCGTGCAGCTGCCGGGATTGAGGATCCAACGTCGTGGCCTTCGGTACGGAGTCAACACGCCAGCTCTGCTCCGTGCTTCTCTGCACATGCCCGCTCCCGAAACCATTCTCGTCACCAGCGCCTCCTCCGGCATCGGTCGGGTGCTGTCCCGTCGGTTTACGCCGCGGCTCCTGGCCCGCAAGCTGTCCGGGTGGCTGAACCGCCGACGCCGCAACGTCATCTTCGTTTGCAGCTCCGTGTCTCCGCTGTAGTGCACCCTCTGAGAGAAGACGCGAATCCTGGCCAGCAGAACCTCATATGAGATAGATAACGAAAACACAGCATTGGCGGATCGATGTTGCTCCTCTTCCCCGTGTCGGTCCGCCGGCCGAGCTTGTACTCGGATCTCCTGGCGATCGCACATCTGTTCCGTTTCGACCCGCTCAACTCATGCCTGGTCCCCGAGAGGATGCCCCCGACAAAGACACCGTCGCGCTCGACGAGGACGAGCTCGACATCCTCGACGCCATCCGTAGGGCCGCCCCGAAGCACCACATTGATCATAAGCTGGCACAGACCTACGGCGTGTGGACCGTGTGCTTCCGTCGATACTGTCGGGAGACGGGCGTCCCCTGGTTGTGGATGAGTAGTGTATCGGACTTCATGGACTTCCTGGACAAGCACCCGAAAGTGTCCGCCCCCGAGCGGAACCGCGCGCTGGACGGCATCATGTTCTACATTACCGACGTGCACAAGAAGCGAAAGGAGGGAGAAACGAGCGAGACGGATCGTTCCTCCGACGTGCCGCGGTCCACCCAGAGTCTCTTCGCCAAGATGCTGCTGCGCTGCGACGTGCGTCTGACCGAGGCGTTACAACTTCGCTTTGAGGATGTCGACGTGGATGAGCGATCTGTGACGCTGCCCGGTGGCGCAGAGCGAAATACACGAACGGTGTCGCTCCCGGACACCTTGAACAAGGGGTTGAAGCATCACCTGCAGCGAGTGGAGGATCGCACCGACACGACGAATCCATTCCTCTTCGGGCGTCGACGCGAGGCCACAGGCGACACCGGATCGACGGAAACGGAGATCGAACGGTCGACGGAACTTGCCACCCGGGTTATGCAGACGTTCGGGGAGGACCTGGCGGACGAGGAGTAGACGGCGGATTGCCGGTCAAAACGCTGCACTGGATCGAGCCCGTGTGCACGGAAGTTGTCTCGGGCCTGCTACCGGGACTCCGTGTGCTGATCGTTCGGGCTGGGACGGGAAGGCGTTCGGTCGGGTGGAATGCAGTGTGGGAGGGAAATGGGGCGGGGGTCCTAAGGTCACGTCATGCCCCAGGGTCCCAGGACGAGTCTTCGTCTGCTCTTTTTCCACAACCCCGGTCCACATTACACCTTTTTAACCATTTGGTTGAACGGAATGGTTGGCAACCTGTTGGGAAGGACGTATCTCGTAATCAATCGTTACCCTACATGTCCAACTCCGCCGATCCGTCCAGTGCCTACTCCGACACGGAGCGGGCGATCTTCGACGCGGCCCTTCAGGTGTTTGCCCGGGAGGGACGGCACGGGGCCCGGATGCAATCCATCGCCGACGCCGCCGACATCAACAAGGCGATGCTGCACTACTACTTCCGGGATAAGGCCACGCTGTACGAAGAGGTCTTCGGGTACACGATGCGTCGGTTCATGGCGTCGTTCGGCGAGTCGCTTAAGGAGGCGCCGACCTTCAAAGAAACCCTTCGTGTCTTCATCGACGGATACGTCGAGTTCGTACGCTCCGACGAGGCGGCGATGCGGCTCATGGTGCAAGAAAATCTGGCGGGGGGGCATCTGCTCGGTGACCACCTCCGGAGGGCGAAGAAACGGGGAGGCGCGCCTCCGAAAATACTGGTCGACACGATCGAGGCTGCGTCGGCGGCGGACGAGATTCGGCCCGTCGATCCCCACCAGACGGTTCTCTCGGTTGTTTCGACGTGCCTCTTCTTTTTCGTGGCGCGTCCGACCGTCGAAGTTATGCACCCCACCGCCGGGGACGACTGGGAGGGCTTCGTGGAGGACCGAAAGGAGCACCTGTTTGAGCTCATCTACTGCGGCCTGGCCCCTAGATAAACGTCCAACGTCCAAACGGTTAGCGTTCCAATAAATGGAGACCGTTCGTCCAACGCCCACCTTCCTTCTATCGGCCCTGCTCCTCATCGCCGGATGTTCGCTGACGCCGACGATGCGGACGCCGGAGGCCGAGCAGGAGATGCCCGATCGGTTTGAGCCCGTCCCAGGGGAAACCACTCTTCCGGCGGCGGCCACCGACACGGCCGCCTACGAGGCCACCCGGTGGTGGACTGCCTTCGACGACACGACACTCACGACCCTCGTCGACACGGCGCTTGCCGCGAACTTCGAACTTGCATCGACCCGGGCCCGCGTGGAGGAGTTGGCCGCACAGTTTCGGATAGCACGGGCGCCGCTTTTTCCCGGCGCCACGGCGAACGCCCAGGGCAACTACCAGAATCAACCCGCGAACACCGGGATTGGTGGGGCCCTCGGCGGCGGACAGGGCCCGGATCGCTTCGAATTCACCGACTACCAGGCCACACTTGGCCTCTCGTACGAGATCGACTTCTGGGGGCGCGTGCGCAGCCAGCGCAAGGCGGCGCTCAGTCAGTACTTTGCGACGACCGCCGACCTGCAGACGGCCCGCCTCTCGGTCATCGACCAGACGATTTCGACCTACGCCCAGATCGCAGCCCTGCAGCGACAGGTGCGGCTCGGGCGGCGGACCATTGATCTCCTTGAGCAGCGGCTGGCGGTGACGGAGGACCGCTACGCCCGAGGGCTCGTCCCCTCCTTCCAGCTCTACAGGGTCCGGCAGAACCTGCAGGCCACCCGGGCAGACCAGCCCGAATTGGAGAGCCGGCTCTACGAGGCGCAGGGGCGTCTCGGGACGCTCCTCGGTCGCTTTGCCGGGGAGGAACGGGCGTTCCTGCCGGACTCGCTGGACGTTCCCGTGGACCTCGACCCGGTTCCCGCGGGCCTACCGTCGGACCTCTTGATGCAGCGGCCGGACGTGCGCGCGGCGGCGCTGCGCCTGGAGGCGGCACGTCAGGAGATTGGCGTGGCACGGGCCGAGATGCTTCCGAGCCTTTCGCTTACCGGCCAGGGCGGCACCCAGAGCAGCGAACTCAGCAGCCTCATCAACCTCGACCAGCGCTTCGCCAGCTTTGCGGCGCAGTTGACCGCCCCGCTGTTTCAGGGGGGGCAGCTCCGGGCCAACCTCAATGCCGCCGAGGCGCGCTACGAGCAGCAGGCCGCCCGCTACCAGCAAACCGTCCTGACGGCCTTCCGGGAAGTAAAGGCGTCGCTGGTGGCCTACGACAAGCAGCGGCAGCGGTACCGGGAGGTGCAGCAGCAGGTGGCAACCGCTCAGGATGCCTTCCAGACGCAGCGGGAGCGCTACGATCGGGGCGTTGGGGATGTCCTCTCGCTCCTGGACGCCGAGCGCACCCTCGTGCAGGCGCAGACGCGACTGGCGAACGTGCGGCTGGCCGTCGTGAATGCACGCCTCGCGCTGCACCGCGCGCTCGGGGGCGCCTGGACGGACGCGGAGTCGCCCGAAGATCCCCGTCTCTTTCAGTAGTCGGGACAGTAGGTTCTGTCGGCACTACCTCTTTTGATTGATTCCTTTGATTCATGGACGTCCGTACGTACAAGTGGCCTCTCGTCGGGGCCGGCATTCTCGTCGGGGCGGGCCTCGTCATGGTTCTGCTCACCGTGTTCGCCCCGGCGCCGGAGACGAGCGAGCCGCCGCCTCAGTCGCCATTGGTGTCGACGACGCCCGTGGACGTACGCTCGGGCAGCCTGCTCGTACGGGGCACCGGGACGGTCCGGCCCGTTCGGGAAATTCAGCTGACGGCCGAGGTGGGCGGGCGCCTCGTGGACGTGTCCGACGCCCTCGTGAGCGGCGGCCGGTTCGAGGCCGGGGCCACGCTGGCCCGCATCGACCCGTCCGACTACCGGACCGCGGTGCAGCAGGCGGAGGCACAGGTTGCGCAGGCGAAGGTCCAGCTTCTCCAGGCCCAGCAGGAGGCCGGGGCGGCGCGAGAGGAATATCGGCGCGTCCAGGAACGAACGGGTGAGGCCCCGAAGCCCGACAGCACCGAGCTCGGCCGGCTCGTCTTCAATGAGCCGCAGGTGGCGCAGGCGCAGTCCAATCTCGAGAGTGCCCGGGCGGCTCTCGAAAATGCGAAGACGAATCTCGCCCGCACGCGTCTTCGGGTCCCATTCGACGGCATGGTGCGCCGGAAGCAGGCCGACCTTGGGGCGTACGTGGCGCCCAGCACCCCCGTCGCCACCGTTTACGGGACAGAGAAAGCAGAAATCGTGGTGTCGCTGCCGTCGCGGAAGGCCGCCCTTATCCGCAACCTGTGGGCGACGAGTGGGGCACAGTCCGACGAGCGGCTCCCCGCCACCGTGACGAGCTCGTACGGCGACCGGAGGTACTCGTGGGAGGGGCACGTGCACCGGGTCGAGGGGGCCATCAACGAGCAGACCCGGACGGTCGACGTGGTTGTGCGCGTGCCGGACCCCTACAGTCAGGCGCCAACCGTGGTGTCGCAGCGGACCGAGCAGCCGCCCAAGCAGGCTCGTCCGCCGCTGGCCGTGGGGACCTACGCGACGGTCGATATCGAGGGCCGTCGGAATGGAACCTATCACGTGGTGCCGCGCCGCGCGGTGCATACCCGCGAGGCGAACCAGGCCCCGGTGGTATGGACCGCGGTTGGGGACTCGATGCTGGTCGAGCGCACGGTCGAGCCCATCCAGACGGTGGAGGAGCGCACCTTCCTGGCGCCCACGCTCGACGCCGATGCCCGGGTGATTACGACCGACCTGCGCGTTCAAACCGACAGCATGAAAATCCGCGTTTCACGCTAGAGCATTGGGACGTTGAACGTTGCGACCACTGAGCTTCCCTGCCGACTCATCCTCCAGCCCTACAGCGCTCCAACGTACGACGCAAAAACGCTCTAACGCCCAAACATCCCAACGCCATGGCCACAATTGAGCGCTTCGAGGACCTCGATGTCTGGCGGACGGCCCGCAAATTGACGAACCGTGTTTACGAGCACACGCGCCAGGAACCGTTCTCGAAGGATTTCGGGCTGCGCGATCAGATTCAACGGGCCGCGGTCTCAATCATGAGCAACATCGCCGAGGGCGTCGAACGCCGCACGCAGAGCATCTTCGTGGACGACCTCGGACACGCACGAGCATCCGCCGGGGAGGTGCGAGCACAGCTATACGTCGCAAGTGACCAAGACTACCTATCGGATCCCGAGTTTGAGGTCACGTACGACCTCGCCGACAAGGCGTCCCGGCAGCTGTTTCGACTGATCCAATACCTGAATTCAAAACCCAATGCCTCCCGTGTCCAGGAGAGAGGCGTCGAGTACCAGATCAACCTGGATGCACCGGAGTGACGGCTCCGCCCCAGGGTTCCAACGCATAACGTACCAACGTTCCACCGATGAACAGAGCAATCGACTGGTTCGCCCGCAACGGCGTGGCGGCCAATCTTCTCATGCTGATCCTGCTGCTGGGGGGCGGCGCGGCGGCCTTTACGACCGTGCAGGAGGTTTTTCCCGAGTTCAGCCTCGACTCGGTCCAGATCCAGGTGACCTATCCCGGCGGCTCCCCCGAAGAAGTGGAGCAGTCCATCGTGCGCCGGATCGAGGACCGGATCGAAGGGGTGGAGGGGATCGACCGCATCCTGGGCACTGCCACCGAGAACAACGGCGTAGTGACCGCCGAACTGAAGCGCGGCACCGATCTCTCGCGGGCCCGCACCGACATCAAATCGGAGGTGGATCGCATCACCGCGTTCCCGGAGGAGGCGGAGCAGCCCATCGTCACCGAAGTCACGAACCGCCAGCAGGCGCTCCAGATTGCCCTCTACGGCGACGCAAGCGAGCGGACGCTCAAGGAACTCGCCCAGCGGGTGAAAGACGACCTCACGCAGAACCCGCAAATCTCCTTCGTCCGAGTGGGCGGGGTGCGGGACTACGAGATTTCCGTGGAGGTGTCCCGCGAGTCGCTGCGCAAACACGGGATGACTCTTGCCCAGGTGTCGCGGATCGTGCGCGAAGGGAGCCTCGACCTGCCGGGCGGGAGCGTGGAGACGGAGGAGGAAGAAATCGTCATTCGGACTGAGGGACAGAACTACACGAAGACGGACTTCGAGGACATCGTCGCCCTCACGCGAAGTGACGGCACGAAAGTGCGTCTCGGCGAGATTACGGAGATCGAGGACGGCTTCGCCGAGAACTCCGACCTTATTACCCGCTTCAACGGCGAGCCCGCCGCGATCCTGAACGTCTTTCGTACCGGGGAGGAACAGGTGCTGAACGTCGAGGAAACGGTAAAACAGTATCTCGATGAGGAGCTTCGCCCGTCGATGCCGGCGGGGCTGGACGCGGCCGTCTGGCAGAACAACGCCGAGAACCTCCGCAACCGGCTCAACTTGCTGATCGAGAACGGCATCCTGGGGCTTCTACTCGTCATTCTCACACTCACGCTCTTCCTGGCGCCCCGGCTGGCGTTCTGGACCTCCGTCGGCATCTTCCTGTCGTTCACGGGCACGTTCATCGTCATGCAGTACCTGGACGTGTCCATCAACCTGCTCTCCCTCTTCGGCTTCATTCTCTCCATCGGCATCGTCGTCGACGACGCCATCGTAGTGGGGGAGAACGTCTACGCCGAGCAGGAGAACAAGGGGGACCCGCTGGAGGCCTCCATCCGGGGGGCGCAGCGCGTGGGCATTCCGGTCATTTTCGCGGTCCTCACGACCGTCGCGGCCTTCACGCCGCTGCTCTTCATCGGCGGCACGATCGGGAAATTCCTGGGGGACATTCCGACGATCGTCATCATTGTGCTGCTGCTCCCGAGGGAGGAAGTACTCTTGGGGTGCGCCCCGACCGAGAGAGGTCCGAGGGAGGAAGTGCTCCTGGGGCGCGCCCCGACCAGGAGCGGGAGGGCACGCCGAACCGAGCCCTCCGCACGCTGAACCGGGTGCGGACGTGGGTGTCGGCCCAGTTGGAGACCTTCGTCCGAGGGCCGCTCACCACCGCCCTTCGTTTCGCCACCCGCCGCTACCGGATCACTCTCCTGGGCGGCGTGGCGCTGCTCCTGATTTCCTTCACCTTCGTCGCCAACGGGTACATCGGCTTCTCCTTCTTCCCGAGCGTGCAGGGCAAGCTGGTGACGGCCCAGCTGGAAATGCCGGTCGGCACCACGCCGGCGGCCACCGAGCGCATGACGGCCCGACTGCAGGAGACCGGCTACGCGGCCATCGAGGAGCTTGAGCAGGAGGCCGGGCAGGACCTCGTCGAAAACGTGTACGTGACCGTCGGCCAGCAGCCGCAGGCGAACAGCGGTCCGGACCAGGCCGGATTCACCGCCACGCAGGCCAACGTGGCCGAGGTGAGCTTCGAAATGATCGACCCGGAGAAGCGGGAGGTCACGTCTGTCCAGTTTGAGGAGCGCTGGCGCGAAAAGACCGGTCGCGTGTCCAACGTGCGTTCCCTCGTCTTCACCGCCGACGTCGTATCGGTGGGCAAACCGGTATCGGTCGAAGCGTCGGCGCCCACCGCCGAGAAGCTCGACCGGACGGTAGAGGCCGTTCAAGACTCCCTGAACCGGTTTGGCGGCGTGTACGACATCCAGTCGGATCAGGATCGCGGCAAGCGGGAACTGGAGCTCTCGTTGAAGCCGGGAGGCCGCACCCTGGGGCTTTCGCTCAGCGATCTCGCGGGCCAGGTGCGTGCCGCCTTCTTCGGCCTGGAGTCCTACCGGTTGCAGCGCGGGCAAAACGAGGTGCGCGTCTACGCCCGCCTGCCCGACGACCAGCGCAACGCCATCGAAGACCTCAACGACTACAGAATCCGCACGGCCGGCGGGGCCGACGTCCCCCTCGAAGAAGTGGCCGATGTGTCGCTCGGGTACAGCCCCTCGCAGATTAATCGGCAGGATGGGCGTCGGGTCGTGACGATAACGGCCGAGGTCGACCCGGCGGTGACGACCGGGAACGCCGTGACGACGAGCCTGCAGGACCGTGTGCTCCCGAACATTCAGCGGAAGATTCCGGGCGCGAGCTTCAGCTTCGGGGGGCAGCAGCGACAGCAGCGAAAGGCGCAGAGCTCGTTGATCATCGGCTTCCTGCTAGCGCTGTTTGCCATCTACGCCCTGTTGGCCATTCCCTTCCGGTCGTACCTCCAGCCGCTGGTGATCATGAGCACCATTCCGTTCGCGTGGATCGGGGCGATCATCGGACACCTCGTGCTCGGGATCTCGCTGGGGTTGCTCAGCATCTTCGGCATTGTCGGGCTCAGCGGGGTCATCGTGAACGACGCCCTGGTGATGCTGGACTTCGCCAACGAGAAGGCGTCCGAAGAGAAGGACTGGGCCGACGCGCTCGTGCACGCCGGCCAGGTACGCTTCCGCCCAATTCTGCTGACCTCGCTCACGACGTTCCTGGGCCTCTTCCCCATCATCATCGAGCAGAGCGTGCAGGCGCAGTTCCTGATCCCGATGGCCGTGAGCCTGGGGGTCGGCATCCTCTTCGGCACCGCCGTCCTCATGTTCATGGTGCCGTCGCTCGCGATGCTCCAGAACGACGTGGCGGGATGGGTGCAGACAAATCTCCTCGGCTACGACGAGCCCACGAAGCACTACGGGCCGTATGAGGCAGGGACTTCGTCCTGAGAACTGGTCACGAGTCGTCGAGTGCTCGTGCACGCCCTAGAACGGGATCGCCCCCCCTAATCTGCACCGGCAGCCAGCGCACGGCGGCCGGACTGCACCGCCGGGTTCGTCTACCTGCCCCACATTGAAGAGTAGAGGGGTCAAGGAAGAGTAGAGGGAGCAAGCGGCTTCCCAAATCAGCAATACATCTGGCACGATCCCTTAAAGAACCCCAGATCGCTCCGATACCTAACGCACGGTTCGTCGCTCGTTTTCTGAGTCTTTTCCGCTCGGGCCACCCGTCCTTCCGTGCAACACACCGAGGGTCTAAACGGGTTGCTTGAGTGGCCCTGCTCTCATGCCCAGCGATCTGCTCTTCTTTGGTTACCTCGGTGTCTTCGGGACGGCTGCCGCTGCGTGCTTCGCCGGGGTTTGGCGGTTGCACCGAATCGCCGATCGGGAGGCGCGGCGGGGCCTCCGCGCCCTTCTCGTCACCTGTGGCGCGTGGGCGGCGTGCCATGCCGGGCTATTCCTCACCCCCTCCGATTGGGGAGCTCAGGTTTTTTACCTGGGGGGGCTCATCGTCGGATTCGGGACGGTCTGGGGGTGGTTGTATTTCTGTTCGGCCTACAGCGGCCGGTCCCTGCATCGAAGCCCGACCGTCCGCCGCCTCGGCGCGGGCACATTCGCCGTGGTCACCCTCACCAAAGCGACCAATCCGCTGCACGGGTTTTACTACACCGCCGAGCAAATGCAGCGTCCGTTCGTCTACGTCTCGGTGGACCATCATTTTCTGTATTGGGGATCCGTCCTCCTGGCATACATGTTGGCGGCGGTCGGCTTCTTCATGCTGGCCGAACTGTTTGCCCGGACGCGAGGCAATCGCACGCAGTTGGCGGGGTTGTTTGTCCTCGTGGGGCTCCCGGTTGCGATGAACGGGATTGGACACACCACGCCGTGGCTCCTGGATCTTAGCCACGAGCCCCTCGGAGGAGCAGCATTCGCCCTCAGCGTGCTCTTCCTCGCGAGTGGGCGGCTGGAGGAGGCTGCCCGGGCGGGACGGCGGGACGAACCCGCTCTGATTCTGTCCGGCGACAACCGAATTCGAAACTACAACAGGCGGGCCGCCCGGCTCCTCCCAGTCCTTCGGGAAGAGAAGGTGGGGGCAAGGGTCCCGGAGACACTTCCCGAGCTCGCCGGGGCGTTGAACGGGTCGAAGGGCGAAGAGGGAGAGATCTTTGGGGTCGAAAGGGAGGAGACGACCCAGTACGTCCAACCGGCGGAGCACGCCCTTCCGCAAAGCGACGGGCGGCTTGTTCTCCTGACCGACGTAACCGAACAGGCGTCCCGCTTCGCGGCCCTTTCGTCCAACGTGCCCGGTGTGCCGTACGAATTTCGGGCTGGGCCCGGCGAAGAGCGGTTTGTCGTGTTCGTTGGCGATGAGGCAGATGCACTCCTGGGGCTCGACCCGGATCCGGATGGGTTCTACGAACGATTTGTGAGGGGCATTCCGGAGACCCATCGGAATACGTTCCTTCGGTCGGTCGAAAAGGCGGTCAGGCACCGGTCGCACTGGCGGCAGGAGGTCCCGTTTGACCGTCCCGACGGAGAGCGAATCTGGCTCCTGGGGTCCGCAGAGCCCGAAGAGAAAGAGGACGGCGTATTGTTTCGGGGACTCCTTCTCGATATTACCGAGCGGGTCGAGGAGCGCCGCCGCCGTCAACAGGTGATCCGGCGGGTCACCGACGCCATCGTGGAAGTGAATGCTGAATGGCAGCTCACCCTGGTGAACGACCGCGCGGAGGCGCTCTACGGGAGAGCCGAGGAAGACTTGCTCGGAAAGACTCTCTGGGAGGTGCTCCCCGAGGTGAAGGGGACGCGATTCGAAGAGAAGTTCCGTCGGGCGATGCGGTCACGCGAGCCCACGCGCTTGGAGGAGCAGATCGACGGGCAGGGACGATGGTTTGACGTGCAGGTCTATCCGAATACCGATGGGGGAGTGGCCTTCTATTTCGACGAGCTCACAGAGCAAAAAGAACGGGAAGAAAAGCTCGAGGACCGAGAAGAGTTGCTTCGTTCGATTACCGAGAATGTCTCCGAGGGCATCTACCGCTCAACCGCGGAGGACGGAATCCTATACGCCAATTCTGCCTTCGTGGAGATGCTTGGCTACGAGCATCTCGACGAATTGCGGGCGGTCGATCTCACGGAGCTTTATGCAGACCCCGCGGAGCGCGAGAGGCTCTACCAGAAGGAAGATGAACAGGGAGAACTCAGCGGAGTCGAAGTGCAGTTTCGCCGGAAGGACGGGTCGACGTTCACGGGACTGCTTAGCACGCAAAAGGTGGAGGCCCCGAACGGAGAGCAAATGTACGACGATGGAGCCGTTACCGACATCACTGAGCGGAAACGACACGAAGAGACGCTGAGGAACCGTCGACGAAAGATCGAGGCGCTGTACGAGACAACCAGCGGCCTCCTTCGGACTGAAGACCGGGACGCCGTCCCTGAGCGCATTCTCGATGTCCTGCAGGATGTCTTCGACTTCCCACACGGGCACGTTGGGGTCGTGGAAGGTGAGACACTCGTGCCCAAGGAGACTGTAGCCGAGGATCTTCCCCGTACGCCCGAGCCCGGACCGCAGTCAATGGGGGAGGACACCGTGGCGTCCCGGGCGATCCGGGCGGGAGAGACCGTTGTGGTCGAGTCCATCGAGGCCCTAAAAAATGGCCGTAACTACGGCTCGCTATCCGCCCTTGCGGGCATTCCAATCGGGGAGTGGGGGGCGGTGGTCATCGGAGCGAAAACGGACGGCTTCGAATCCTTCAACCTTCACTTGCTGGACGTACTGGCGAGCTACGCGGCACTGATTCTGGATCGACTCGAACGAGAAAAGACGCTCATTGAGGCACGGGAGGAGGCCGAAGAGGCGAGCCAACTCAAGTCTGCGATGCTGGCAAACATGAGCCACGAGATCCGCACGCCTCTCATGTCGATGATCGGCTCCGCGGATTTATTGCGAGAAGACTTGGAGGGGGAGAACGCCGAGATGATCGAGCAAATTTTCCAGAGCGGTCAGCGACTTCGGGGAACCCTCGACTCGGTCCTCCAACTGTCGCGGTTGGAGAGCGGAGCCTACAAGCTCGACGACGATCCGGTCTACCTAGACGCTATTGTCCGCGAGGTGGCCCAGGAACTTCAGGTCCGGGCCTACGAGGCGGGGGTCAACCTGGAGGTCGCCGATTGCGGAGGGACGGTCCAGGCCCGTCTAGACGCGACCGCCACGCGTCGGATCGTCACGAACCTCGTCGAGAACGCCATCAAGTTCACGCCGGAGGACGGCCGGGTTCGGGTGCGGGTGCGTCCCGAGGACGAGGACACCGTCCTTCTCGACGTCGAAGACACGGGGGTCGGCATCGAGGAGGGCGCGCGATCAGAAATCTTTGAGGCGTTCAAACAGGAGTCGGAAGGGTTGAACCGGGAATATGAGGGAAGCGGACTCGGCCTCTCGATCGTTCATCGACTCACGACCCTCATGGACGGAACCGTCGAGGTGGAGAGTGAGAAAGGAAGCGGCACGCGATTCACCGTTCGGTTCCCTCGGTGAGCAGGTCGGGAGGGCTCGACGGGGTAGGATATGGTCCACGTGAATGCGAACGGCAGGTTGTTCGTCTCCGGCCTCCGATCGGTGCGCTCAGTGGATTCGACACAGGCGGTCAGAAAGTATTACCGGGCATTGGTCCCCCGGTCTGCGTCACTGAATCCGTGATGTGTTTCTCCAGAGGGGGAAGAGGATGGCGGCAACATTTTTGCACCACCGGAGACAGGGCGCACTTGAACGCAAGGAGGTTGTGGCTCAGACTGGCACGAACGCAAAGCAGGGAGGCGCTCTGTCGACCTGGGGGCCGAGTCCCCTTTCCGGTGACTGTCATCTTCCGATTTCGTTCTGGGGTGTCCGCTCTTCTTTTCGTCTCAGATAACAGCTTGACTGTCACTCTTCATGCCCCCCGCCTCTCTCCCTGAAAAGAACAGGGCGAAGGATTCGGCCGCCGATTTTGCGGTGGACGACTCCGACACGATGCTTCTTGAGAAGGTAGACCCTTCTTTTCTGGAAAACATGAGCCGCGAGGTGGATTCCGCCTTAGCGTCTCTCCTCGAAGTGGCCGGTCGGTTGGAGAGCCCTTCCGCCGACGTCGGAGAGGTCGGTTCTCAAATCCAACGTCGCGGTGAACAGCTGCGTTGGGCTCCATGGAGCATCTTGCGCGTCTCTCCGACGATCAGGCCGACCGTTCTCCGGAGACGACCGACGCCGTCGAGGTGGGCCGGGATCTCCTCGACGACATTTCCCGGTTCGCCCGCGAGACCGGGCTCGCCCTTGATCTTGAGGCCCCGTCGTCCTCGGTTGAGATGAGAACGCACCCGGAAACGCTGCGCCAGGCCCTTCGTCACCTCCTCACCGACGCAATCAGGTGTACCCGTGAGGGAACGATCGTCCTGCACGTCGTCCCCGAACCCGACGTGGTTCACTTTCACGCCGAGGACGGTGGCGTGGGGAGGCCCCCGGAAGAGATTCCGTCCCTATTCGAGCCGTTCACGCAGCGAGCCCCGGAGGAGGAGACCGTTCCGGAGGGCTTCGGGCTCGGGCGTTCCCTCACCAGGGCCCTAGCTCGTCACTTGAACGGGAACGTGGAGGTCGACAGCGAGCCGGGGGAGGGACGTGTCTTCACGCTGCACGCGTCCCGCGATGTGTCCGACGAGAAGCGGTTCGGGAACGAGGAGGAGACCGAAGAGGCGATGCCTCGTCTGCTGGTTGTGGAGGACAACGAGGTGACCCGCCGGCTCCTCGACCGGATGCTCCAGGAGGATTATCGCGTCGACGTGGCGGCGGAGGCGGAGACAGCAATTGAGAGCGCAAGGGAAAAAACGTACGATATATTTGTTCTCGACGTAAACCTGAAGTCCCGACGTACGGGGGTCGAGGTTCTGCAGGCGATCCGCAAGATGGAGGACTATGCACGGGTTCCCGCGGTCGCGTGCACGGCCTACTCCCTGGCCGACCATCGTGAGCACTTCCTGCGGGCCGGGTTCGACGACGTCGTCGCGAAGCCCGTGACAAAGCGTGAAATCCTGGAGGTCGTAGACCACCGGCTCAACGAACCGGCCTCGGCCGAGCCGGAGGCCCCCGAGATGTCCCTGTCGGGCATTGATCTGCCCCCGGTTCCGACAACCCTGATTAAGGTGGCCGATCTTGCCTCCGATCCCGAACCGCCCGATATCGACGCGCTCACCGAGGCCCTGCGCAAGGATCAGGTGATTTCGCAGTGGCTCATTCGTCACATCAACTCGGTATACTACGGCACGCGCCAGTCCATCGAGACAGTTGAGCGGGCGGTACGGTATCTGGGCTTTCAGCCCGTGTGCAATCTCGTTTTGACGAAGGTCATCGGGGAGAGCTTCTCCGGAACCGACGAACCGGAAGGGAGGCGAGTGCAGCAGTACATCATGAACACGAGTACGCTGACCGCCTTCCTTGCCCGCGAGGTGGCCGAAGCGGTCGACTTCGACGAACCGGAGGTAGCCTACACCGGTGGCATGTTTGCGCAAATTGGTCGGCTCGCGTTTCTCGAGGAGGAAGGAGAGACGTACGTTGATCTCTGGTTTGAAGACCAAGACCGGTCGGCTTCCTTCCAGGGCCCGCCGCCGCAGGGGCAAGAGATTCTGTACTTCGAAAAGGATTACGTGCAAAATGGGCTCGCGGTGGGCCATGCCTGCAGCCTCTCCGATGACTTGGGCGCGGTACTACGAGGACACCGTCGCCCCCAGCAGATGCGTGATCAGTTCCAGCCGCTCGTTCCAATCGTCGCCCTGGCGTTCGAGGTCGCTCATCTTCCGGGCGACCTCGGGGCGGACGAGCCGTGGGGCGATAGCGAAACGCTCGTGAGCACCCTTCGAGACTTCCGGGTGACGCGTCTCGTAGCGGAGCAGGGGCCGTTGTCTCACAGCGACCTTGTCTCGGCGGTCGCCGAGATTCTCGGTGAGGCCCAGGAGTTCGTCGAACAGGTGTCGGACCCCTCGTAGATCGGGAGATGCGCGGGGCACATTCTCGGGGGAACCCCGGGTCGCCCTCGGCGCCGGTGTGGTAGAGGGCGGTACGGACAGGAGAGACACCGGGGAATCCCGTCCGACGTGTGGACATCAGCGCATTTCCGAGTTCGGGGGTGGGGAGCCGTGTCTTCTACCCGCAAGACCGACACACGACGCAGGAAGGGAGGCGATGCGTCACGATGATTGTGTTGCTGAACTGAATTGACCCCCTCACCACCGCACCCCGAGAGAAACGGCCCGGGCCACGTATGACGCCAATCTCGGATTGAGAAAATCAGAGTACTGAAATGAAAAAGCAAAAAGTGCCCAAACACGACCCGTACCCACATCGTCGCGAGCATTGAGTTTCCGCTCTGGCTGGGTTACTCATCGTCTTCTGGGTCGGGTTCTTGGATCACACCTGCCTGAAGGTCAATCCGGGCGGTCTCAGG
>PXTG01000009.1 GCA_003023365.1 Bacteroidetes bacterium QH_7_62_13 | reverse complement strand
AGTCGATCTCGTCGAAGAAGATTATCGCGGGGGCGCTCTCGGCCGCTTCCTCGAACACGTCCGGGTCGTACATGTCCCAGACCGTTAGCCCGATGAGGACGAGAATAATCGTCCCGAGGAAAGCCAGGGTTCCCACAGTCCATGGCATCCACTCGGGGGGGAGAGAATCAAGCATGAAGGAGGGGGTGTTGGCTTGCGAGAAAATGACGCTCCCGCCCCGGGAAGGACGTGGGGCAGGAGGAGCGCCGGAGTGAGCGCGACGGGACCGATGAGGGTGCGTCTCTCAGCCGGCGTACTGCACTGTGGTTAGACGCGGCCCATGGAGAAGCCCGTGGCCAGCAGATCCCGGACGAGGTAGACGATGATGGCGCCCGGAATCATGGCAATGACGCCCGCGGCGGCCAGTACGCCCCAGTCCCAGCCGCCCGCGCCGAGACTGCGAGTGAGCGTTACGGTAATGGGTTGGGCGGCCTCGTTCGTGAGGGTCCGCGCCAGCAGGAGTTCCACCCAGGAAAACATGAACGTGAGGAACGCCGTCACGGCAATGCCTGGCTTGATGAGCGGGAGGAAGATATTCCAGCAGAAACTGGTGAAGCTGTGCCCGTCGATGAACGCCATCTCGTCGATCTCTTCCGGAATCCCGGACATAAATCCCTCCAGAATCCAGATGGCGAGGGGGAGATTGAAGAGGCAATGTGCCAGGGCTACGGCCCAGTAGGTGTCAATAAGGTTGAGGTTCGAGTAGAGGATGAAGAAGGGAACCAGGAACGCCGCCGGGGGAGCCATCCGGTTGGTCAAGAACCAGAAAAACAGGTGCTTGTCTCCGCGGAAGTCCCAGCGCGAGAACGCGTAGGCGGCCGGAAGGGCAGCCACGGTGACGATCACAACGTTCATGGACGCCATGATGATCGAGTTCAGGTACCCTGCCCGCCAGAACTCGGAGGTGAGGATTTCCTGGTAGTTCGCCGTTGTGAACTCGTGGGGGTAGAACGTCAGCTGGTTCAGAATCTCCGAGTTCGGCTTAAACGACATGTTGATCATCCAGTAGAGAGGTATCACGAGCAATACCAAAAACAGGATGAGGTAATACTTTTTGTTCATTGGTCACCACCTGCACCTTGTCCGAGGTTAAGCATGACGATGTAGATTACGAAGGAGAAGAGGATCACGATGAAGAAGTAAATGAGGGACGTAGCGGCGCCTCTTCCCATCTCGAACCCTCCGATGGCCATTCGTGAGGTGTACGTGCTCAGAAAGGTCGTCGAGCTTCCGGGGCCGCCCCCGGTCAGGACGAACGGTTCCGCGTAGATCTTGAAGGAGTCCATGAGGCGGAGAAGCACGGCGATGATGAGGACGCCCCGTAAGTTTGGCAGTGTAACGTACCGGAACGTCTTCCAGGGCGAGGCCCGGTCAATCTTCGCCGCCATGTAGTATTCTTTCGGAATGGCCTGAATCCCGGCGTAGCAGATGAGCACGACGAGGGGCGTCCAATGCCAGATGTCCATCACGAGGACGGTCCACCAGGCGTCGAATGTGGAGCTGCTGATACTGTACGAGTAGCCGAACCAGTCGAAGAAGGCGGGGAGCACACCGATGTCCGACCGGGTAAATACGCGCCAGATAATCCCAACGACGTTCCAGGGGATCAGGAGCGGAATGCCCAGGAGGACGAGGCACACGCCCACCCAGGGTCCTTCCTTGGGCATGCAAATTGCGAGGCCCAGGCCCAAGGGAATTTCAGTGATCAAGACGAGAAAGCTGAAGAGGATTTGTCGTCCCAGTGCGCCCTGAAAGGCCTCGTCCTCAAGGATCGCCACAAAGTTCTCCAGCCCGGCGAAGTAGGGTTCCGTGCCCGGGAGGATCGTGAGCTGGGAGTAGTTGATGACCGTGATCAACGGAATGAAGGCACTGAGGGACACGAGCAGCAGTGCCGGAAGCAGGAATAGCCAGGGACGTTGTTTCATTGGGGTCTAGAAGCTCCTAACGGAAGTCGCGCGGATCCAGGAGGGAGGCAAGTTAGCTGGCGCGAATGGCCTGTTCCTGATGAAAAAACTGGATATCGTCCGGGGGAAAGCGGAGCCCAATCGAGGCCCCTTCCTCAATCGCGTAATCGTGGGCCACACGAGCTTTGACCGCCACCTCCGTCTCGTCGAGGTAAGCGGTGATAATTTGGAAGCCCCCAACCATTTCGACCTGAGTAACGGTAGCGGGAAGATAGTCGTCGGTGCTCTCTCCCGGGTTGGCTTTCTGGACGACGACCGAACTCGGTCGAATGCCGATCTGGCAGTCCGTCCAGTCGGGGTCAATCTCTGAATGAACGGCGTCGGAAACGGCAATCGAGTGCGGACCGATTTGGGCGAGGGGGGCCCCGTCTTGCCGGGTGAGGTCGCACGCCAGCAGGTTCATGCCGGGGCTCCCGATGAAGTGGCCGATGAAAGTGTTCACGGGATTCTGGTAGAGGTTCTCGCCGGTATCGTACTGGACGAGCGTTCCATCCCGCATAATGGCGACCTTCTCGGCGAACGTGAGTGCCTCGTGCTGATCGTGAGTGACGTACAAAGCGGTGATGTTGAACTCTTGCTGAGCCTCTTTCACGCGACGCCGGATCGTAAGCTTGCGGGAAGGTTCTACGTCCGTCATCGGCTCGTCGAAGAGAATGGCCGAGGTGTCAGCGCGGATGATGCCCCGGCCCAGGGCCACCAATTGATTGAGCTCCGGACCGAGGTTCGAGGGGTTGCTGTGGAGGAGGTCGCCCAATTCCAAGAGATCCGCGATCCGGTGGATGCGCTCCTCAATTTCGGCTTCGGGGACCCCCCCGTTCCGCAGGGGAAAGGCGAGGTTTCCGTACACATCCATCGAGTCGTAGATCACGGGAAACTGAAAGACCTGAGCGATGTCGCGGTCGGCCGGAGGGAGTTCGGTCACGTCCTCCCCATCGATGAGGATGCTCCCCTCCGTCGGGGTCAAGAGGCCGGAGATAATCTGGAGCAACGTCGTTTTGCCGCATCCCGACGGGCCCAGCAGGGCATTGGCCGAGCCGTCCTCCAGGGTCATGTTCACTCGGTCAACCGCCACCGTCTCGTCCGGGGTGCCCGGGTCGTAGACGTGTCGAATGTCGCGAACTTCGACTTCAGCCATCGAAGGGGGAGTGCTGTTGTGAGAAGGATGGGATCTGTTCGCCGGCGGCGACGAGATCCCCGGATTCTGAATCGTAGACGTAAAATTTCTCGGGGTCCAGGGCGAACGGAATCGCGGAGCCGGTCTTCCGGTGGACGGGATCTTCGTTCAGGGCGTAGATTTCTTTCCCCTGAAAGTGCATGTGGAGCGTACTGGTCGAGCCAACGGTCTCGACGAAAGAGAGCTCTGGATGAATCGTCGTGCCGGCCCCGTTCTCGGTCAGTGTCATATCCTGGGGGCGAAATCCGAGCAGGTACTCGGTCCCGGGGGAGAGGGCGGAGAGGGAGCCTGCCTCCAGGTGCGTTCCGTCGTCCAGTTCGAAGTAGCGGCCGGTGTTGTCTTCGTTGAAGGTGGCGGGCAGCACATTCATGGGCGGCTCCCCGAGAAATTCCGCCACCGGTAAGTGCCGAGGGCGGAAGTACATTTCGTCCCGGGGGGCGGCCTGGATGATGTTGCCATCGTGGAGAAAGCCGATGTGGGTAGACATGGCAAGTGCGTCCCCCGCCTGCGGGGTTGCGTAGACCACCGTGGTGTCCTGCTCCGAGAAGAGCCGTTCGAAGTCGGAGCGCAGCCCCTCGCGCAGTTTATAGTCGAGATTTGCGAGGGGCTCGTCCATGAAGAGGTAGTCGGGCTCCTTGATGAGTGCCCGGGAGATTGCCGTCCGTTGCGCTTCCCCGCCGCTCACCTCCTCCGGGAGATTGTCGAGAATGTGATCGATTTGGAGCATCTCGGCGGTCTCCTGGACCCGGCGCTCAATTTCCTCCTGGCTGTGGTTCTGGTCGCTCACCTGAAGGGGGGAGGCTAGGTTTTCTCGAACCGTCAGGGAGGGATAGTTGATGAACTTCTGATAGACCATCCCCACGCTTCGGGTCTGGACCGCCACATCCGTCATGTCCTGGCCGTCGTAGTAGACCGTCCCCGCGTCGGCGGGTTCAATGCCCGCGAGAATCCGGAGAAGCGTCGTTTTGCCGGCGCCTGTGGGGGCCACTACACTGAAAAAGCTCCGGTCCGGGATCTCCAAGTTGATGCCGTCGAGTACCTTCTCGGTCCCGAACGACTTGTGTAGATTTTCGACACGAATACCCATAGTGAGGCGTTTGCACAGTTCAGTAAGCAAAGTCCCAGTGGCGACCCGGTCCGCATTGTGGTCATGCAGAGACCGGTCCCGAACGGGAACTGAGGAATGAAACTGGGAGGGGGCCCGAACCGGTCAGGAGCGGACGGATTCTTCCGGGTCGGTGTCTCCGACCGCCCCGTTTGTCGCGGACGCCGATTCGCTAGCGTCGGGGTCTTCCCAGGCGCGGGCCCGCTCGACGGCTTTCGACCATCCATTCCGCAAATCCGCGACCCGGCTTGCGGACATGGACGGGGTAAACTCCCGATCCAGGGCCCACTGACTCTGAATTTCGTCCTGACTTTCCCAAAAATCGACGGCCAGGCCGGCCAGGTAGGCAGCGCCCAGGGCCGTCGTCTCGAGAACCTCGGGCCGAATGACTGGCACACCGAGAATATCCGCCTGAAACTGCAGGAGAAGATCGTTGGCCGCCGCCCCGCCGTCGGCACGCAGTTCCCGTGTCTCGATGCCGGAATCGGCCTCCATCGCGTCAATAACGTCGGCCACTTGGTAGGCCATGCTCTCGGTGGCCGCCCGGGCCAGATGTCCCTTGTTCGCCCCCCGAGTGAGTCCGGCAATCGTCCCCCGGGCATACTGGTCCCAGTGGGGAGCGCCGAGGCCGGTAAAGGCGGGGACGAAGTAGACGCCGCCGTTGTCGTCTACCTGTCGCGCCAGTCGCTCCACGTCCGAAGCGTTCCGAATGATCTGTAGTTCGTCGCGGAGCCACTGCACCACGGCTCCGGCCACGAAAATTGATCCCTCAAGGGCGTAGTAGGTGGTGCCGTCCAGCTGGTAGGCGATGGTGGTCAGCAGATTGTTCTCCGAGGTCACGGCCTCCCGCCCCGTGTTCTGCACCATGAACGCCCCGGTCCCGTACGTATTTTTTCCGAGCCCCGGGCTCGTGCACATCTGACCGAAGAGCGCCGCCTGCTGGTCGCCGGCCATGCCCGCGATCGGGATCCCCGCGCCGAACGCGTCGCTTGTAGTGTGCCCGTAGACGGCGCTGCTGTCTTTGACCTCGGGCAGTAGCGACCGCGGCACGTCGAGGATCGAAAGCAGTTCGTCGTCCCACGCTCCATCGTGGATATTGTAGAGGAGGGTACGGGAGGCATTGGTGGCATCGGTGATGTGACGATTGCCGTCCGTCATGCGCCACACGAGCCAACTGTCGACCGTACCAAACGCCAGTTCGCCATTCCGGGCCCGCTGGCGGGCCCCGTCGACGTGGTCGAGGATCCACTTGATTTTGGTGCCCGAAAAGTAGGCATCCAGAATCAGTCCCGTTTTTTCCTGAAACAGATCGAGGTGACCCTGGTCCTTGAGGCGGTCACAAAGGCCGGAGGTGCGACGATCCTGCCAGACGATGGCGTTGTGGATGGGATCCCCGGTTTCGCGGTCCCAGATGATCGTGGTTTCGCGTTGATTGGTGATCCCCACGGCGGCGAGATCCGAGGCGGTTAGGCCCGCGCGGGTCAATGCTTCGGAGGCCGTCCCCATTTGGGTAGACCAGATCTCATTCGCGTCGTGTTCGACCCAGCCCGGTTTCGGATAGATTTGCTCGAACTCTTTCTGGGCGACGGACTCAATTTGACCGTGTCGATTGAAGAGGATCGCACGAGAACTCGTCGTCCCTTGGTCGAGAGCAAGTATGTGCGTCATGAGTAACAGTGAACATCAATGCTGGCGTGAACCCCGATGGAAAGGACGCGCGCGAGGTCTCTCCCGCGTGACTGCCGGCGTTGAAAGGGCTTCCAGCTGAAGAAAATTTAAAATTCCCGGCTTAGCGTGCCGGGAATATCACGAAACCGACTCCAATATAGAAAGCGCTTTTCCGAGTCGGTAACGTAATCTTCCAGGAAAATGCTTCCATCTTCCCAAAGTGGACGAGACATTCCGGGGGGATTAGGGCAGGACGTACTCCGTCCTGGGGGTAATTGTAACGAAGTTACGTCCTGACAGCTACCGCCGATCACGGGTCGCCCGGGCATCAACGTATACACATTCTTTACATTTCCAGAGAAAATTGCTACCTCTATTTGTAACAACGACTTCTGTTTTGGAGCTACCGTGGGGCAGCCGCGGAAAAGAGCGATCGAGTCTACGAAGCCTTTGCGCAGGTGCGTTGAAGCAAATGCTGTTTCCGCCTTCCCCCCGAATGATGGAGTAGGGATCCACGGTCTGTGAGGATGTGTGAGGGCAGTTTCGAGATGCACGGCCACCACCGCTAGAGTTGAGAGGAGATATTCACACCCTTCCGTCGGTTTTCCGATATTGACCACCCACTCGGTCCCATGAGCACCGTCACCATGAGTCCCAGTTCGCATAGCGACGAGCCCATGATGCTCTCCGAGAGTCGTCGGGGAGTTGGTGGGGAGGCCACTCGGGTTTCTCTCTACGAGAACGACCGATCCTTGGAGGGACCAGCACTTCGGTCTCCACACCTGTTCTACTGTGGAGTGGTTTTGGGGCAAATGAACGTTCAAATTGGGAGCGAGACATCGCTCACCTGCAGTCCCGGCGACTCCCTCATGGTGTCCCCGCTCCAAACAATCTCAGTCGACTTTCCTGAGGCGAGGTCCCCCTCTCGGTATGTGACCATGAAGGTGAGCCAGGAGCGAGCGAGTCGCATCCTGGAGAATACCAACGAAGTTGCCCTGGATACGTCAGTTTCTCGACAATGGCAGGTCGAAGAGCAGAAGTACTGCCACGTGACGAACCGGGAAGGAATACGTCGGGTACTGGAGATGGTCTCCTTCTTAATCGAGAAGAATCCCCCCAACCGAGATCGTCTCATTGACCTCAACGTGCGGGAGTTGATCATTCAGCTCTTGCAGACCCGGTCCCGTCCGCTGCTTGTCGGTGAGTTCTCCCGTCACTCCTCGACGGGGGGACTGGCCGCGGCTGTCCAGTATATTCAGGACAACCTTGATCGACACATCTCTATCGATGAATTGGTGGAGGAGGCCTGTATGAGCAAGTCCACCTTCTACCGTCACTTTAGCGATGAGTTTGAGATGTCCCCACTGGAATACATTACCCGGGAGCGAATTGTCCGGGCTCGTGAGTTACTCGCAGACCCCGAAAATACGGTCACCAGCGTGAGCCACGATCTCGGGTTCAGTAGCACTAGCCACTTTATCGATACCTTCAAGGAGCACCAGGGCCTGACCCCGAAACAGTATCAGCTTGAGGTGACCGATTGAGGCCCTGGGCGGATGATAAATCTCCTGACTCCCGTGTTCGAGATCGGGGGGAGAAACAGTGGTGAACTTGGGCAATCACATGCAACCGTGTCTCAAGTTCTGCATACGTCGCTACTATCGGGCCTGCAACCGGACGATCTTTTTATCGTCGACAAGGAGTGTAGTAGGAGAGGTGCGCTTCCTGCAATGAAGTAAGAAGCTGTCTGGCGGACGTTCTGTGGCCACCCCGGAGAGTACTCGGTCGTGGCCATCTAGAT
>PXTG01000008.1 GCA_003023365.1 Bacteroidetes bacterium QH_7_62_13 | reverse complement strand
GTTTTCGGCAATGGTTGAGAGCCCCCGTGACGTCCTTCCGCGGACCGGAAGCAATCTGCCCCCGGCCTCCCTCTCTACACGCAAGATTCGGACCCCGTGCTACAGTCTATGCCCCACACGATGAGCGCAATTTGTTCTCTCCGTCGACACTCCTGGAGTGAATCCGCTTCCCGCGGGGTCGTCGATAAAGTCATCAACGTACGAAGAAGCCCACAGGAATGGAGGCTAAATCACTGATAATGCGGTAATTTTCCATCCCTCGCGACCGGACCCCACGCACGTCGCTCCCCCATCGCTCTTGAACGCAAGGGCGGCAGAATCAGCGAATTCAGCGTTCGTCCAGTTATACCTCTGCCACCGCCCCTCCCCCAGCCTTCTCAGACCGATGATACTAATCATCGACAACTACGACTCGTTCACGTACAACCTCGTGCATCTCGTTGGCCGTCATACCGACGATCTGGAGGTGGTGCGGAACGATGACTTAGAGATCGAGGATGTGCAGAAAATGGCTCCGGAGGGTATTTTAATTTCCCCGGGCCCGGGCCGTCCCGCGGAGGCAGGGATCACGGAGCCCATCATCCGCGAATTCGGCGACTCAACCCCGATCCTCGGGGTCTGTCTGGGCCACCAGGCAATTGGAGAGGTGTTCGGGGGCTCGATTATCCAGGCCGACGAACTGATGCACGGCAAAACGAGCCCGGTCCGGCACAGCGGGAAGGGCATGTTCGACGGCCTCGATCCGACATTCGACGCGACGCGATACCACTCCCTCGTCGTCGATCCCGAGACCTTTCCCCACGACGCCCTCGAAGTGACGGCCGAGGCCAAAAACGGCACCATCATGGGCCTCCAGCACCGAACGTATCCGATCCACGGCATCCAATTCCACCCGGAGAGTGTGATGACGAAGGCCGGGCCGAAGATTGTTGAAAACTGGCTCCGAGTGGCCTGGAATGAGGATCGCCTCTCTCCCACTCCGTAACCCCTCCCCACCGATCTTTTCAAATCAAGCGACGACAGATTGTGAAGGAGTTTCTGAAAACCATCGCCGACGGCGATCCCCTTTCGCGGTCCGAGGCCGAGGCCGCCATGGAACAGATGATGAGCGGCGAGGCCGTCCCCGAACACATGGCCGCTCTCCTCTTGGGCGTGCGTTCCCGCGGGGAGAAGCTCGACGAGCTTGTGGGCTTCACGAAAGCGATGCGCACGTTTGCGATCGATGTGGAAATCGACGACCCCCACGCCATCGACCTTTGCGGCACTGGCGGCGACGGGGCAGATACGTTCAACATCTCAACCACCGCCTCTCTCATCGCTGCCGGCGCCGGGGTGACGGTCGCCAAGCATGGCAATCGGTCGGTGTCCTCGAAATCCGGATCCGCGGACGTGTTGGAAAAGCTCGGCGTGGAAATCGAACTCAAGAAGAACGGCGTAGAGCATTGCCTGAACGAAGTGGGCATCGCGTTCCTCTTCGCCCCCTTCTTCCACCCGGCCATGAAGCACGTAATGCCGGTCCGAAAATCACTGGGCGTCCGGACGTTCTTCAACATCCTCGGCCCGTTGTGCAACCCCGCCGGGGTGACCCGCCAACTGGTAGGAGCGTTCAACACCCAAACGGCCCAAACGATGGTTCGCATCCTTGCCCAGCTAGACGCCGACCACGTAATTACTCTCCACTCCGACGACGGGATGGATGAGGTCAGCGTCTCCGCCGCCACGACCCTCTTCGAATACAATGCGTCCGACGAAAATCCCGTCCCCCGGAGCCGCGAGATCGGTCCCGAGAAACATGGGGTCGACCGCGCCGGGGTGTCTACCCTTCGCGGGGGAACGGCTGAGGAAAACGCCGACATTCTGCACGGCATCCTGGCCGGCGACGATCAGGGCCCTCGCCGGGACATTGCCGTTCTCAACGCCGCCTACGCCCTCCATGCCAGCGATAAATTCGACGACATGGAGTCGTGTGTCGACGCCGCCGAGGATAGCATCGACTCTGGCGCGGCCCTCGAGAAATTGGAAACCCTGGCCGAGGTTTCCCAGAACGCCCCTGCGGACTAGAGCTAAATCACCGCACACAAGCAGAGACGCCCGACCGACCCACGGGACGACCCCGGCTCCTTTTCTTCTTGAATTTCACTAACTCTCTCGTTTCGCAACCGGTTTGTCTGTGAGCAACGTACTGGACGAAATCATCGACGATACCCGCGAGTTGGTCGAGAAACGAAAGCAGGATACCCCCATCGCGGAACTGAAAGACCGCCCTTTCTACAGCGACCGGGAGCCTCTTTCCCTGGTCGAGGCGCTCAAGGAGACGGGCATGTCCTTCCTGGCAGAAGTAAAGAAGGCGTCTCCGTCGAAGGGGGAAATTCGGGAGGACTTCGATCCGGCCGGTATCGCTCAGCAATATACCGCCCACGATGCCTCCGCCATCAGTGTACTGACCGAGCCGCTCCACTTTGAGGGCTCGATCGAACACTTGGCCTGGATCCGGGCCCACGTTCCGGAGACCCCACTCCTGCGCAAAGACTTTATCATCGATCCGTACCAGTTGGTTGAGGCGCGGGCCGTGGGGGCCGACGCCGTGTTGCTGATCGCCACGGCGCTCGATCCCGGCCAACTGTCGGAGCTTCACCACGCCGCCACCGAGCTTGGCCTCAGTTGTCTCGTCGAGGTGTACAGTCAGGAGGACCTGGAGAAGATCGACTGGGATCAGGTCCAAATTCTCGGCGTCAACAACCGTGACCTTACAACGTTCGAGGTTGACATCCAGAACTCGCTCCGAATTTTCGAGAACGTCCCCCGCAGCGTGGGCCGGGTAGCGGAAAGTGGGCTCAGCGATCCGGAAACGCTCGTTCAGCTTCGGCAGGCCGGGATCAACGGCGTACTCATCGGCGAGCATTTCATGCGATCCCCGAACCCGGGCGAAGCCCTCGCGAACCTTCGAAATCAAGCGAAAGAGATCGCCTACGAACGCGCTTAGGAGTCCGACGGTGTAATTCGCTCGCGGGAAGCTCGTCCCTTCTCCACTCATTTTCCCATTGTCCCCCAAGCCATGGACCTCAAGCTGAAAGTTTGCGGCATTACCGAGCTAGAGGACGCCCGGTACCTGGCCGGGGCCGGGGCCGACTATCTCGGCTTCATCCAGCACGAGGACAGCCCCCGCTACGCGCCTCCATCCCTTGCCAGCGACATCATCGAGTGGGTGCACGGTCCCTCTCCGGTCGGGGTCTTTGTCAACGATGGCGCGGCGGCGATCAACGAGGCCGTTGAGACGGCCGGGTTCGACCTCGCTCAGCTCCACGGGCAAGAGCCGCCCCACGTCGTGGAGCAGGTGGACTGCCCCGTGATCAAGGCCATCCACGTGCGGAATGACGCCGCTCCGGAACAGCTCCGCACCCTTTTCGAACGCTACGAGGACACTGCCGAGTACTTCCTGCTGGATACCCACAACTCCAGTGTGTGGGGCGGCAGCGGGGAGTCGTTCAACTGGCGCCTGGCCCGGGACTTTTCCGACGATTATCCACTCTTTCTCGCGGGCGGCATCGACGCCGACAACGTTCGCCGTGCCGTCGAGACGATGCGGCCCTACGCGGTCGACCTGTCCAGTAGTCTGGAGGACGCCCCGGGGGAGAAGAGCTTCGCGAAAATCGACGCCTTCATGGACGCCTTCCGCTCCGTGCAAAATGATCTCGCTCAGGAATCCGCCTAGCGCCCCGCGGCTGCTGATCGATGGGTGAAAGCCCTGAAACACCCATTCCGATCGGGAATCATGCCCGTCGTCCCCCGTTTCACAGTATCCCGGTCTGCAAACGAACCCCTCGTCCCATGCCCGATCCCGTTACCGACGCGCCCTTCCCATCGACCTCCTACTCGGCCCCGGACGACACGGGGCATTTTGGGACGTACGGCGGGGCCTTCGTGCCCGAAATCCTCACGCCGGTCCTGGAGGAGTTGCGGGCCGCGTACAAAACCTACAAGGACGATCCGGATTTCAAGGAAGAGTTCCGACACCACCTGCGGGAGTACGTGGGCCGGCCCACCCCTCTTTCCTACTGCGATCGTCTGACGGAGCACATCGGCGGAGCACGCATCTACGCCAAGCGGGAAGACCTCTGCCACACCGGGGCCCACAAGATCAACAACACGATCGGCCAGATCATGCTGGCCACCCGCATGGGCAAGGATCGGATTATCGCCGAGACAGGGGCCGGCCAGCACGGCGTGGCCACCGCGACCGTCTGCGCCAAGTTTGGGGTCGACTGCATCATCTACATGGGCGCCGAGGACATCGAGCGTCAGCGCCTGAACGTGGAACGGATGCGGTTGATGGGGGCCGAGGTGCGTGAGGTTACCACCGGAAGCGAGACCCTCAAGGAGGCCACCAGCGAAGCCATCCGGGACTGGGTCTCCAATCCCGACGACACGTTCTACATCATCGGGTCGGTCGTGGGCCCGCACCCCTACCCCATGATAGTCCGCGACTTCCACCGGGTAATTGGTACCGAGACGCGCGAACAACTGAAAGAGGTCGAGGGACGGGAGACCCCCGACGCCATCGCCGCGTGTGTGGGCGGCGGTTCCAACGCGATGGGAATTTTCCATCCGTTCCTCGACGACGAGGGCGTTCAACTGCACGGGGCCGAGGCCGCCGGGCAGGGCCTGAACGGCAATCACGCCGCCACCCTCGCAAAGGGTTCGCCCGGCGTGCTCCACGGCGCCATGAGTTACCTGCTGCAGGACCGCGAGGGACAGATCGAGCTCGCCCATTCCCTCTCCGCCGGTCTCGACTACCCGGGGGTCGGCCCCGAGCACGCGTATCTCCGCGACACGGGTCGCGTGACGTACCATCCCGTCACCGACGAGGAGGCGCTGGACGGCGTCAAGCTGCTCTCGGAGACCGAAGGCATCATCCCCGCCCTGGAAACAGCCCACGCGATGTCAATTCTCCCGGAACTGGCCCGAAATCTGGCCGAGGAGCGGGGCGAGGACGCCGTCCTGGTCTTCAACTGCTCCGGTCGCGGGGACAAGGACATGGATACAATCGCAACGCACGTTTGAGCGAGAGCGAGGCCTCCGGTCGAAGAACAGTCTCTCCCGGCACGTACGCACCGACGCACGTTCACCGAACACAGCGCTTCCCCAATGTCCCGCCTGGATAGGACCTTTGCGGACTTGCACGCCCGTGACGAGAACGCGATGGGGCTTTTTCTCACCGACGGCTTCCCAACCCCCGACGCCACAGTCCCGCTCCTCCACGCCCTCGACCGGGGGGAGGTCGACTTTATCGAGCTCGGGATGCCGTTTAGCGACCCCCTCGCCGAGGGGCGCCCGATTCAGAAGGCCAGTGCTCGTGCCCTGGACCACGGCGTGACGATGCAGGATACGTTCGACCGCGCCGAAGCCTTCCGGACGGAAAGCGATACTCCCGTCCTACTCATGGGTTACGTAAACCCGGTGCTGAAATACGGCATTGACGACTTCTGCCGGGACGCCGCGGCGGCTGGGGTGGATGGCCTCATCCTTCCCGACCTGCCCCCCGAAGAGAGCGACATGCTGACCGAGGCCGCCGCCCAGCACAATCTCGATCTCGTTTTTCTGATCGCCCCCAACTCGTCCGACGACCGCATTCGCGCGGTCGACGAGCGCAGCACCGGCTTCGTGTACGCCGTGAGCGTAACCGGCCTCACGGGAAGCGACCTGGACGGAACCCCGACCGTCGACCAGTACCTACAGCGCGCCCAACGGCTCGTACAACAAAACCCGTTGCTGGTAGGCTTCGGCATCAAAACACATGAGGATGCGATGCGCCTGAGCCGTCACACCGATGGGTTCATCGTCGGATCGGCCCTCATCAACCGGATCGAGGAGCTGTGGGATCGAGAGCAGCCGCCGATGGAAGACCGGCTCAGCGAGATCTCGGCGTTTGCCCGTCGACTCAAGCACGGAGATCCCGCCCCGACGGCGTAACGCCCCGCTAATATTTTCGGGAGCAAAGGAGGCTCTCCTCAGTTGAGGACTCTTGGTTCGTTTCTATCCTCCCTTCCCACCCGCTCTCGCCTTCCATGAACGTGCCTTTTTCCTCAACGGTCCGAAGCCTCTGGATCTTCGGTCTCCTGGTTGTCCTCTCCGGGGTGTTCGTCGGCTGTGATGGCGACTACCGTCCTCGGGCAATTGGAAAAGAAGGAGAAGTCACGGTGGTCATGGACAGCTCCCACTGGACCGGTCCCGTGGGAGAGGCCTTCCGCGAGAACGTGACGCCCTGGATCGAAACCCTCCCTCAGCCGGAGCGAGCCTTCGAACTCCGTCACGTCGAACTGCGTGACGAGCGCGTCTACGAAAGCATCCAGGACCTGAAAAACGTGGTCATCGCCGCACCGCTCAGCGACTCGACCAACGAGGCCAATTTTCTGCGTCGACGACTGTCGGAGGACGCCCGGAAAGCCATTGAGGACGGCCAATCCGCCCTGGTCGATAAACCGGATCTCTGGCGCCGGAGCCAGCGGGTGTTCTTCGCCACGGCGGCAACCCCCGAGGCCCTAACCGGGGTGTTGGAGGAGCAGGGCCAAGAGATGAGGTCCTCCTTTGAAGACATCACCCTCAAACGCATGCAACGGGACATGTACGATGATGCGCGTCAGTTCTCCGTGGAGGACTCCCTGATGCAGCGGCACAATTTCGCCGTGAACGTTCAGCACGATTTTCGGACGGCCATCGACACCACAACGGAAACGGAAGGATTCGTTTGGTTACGCCGCATTCTGGCCGAGACACGTCGGGAGTTCTTTATCTACTATAAAGAGAATGCATCCCCGAGTGAGTTGACGCCGGAGTGGGTCTACGCCACGCATGATTCCCTGACCCGCGAACACTTCCGGGGTAACGTGTCGGGGTTCGTCCGCATTGACTACCGTCGAACTTTGAACACCCGAGAGTCTAACCCACTGGATCGATACGGGTATAAGACCCGAGGGCTCTGGCACTTCGTGGAGCCGGCGGAGGAGGAGGGCGACTTCCTCCCACTTGCCGGTGGCGGTCCGTTCTTGGCGTACGCCTTCTACGACCGGCCGTCCGACCGGATTTATCTGCTTCACGGGTCGGCCTTCGCGCCGGATTACGATAAGCTCCGGTTCATCCGTCAGATGGAGGTGATGGCCAATACCTTTCGGACCAAGGCGGAAGACACTGGTGCCGACTCGTCCGCCGTTGCGTCTACGAAATAGCTGGAAGGACTCCCGACGAATCATGAATACGCCGTGGAATCACGCACTTTTTCCCACGCTCCTCAGCCTCTGGGTAGGGAGTTTCCTGTTCTTCAGCGCGTGCTCGATGTCCACATCGGACAAACCGCCTCTTCCTGACACCACCTTCGCCCGCGTGCTGGTCGACCTGCACCTCCTTTCTGCCCGTAGCAGCCAGGCCGACTCGCTCCCGGCCTCAACCGACTCGCTGTTCACCTATCACGGGATCCAGCGAGAGGAGTTCGACGCCACCCTCCGGTACTACACCCGCCACCCGAAACACTTCTCGACGCTCTACAATGGGGTCATTGATACACTGAAAGCACTTAGTGAACGGAACTGGGAGAGGGCCTCTGCTCCATCCGATGTTTCCGATTCTCTCCGGCAGCGGCGCCAGAAAAACGCCCGTGAGTAAAGGGAGCCGCCCCCCTCAACCGAGCATTTCTTCCCCCTTGTCCGTCAGCACGAATTGTCCACCTTCGGCGACCAGCCAATTCACCAACGCGTCGATGCGGTCCCGAGGGGCCGGTGGCGTTTCGAACCAGTCATTTCTCGGCGTTTCGTTTGCGACCCGTCGCAGAATCTTTCGCAGAAGCGGTTCGTCCTCGGGGGTAATGACTTCCGGTTCGTGACGGTCGAAACACACGTCGCACGTTCCGCATCGCTCTGGGCTGGTCTCGCCGAAATAAGTTAGCAGGAAGTGTCGCCGGCAGCTCACCCCCCGGGCGTAGCGGAGCATGTACCGCAGTCGCGTCTCAGCCCGGTGACGAGCATTCTGCACAGCCCGATCGTCTACCGGGAGTTTGGCCGACCGAGGGAACGCAAGTTCGACCTGCAATGCCGCACCTGGGGGCTGCCAATCAAGAAGGCCGCGCTCGGAAAGGTACCGCAGCCCACGATTCAGGCGCTCGCGCGACAATCCCATGCGCCGCGTGGCCGCCCGCAGGTCGAACTGCCACCACTCCGAAAAGGCGTCGGCGTGGACGATGCGTAGGAGCGTGCGGACGAACGCGGCGAGCGTACGATTGTCGAGATCCTCGGCGTATCGACGAATCGAATCGGTCCCCATTCGGAACCGGATAAGACCGAAATGTTTGCGGCGAGGCACCCGCCGCCACGCATCTTGCCGATCAAGGAGGTCGACCGCCGTGCGCACCTTTGCCTGCGAGAACCCGGTGATCTTCACGACCACATTTCGATCGACGACCAGGGGACCGTCCGGCTCGGAGCCAATCGGAATCTGTCCCACGTTGCAGACAGCGTCGTACACGGCCCGGACCTCTTCGGCGGTCGGGTGGGACGACTCGATCAGGGCTTCCTGCGTGTCGGCGTCGGGCTCGCGGAAGAGCAGAACGGCGTGCGCCCGCTTTCCGTCGCGCCCCGCCCGCCCGGCCTCCTGATAATAGGCTTCGAGGGACGAGGGAACGTCGGCGTGCACCACGAAGCGCACATCGGGCTTGTCGATCCCCATCCCGAACGCGTTTGTCGCCACCATCACGCGGACGTCGTCGGCCACCCAGGCCTCCTGGCGAGCCTCTCGGTCACTCGCCTCCATCCCTCCGTGGTACCCGGCCGTCTCCACCCCGAAGTTGCGGAGCCGATTGGTCCACCGTTGTACGCCTCGTCGCGTCGCCACATACACGATGCCGGTTCCCCCGACGCCCTCCACCACGTCCCGCAGCTTGGCCCATTTTTGCTCGGTTCGAAAGACCGACCAGACAATGTTGGGGCGATCGAAGCCGCGAACCACCTCGGTTGCCTCGGACATGTCCAGCAGCTGAACCACGTCGCGCCGGACCGCCGGCGTGGCCGTGGCCGTGACTGCGATCGTTGGGGGCTCTCCGAGCAAAGAGCGGGCTTCCGGGATCTCCAAATAGTCCGGACGGAAATTATGTCCCCACTCACTTACGCAATGAGCTTCGTCCACCGCCAGCAGGGAGACATCGAGCCGCTCGGCCCGGGCCCGAAACCGGTCGGTCGTGAGCCGCTCCGGGGCCAGATAAAGCAGGTCGTACCGACCGTGCTCGACGTCCGTCCAGCGTTGCTCGATCTCGTGGGTCGGAACAGTGCTATTGATGAAGGTTGCGTCGATGCCCTGAGTGCGCAATCCCTCCACCTGATCCTGCATCAGTGCGATAAGCGGGGAAACGACCAGCACGACTCCCTCGGTCACGAGGGCCGGCACCTGGTAACAGAGGGATTTTCCCCCACCGGTCGGCAGCACGCCCAAGACATCCCTGCCGTCGAGTACTGCCTCAAGAACCTCTTCCTGGCCGGGCCGAAATTCCTCGTACCCCCACGTTTCCCGCATTGCTCGGCGGGCATCAGAAATGGTTGGGGGGACGGGCTGGCTCACAATTCGGCACGCAATAGATCGTTATCTGGCACCTGACAGAAGGAAATCCGTCGGCTGGTGGGCCGGGCTTTTATCTCACAGAATCCTGTTCGCTCCCCCCACAAATTTGGATTCGTGCGTTCTTATATTTTCAGGAGCGCGGATCGCTCCTGGTGCACGTCAAAGCTCGACGGAGCCCAACACGCATACCACATCTGGGTCCTGATGACTTCACATCCTCGCGTTTCGATTATCATCGTCTCCTGGAACGCCCGGTCGGTGGTACAGGAGTGCCTGCCGAGCGTGGTCGACACCAACTACCCCAACCTGGAAATCATCTTCGCCGATAACGCATCGACGGATGGCACGGCGGCCTGGATTGCCCGGGAGTACCCATCAGTCAAGATCGTCCGACATCCGGAAAACTGGCTGTTCGCACGGGGCAACAACGCCGCTATCCCCCACGCGACCGGCGACTACATTCTGCTTATGAATAACGACGTCGAGGTCCCCCCAAACTGGTTACACCCACTGGTCGAAACCATGACCGCGCATCCGGACGTGGCCGCCGTGCAGCCGAAGCTTCTTCAGTACGATGAGCGCAACCGGTTCGAATACGCCGGGGGATCGGGCGGATTTCTTGATCGGGCGGGCTATCCGTTCACCCGGGGGCGTCTCTTCAACACCATGGAGCGGGATCGCGGCCAGTACGACGATCCCCGCGATGTTTTCTGGGCCACGGGAGCCGCCCTCCTACTCCGTCGGTCCGCCCTGGACGATGTGGGTCTCCTCGATGAACGCTTCGAAATGCACATGGAGGAAATTGACCTTTGCTGGCGCTTGTGGCGACACGGGTACCGGGTCCGGGTCCAGCCAAATAGCACCGCGTATCACATCGGTGGCGCTTCCCTCCCGCAACGCTCGCCCCGAAAGACCTATTACAACTTCCG
>PXTG01000007.1:9332-10109 GCA_003023365.1 Bacteroidetes bacterium QH_7_62_13 | reverse complement strand
GGCCCCGGACTTCACGTTCGAGACCCGGAGCGCGGCCCCCAACATTCCCGTCGTGAGTACCGGCGTCACCGCCCGGTTCAACATCCTGGGCCGCTTCCTAGTGGAGACGTACCTCGCCCGCCCCTTCCAGCGCCGCGACAAAACCTGGACGTGGGGCGTTCGCCTCTCGCCGGGCTTCTGACGACCCCCTCCTCCATTGTCGTGTCACGGGGCCGGGCGGGACCGACAGCACAGGAAGCCCCGCCTATCGGTTCTCGGTCGAGGATCCACCGGTTGGCTTCCACCAGTTCCGCCTCGCGGTGGACACGGACGAGACGGCGCAGGCCGCGCGACCGTCCATGCCGGTCCAGGCCCGGCTTGAGCTGGAGGGCGGATACCGCTTGCAGTCGCACCCCAATCCGGTATGGGAGTGGGCCACAGCTGGCGGTGAAGGAGGCCCAGGACGTGACCGTCGCGGTCTACGACGTGCTCGGGCGGCAACGTCCGCCCTGGTTTCAACATCTTCCGCATCCTCGACTTCTCGAAACTCTGATACCGAATCCGGTTGTCGAATTCGGGCACGAATGAGCGGATGGAAGAAAAAATACGTCCGGACCTCCACACTACCGTTTCCAGTTCGAGATGCCCGTTCGCGACAGAAGGAGGCGTATCTGGATGACTGGACTCCCCCATAAAATCTTAACATTCAACGACTTACGATAAAACGTTTCGCGGGAGCTTTCCTCATCCAGGACGAGCGCCTTCTCCAGCCCCCCGACATTATCGAATGAATCACTC
>PXTG01000007.1:0-9137 GCA_003023365.1 Bacteroidetes bacterium QH_7_62_13 | reverse complement strand
GCCCGCCCCTGCCCCAGCCACCGCTACCTCGTCGGCCGTGCCTTTGAGGTCGAACGTGCTCGCCCCCGCACTCTCGACTTCAAGCTCCTGTACCCGGACCGCCAGCTGCATGTCTCCACTGCCTGCACTTCTGAGGTCGAGTGAGGAAGCCTCGATGGGCGTCTCTCCGACGACCGTTCCCGCTCCGGCGAGAGATACGCCCTCGACCGTCGGGACGGTCACGTACGCCTCAATCTTTTCTTCCGTCTCGGCACCTCCGCCCCCAAACAAGGACTCCAGGAAGCCGGCGGGGGCCCGTTCGTCACGGATCTTCAACGTCCCGTTTTCCACGGTCGTCTCTACGTGCTTGAGCACATCCGCCGGGGCCTTCACGTCCACGGACCGGGGCGTCCCCTGCCGCAGGTGGAGCGTACCGGGCATGCTCAGGGCCACCTCGGTGAAGGACGCAACCTCGCGGGTCTCTTGGGTACGATCCTGTGCGGGGGCCCAGGACACGTCCGCGAGAAACAGAATACTGGCGAACAGAAGAACGGAAGCCGATCGGTACATGGCGACGGATTGGTTGGGGAAAAGAGTCAGTTTTGATCACGGCAAACACGGCCACTACCCGTGCACTTTCAAGACGAGCGCGCCCCCTGGAAATGTTACACACCAGGATTGAGGGGGACTCGTACACACAGAAAAAGCCCGCCGCTCGTGTTGAGCGGGGGCTTTTCGTGTCCCACCAGTTGTGTCGGGGGCGTGCGGTCTCCCGTCCCAATTCCTACTCGCCGAAGAGCGTGTCGAAGTACTGCTCCCCGCCGTCGCAGACGATCGTGACGACGTGCGCATCGGGCTGACTGTTGTGAATGTCGAGGGCCACGGCGAGGGCCGCGCCCGCGCTGGGACCGATCAGGAGGCCGTGCTGCCGGGCAGCCTCCCGGGCCTGCCGGTACGCCCGCTCGTCGGGCACGCTGCGCATCTCATCGATGTAGTCGAACCACATCGTCGGAAGCTCGCCGCCTTTGCCGAGCCCTTCGACGGTTGTGTCATAGGGGACTGGCTCCTCGCCGTAGAAGGCGGTGGAGATGTTCGACTTGCTGGCGTCGACGCCCACCACAGTCACGTCGCGGCCGGCAGCCTCGGCCTCTTCCTTCACCCTGCGGGCCGACCCGCTGAGTAGTCCCCCCGTTCCCATCGCCGAGACGAGGTGCGTTACGGTAGACCCGGCCTGTGACCAGATCTCTCGTCCCGTCCATCGGTAGTGCACCGTGGGATTGCCCTGGTTGTGGTACTGGTTCACCAGAAAGGCCCCCTCCTCGTCGGCGAGGCGTCGGGCCGCGGCCCGGTAATGGTCCGGATGGTCCGAGTCGACATCCGGGCACGGGTGCACCTCCGCATTGAAGGCTTTCATGTACCCAATCTTGGCGGGACTGGTCGTCTCCGGACACGTGAGCTTGCAGGTGAGCCCGAGCCGATTGGCGACGAGGGCGACCGCGCCGGCTGTATTGCCCGAACTGGCCTCGACAACCGTGTCGTACTGCCCACGTTCGAGTTCCTTCGTGAGAATGCCCATCGCGACCCGATCTTTCATGGATCGCGTGGGATTTTCCGATTCCATCTTGCACCGGAGCCGCCCCGCCTCGGCCCCTGGATACTCGATCATGGGCGTGTCGCCAATCATGCTCAGGACCGGATCGTCGGTCGGAAAGGGAGTGGAGGGGGCGTCTTTCGTGGGCGCGGGCTCGGTGGACATGGGCACGACGTACACATGAAAATGGAAACTTGCCGCTATTGAGACCGGTGGGCGTTTCACGTGTTCACCTATTCGGGGGTCAGCGTTCGGGTTGGCCCGTCGAGGCCCTCCAGCACCCTGGTTGTTCGCTCAATCTTCAGCGAGTGGTCCGACCGTTCCTGCACTGCGGACGTTCCTCACGATTGAGGTTGAGACAATTCGAACCGAAGCTGCGTGAAACACCCCGTGCCGCACGCTGCGTTGCTATTCGGTGATGATTTCTTCCCTCCTCCCGGTTCCAAAGGCCGCTTTTTTGCGAAGGCCGTCCCCACTCGTTTCCTCCTCGGCCTCCAACGGCCACCGGCCCTCGCCCCCCTGTCCGCGAGCGTCCGGTCGGCCCTCTTCGTTCCCTTCCACGCACGTATTCTTCCCCTCCCATGTCCCATCTGTCCGTCCAGAACGTGACGAAGCGCTACGGCGACACCGTGGCGGTCGATGACGTGTCGTTCGAGGCAGAGCCCGGTCGCATCCTCGGCCTTCTCGGTCCCAACGGGGCGGGAAAAACGTCAACGATCCGTATGATCACGTACATCATGGTCCCGGACGCGGGAACGGTCCAGTACGACGGGCACACCGTGGGGCCCTGGAGCCAGCAGCGCATGGGGTACTTGCCCGAGGAGCGCGGCCTCTACGATCGTCTCCGCGTGAAGGAGCAGCTTGTGTACCTCGGGACGCTGAAGGGACTGACCCGGGCCGAAGCAAGCAAGCGGGCCGCCCACTGGCTCGACCGCTTCGACGCTACCGACTGGGCCGACATGAAGACCGAGGAGCTGTCGAAGGGGATGACGCAGAAGATCCAGTTCATTGCCACCCTGCTCCACGACCCCTCGCTCCTCATCTTCGACGAGCCCTTCAGCGGCCTCGACCCGATCAACGCCGATCTCTTGCGCGAGATCATCCTCGAGCTGCGCCGCGACGACCGTACGATTCTCTTTGCCTCCCACCGTATGGAGCAGGTCGAGCAGCTCTGCGACGACATTTGCCTGATGGCTCAGGGCGACGTGGTACTGCAGGGCCCGCTGCACGAGGTCCAGGAACAGTTCGGCCAGAATACCCTCGTCCTGGAGTTTGACGGCGACGACACCTTCATCGACGAGCTCGAAGCGGACGAGAAGGTGCGTGTGATCTCGCGCAGCGCCCACCGGGCCGAACTGGGGCTCGCCGCCGATACCGACGCCCGCCGGGTCCTGGACCTAGCGCTCGCCCGCACCGACGACCTGTTCCGCTACGAGCAGGTGGTCCCACCGCTGAACGAGATCTTCGTGGAAGTGGTGGGGGAGGCGGAGGCCCGTCAAATGCGCGGGGCAACCGCTTGACGGAGAACCAAGCGAATGCGTCCCGTTTCCGGCCTTTTCTTTTGACGTACGCCCACATCTACACGCGCTCCCATGTCCTTCCACAAGATCTGGCTTATTCTCCGCAGCGAATTTTGGCGACGCGTGCGGTCGACAGCATTTTTGCTCGCGACGCTCCTGGTGCCGGTCGGGGTCGTGATTCTCACCGCCGCTCCGGCCGTGTTCGGCTACCTGGCAGAACAGACTGACGAGCGCACGGTGGCCCTGGTGGATCAGACGGGCCGGCTCGCCGACTCGCTCGTGGCAACTGGGGGCGACCGGCTCAATTTCCGCCCCACCGACGCGCCCGTCGACTCCGTGCGGGGCGCCGTGCGGAACGGCCGGTACAGTGGGTATCTGCTGCTGCCCGCCTCGCTGCTGGAGGGAGAGGGACGGGGAACCTACTACTCAATGGAGGGGGGTGGACTCAGCCTCCGCGCCGAACTCAGCAGCTACGTAAACCGGGTTGTGCGTCGGCAGCGGCTGGAGGCCGCCGGGGCGTCGGGGCGCGTGCTTCAAATCATGGAGTCGGACGTTGATCTTTCTACCCGGAAGCTAAGTGAGGACGAGGGGACGACCTCCGGTTCCTCACTCGCCCTCACGTTTGTCGGGTACGCGATGGCCCTGGCCATCTACTTTGCGGTCTTCATCTACGGAAACTACGTGATGCAGGGGGTCATTGAGGAGAAGAGTAATCGGGTTGTGGAGGTGGTGGTATCGTCGGTACGCCCGTTTGAGTTACTGATGGGCAAGGTGCTCGGCATCGGCGCCATGGGGCTGTCGCAGATGCTCCTGTGGGGCGTTCTGGTGATGGGGGGACTTGCCGCCACGGGGCCGGTCGTTGCCCTTTTCTTCAATCCCGCCGACCTCGGGGTGGCCCCGGATGCGTCCGGACAGGCGATGGCGGAGGCAATCGGGCTCTCCGTCCCCACCATTCCGGTAGGTCTTATCGTCTGGTTCATTCTCTTCTTCCTCGGGGGCTTCCTGCTCTACGCCGCCTTGTTTGCCGCGGTGGGCTCGGCCGTAGAGCAGCAGCAGGACGCTCAGAGCCTGCTCCTCCCAGTGATGTCCCCCCTCATTCTTCCGATCCTCTTCCTCGTCTTCATCATTGAGAGCCCGAACGCCACGCTGTCCGTCGTGACCTCGATGATCCCTTTATTTTCCCCCATCCTGATGGTGCTGCGGGCCGCCATCACGAACGTCCCGCTCTGGGAAATTGCGACGGCCTTCGTTCTTCTGGTGGGCTCTTTCGTCGGGACCATCTGGCTCGCCGGGCGCATCTATCGGGTGGGAATTCTCTCCTACGGCAAGACCCCTGGATTCCGCGAGATTGCGAAGTGGGTGACGTACGAGTAGCGACCCGGCGCACCGCTTAAAACTGGGCCGTGAGACTCCGTGCCCCGTTCGACGGGTGTGCCCGGAGGCGGGAATGGGCGAATGGGGGAGAGGGAGCAGAAGCAAAGACGCTTTTGCAACATTGCTTGCTTAGATCTCAGCGTTGATGCCCCCTCTTTCCCACACTCCCTTTCTCCCACGCTCTCCCCGATGGAAATCGGGACATGCTCGCCCCCAATCCCTCACAGAAGAATCGCCGGTGCTTGATTTTCACGAGATGCCCGGCAGCGTCCCGATTTCACGTGGGATTTGAGGCCATTCCCCCGCCTGTGCCCACCCTGGATTGGATTCGGGGCGATCTTCTCTCGTCCTCGTCCATTTGAATAGAATCGCGCTGGTGGTTTGCGCGGCTCGTCGCCGGACCGCCGCGGTCGCCCCTCGCGGTTCGTTCCGCTCTCGCCAATCCGTTTTGCTGTTATGGACACCACGATATCGAAAGCCTCATCCGTCGAGTACGAACTGGAGATTCACGCCACGGCCGAGGATCTGGAGCCGAAGCTCAAAGACGCCCTGAAGGAGCAACGCAAGCACATGGACGTGGAGGGCTTCCGTCAGGGCAAGGTGCCGCTCGGCATGATCAAAAAAATGCACGGAGAGGCCATCGGCTACAAGGTGGCCGAGGACTTCGTGCAGGAGGCCTTCGAGGAAGAGGTGGAAGAGAGCGACGAGGTCGACCCGCTCGGCCAGCCCGAGATCACTGCGCTCGACTACGAGCTCGACGAGGACCTCACCGCGACCATCCGGTTCGGCGTTCGCCCGGAGATCGACCTCCAGGACGTCTCCTCCGAGCAGATCTCGATGCTGGAGCACGACGTGACCGAAGAGGACGTGGAAGAAGAGATTGATCGCCTCCGAACGAAGGACGCCGACCTGCTTCCGATGGAGGATGAGCCCGCCGCCGAGGAGGACTTCGTGAACATCGACCTCCAACGCATCGACCCCCAGACCGATACCCCCATCATCGGCGACAAGGACGAAGACCTCTCCTTCTTCCTGGACGACGACCGGCTGAAAGAGGAGCTGCGCGAGGCCCTCGTCGGCAGGAAGGCGGGCGACGAGTTCCGCGTGGAACTGCCCCAGGACCTGCACGACCACGGCCCCGGCGGCCCCGATCACGATCACGACGACGAGGAGCGTCTCTACGAGGTCCGCGTCAACGACGTCAAGGAGCGTGACCGTCCCCCGGTCGACGAGGCGTTCGTGCGCCGCGTGACCGAGGGCGAGTTCGACGATCCCGACGCCTTCCGCGAAGAGATTCGGCGCCAGCTGCAGGAGTCCTTCGACGAACAGGCCCGCGAGATGGTGCAGGGCGAGATCATCGACAAGATGTTAGAACTCCACCCTGTGCCGGTGCCCGAGTCGGTGATCGAATCGTACCTCGACTCCTTCGTCAAGCAGGTCGAGGAGGAAAACGACGGCGAGCTCCCCGACGACTTCGATGAGGAGCACTTTCGCAACCGCAATCGCCGGGACGCCGAGAAGCAGGGGCGCTGGATGCTCATCCGCGACAAGGTGATCGAGGAAGAAGACATCGAGGTCTCCGACGAAGAGCTCCAGGAGTTCTTCGCCGAACAGGCCGCGGGCGACGATTCCGTGAGCGCCCAGCAGATCGAGCAGTTCTACCGCCAGATGCCCCAGATGATGGAGCGGGTGAAGCAGCAGGTTCTGAGCGACAAAGTGTACGACCTGCTCATCGAGCGATTCGACGTACAGACGAAAACCCGCGAGGAATTCCAGGAGGAGATGGAGCAGCAGCATCGCTCCCAGCAGTCCGTCGCACCCTAACCGTTGACTCAACGGGCCCCGTCCGGCAACAAACACGAACGGTTCGTCGGAGGGCGATCGTCTGCCTTCTTCCGGGCATCCTCCACTCTTCCGGAGGAACCATTTCCCCCTTCGAAGGGTGTGAGACGCCCTTTTAGCATGCACTCTATTTGGATTGATTTCCGCCGCCATGGCCGACGTCGACGACTTCATCAGCTTCAGCAGGAGCCTCACGTCCCTCCCCGACAGCGTGTACGAGGGCGGAATGGGCAACCGGCCCATGTCGGGCCTTGTGCCCATGGTCGTCGAGCAGACCACGCGGGGCGAGCGGGCCTTCGACATCTTCAGCCGCCTGCTCAAGGAGCGCATCGTCTTTATCGGGACGCCGATCAACGACCAGATCGCAAACCTGACGGTCGCGCAGTTGCTGTACCTGGAGAGCGAAAGCTCGGAGCGCGAGATCAACCTTTACATCAACTCGCCCGGGGGCGTCATCTACAGCGGCCTCGGCGTGTACGACACCATGCAGTACGTGGAGGCGCCGGTCGCCACCATCTGCGTGGGCCTTGCCGCCTCGATGGGCTCCGTGCTGCTTGCGGGCGGGGAGGATGGCCGCCGCGCGGCGCTGCCCAACTCCCGCGTCATGATTCACCAGCCGATGGGCGGGGCCGAAGGGCAGGCGTCCGACATCGAAATCCAGGCCCAGGAAATCATGTGGCTCAAGCAGCGGCTCTACGAGATTCTAGCCTTCCACACGGGGCAGGATATCGACCAAATCGAGGCCGACGCCGACCGTAACTACTGGATGAGCGCCGAGGAGTCGGAGGAGTACGGCCTCGTGGACAACGTGCTTAACCAATCCAATCTCGAGGGACTGAAGTCCATTCAACCGAACGGGGAGGCGGATCTCGACGAGGACGACGAGTGAGAGTTGCCCTGATTGCTCCCGGTTTGCGCGGCGATCCCGATTGTTCGGGGTCGTCGCTTTTCTATTTGATGCGAATCGGTCCCAATCGTGCCCCATTCAGGCGTGCTCACGCTCGCCGGCATCGGGCAGAGACATAAAAAAACGAGACGCTGGGCCGGGGGGAGGAAGGAGGGCAAGCCCAGCGCCTCGTAAAACTCGGAGACGTACCGCGTACGGGATTTGAACCCGTGTTACCGGCGTGAGAGGCCGGCGTCCTAGACCAAGCTAGACGAACGCGGCGGATATTGTAAGTGCAACAGGCTCTACATAGTCTGCCGGCCCAGGTTTCGCGTTCATCGAAATTCCACCCCCGTCCCCCCGTGTCTCTCCCCGTTCCATGGGCCACCTACCCAGAATCCATTGGCGCACGTGTGGCCCCGTCTATGAATAAAGATTTCGTCTACTCCACAGAAACACGCACGTTGGGGCGGCGTGCATCCCTCTGGTCTTTTCGAAGGGGCCGAGTTCTCTAGGGCTCGTCCCTTCCCGCGTTGTCCGAGCGCAGCGGCGAGACGCGGATCCGCATCGACGGCGACGACGCGGGACCGGGACCGGCCTCGGGGTCAGGGTTCGACGCCAGCCCGAGCGATGCGGGCGACTCGGGCTCGTCGGAGGGCACGGAGCTGCCCTACGCCGTTGGGGACTCGATCTCCAGCGCCGACATTGCTCTGCTCGTCTCCTCGGAGTACGGGACCGATACCCTGAATGCGAGCCAGTATCAGCGCCAGGTGAAGATGCGCACCCAGAAGTTGTCGCCGGACCAGCGGTCGACGGACACCCTCCAGTCCATTCACCGCGACTTCGTCAGACGGTTTGCCGGGAGCCACGTGATGACCGGGGAAGCGAAGAACAAAGACCTGTCGGTTAGCTCGGACCAGATAGAGAAGCGCCTGAAGCAGATTACACAACGATACCAGAGCGAGGAGGAGCTGAAGAAGCGGCTCGCGCAGAACAACATGACCATGGACTCGCTGCGTAGCTACATCGCCGACCAGCTCCGAACGCAAACCCTCCAGCAACAGATGGCCGAGCAGGCTGAGGAACCCACCGACGCGGAGGTTGAGGAATACAGCAAGGAAAACCGCCGCATTCGCGCGCAGCACATTCTCCTCCGGGCCGGCAAAGACGCTCCACAGTCCAAGATTGACTCGGCCCGCCAGGCCGCTGCGGCCCTCATTGACAGTGCCAACGCCGGGATTGATTTTGCCGAGCTGGCTCGTCGTCACAGCGAAGGGCCCTCCGCCGAACAGGGCGGCGATCTCGGCTTCTTCACGAGAGACCAGATGGTCGAGCCGTTCTCCGAGGCCGCCTTTGCGCTCGCCGACTCGGGCGACGTAGCGTCTGAGCCGGTGCGGACCCGATTCGGGTTTCACGTCATCCGGCTCACGAACGAAGGAGAGCCGATGGACTCGAGCAAGGCCCGTCAGCAGATGATGCAGCAGCGCAGAAAGGATACCTTTGATCAGGAACTGGACAAGCTCCTGGAAAAGGCGACGGTCCGGGCCAACCCGCAATTCGTCCAGGCCGGACTCTACGAGAACTAATCGCTTTGGGCTTCGCTGCGTCCTCTACGCCGCCTCCTCCCTCGGGAGAGGCGGCGTTTTTTGTTGAGATTCCCTGGGCCCACCCGCCTACCCCTCTGCGCGTCGTACCATCTCGACGTGGGGGATGCCAACTTCCTCGAACGTGCGCCCCGTTGACTCGAACCCCAGGGCCTCATACCAGTCCTCCAGGTGCGCCTGCGCGTGCACGAGAAACGTATCGAACCCCGCTCGGCGGGCGTCTCCCAGGACGGACTGCACGAGCCGGGTGCCGTACCCCTCCCCACGGTGCTCCGGGAGTACGGCAAACCGCTCGAGCTTCGCCACGATCTCTTCCTCGTGCGGCACGGTACGCCATCGAG
>PXTG01000006.1 GCA_003023365.1 Bacteroidetes bacterium QH_7_62_13 | reverse complement strand
CCTGTCGATTCTGGCGCCGCTCGGTTCGATGGTCGGACGTGATCATGAATGTCCCGGTGAGGCGGTTGGTGAGGTCGTAACCCAGTTCCGCCTTCCCGAAGATTCGTTGTTCATCGTCCGTCTGAAAGTTTTCGAACCGACCCACGTACGGATTATCGGTGAAGCGAAACTCCCCATTCTTCGCCCCCGAAATGCCGAAGAAGTTCCAGCCGCGCTGATCCCCGTTCGGACGCTCATAATCGCGCATGTAGCTGTCCGGGCCGAGGTCGTACTGTCGCTGCCCGAATGTATTGAATTGGGCGAAGGGGTTTGACCCGCCCTGGGCACGATTCTGCGCCTCGTCCTGCACGAAATATCCCGTCCCCGAACGTCCCTTCCCTGCTTCGTAGGAGTATTTCGCAACGGCCGTTGCCGTGAGTCGATCGCTCAGATCCAAGGAGCCATTGAACTGGACTTGGTAACGGTCCAGGGAGCTGTTTGGCATAACCCCATTGGTGTTTCGACTATTAAGCGAGAGCCGGTAGTTGTAGTTATCCTGCCCCTGGGATACCGCCAGATTATTTCCGTAGGTCGTACCAGTTCGGAGAAAGTTCTCGATGTTATCGGGATGGGCCTCCCACGGAGTCGCTTCTCCCTCAAGACCGTTCACGTCGTCCCAACTGTACCACTGCCGAACCTCGCGTCCGTCGAGGCGAGGTCCCCAGGACTCGTCGGTCGCATAGTCCGCAACGAGCTGGTCCTGATTCCCGTCCACCTGTTCGTTGAGGCGACGATCTCCGTCCAGCGTCGAGAAGGCACTTCCAGGCGCGCCGCCGCCGTACTTGTTCTGATAGTCCATCAGCTCATACGACTCGGAGAGCTGGACGCTTGAACTGTACGTGACGCCAAGCTCGTCGTCACGAGAACCGCCCTTGGTCGTAATTTGAATCACCCCGTCTGCCCCACGCGAACCGTAGAGAGCAGCGGCCGAGGGCCCTTTCAGTACCGATATGGATTCGATATTACTCGGATTGAGGGACTGAGCCGCATTTCCGTAGTCGTACCCCCCGTATCCACCTGCCTGGTTCAAGTCTCCTCCGCTCGTACGGTTCGTGCTGTTGTCCACGACGATCCCGTCGACGACGATCAGGGGCTGATTATTTCCGCTCAGAGAGCTGACGCCTCGGATGTTGATGTTACTCGACCCCCCCATCGTGCTCGATGAGCGAACGCTGGCCCCGGATACCCGCCCAGACAGGCTGTTGATGAAGTTCTCATTTTCTACCTCCGCAAGACTCGCTCCTTCTACCTTCTGGACGGAGGTCGCAACCGCGCGCTCATTGCGCTCTTGCCCCATCGCCGTTACGACGACATCCTCAAGCTGGACGCGGCTAGGGACAATTCGAATGCGAACATCCGTGGTTGATCCCTCCTGAACGTTGACAGACACCTCCTTCTGTCGATACCCCACGAAAGACACGTTCAAGGTGTTCGTACCGACCGGAACGTTCGTGAGCCGAAACGATCCGTCCGAATCCGTCGCCGCACCAATCTGCGTTCCCTCAACGACGACATTGACGCCCGGAAGGGCTCTGGAGGTTGTGCTGTCCACCACCGTACCCGCTATCCTGCCCTCCTGGGCAAACACGCCTTGAGAGAACAAACCAAGTGCAGCTAGGGCAAAGAGCGCTGCAGATAAAGCTCGTTTCAGCATATCTTATTTCGGTGCTTTTGCTCAATTGGGTGCGAAGAAGAGAGGAGACCCAGTATGCCGGAACTCATCCGGTCGGAGCCCTCAAAGGATAGGCTCCACCAATCTCTGGTCTCATTCTGGACGAATCGGCGCAGGATTCCAGCTACCTGTAATCCAGAGGAGGTGTGTGCTACTGGCTACGTCCTGAACTCTTCGGGGAACCTCCATTTTTGGAAGCTCCTCGGCACGGGTGCATTCTGCCCAGACGAAAAAATGTATTATCCGCGGCGACGATTTCGCCTGATGTAGGTACGCCGTGAAGGAGGGTTTTTTCCGACCAGTCGATAGATTAACTTCACGGAAATCCAAATGCAAACAGCGGACAGATTTATCCCTCTTGACCTCTTCTGGTACACCGAAGAAGCTAAACATAAAGGTAAAGGCGACAAGCCGATTCTTCTGGTCCCTTCGCCGTTCTATCTCTTTACTCAACGTCTTTTATCTCCTGCATTCGACGGCTACTTCTTCTATTTTCGAGGGGTGTGATTGGGGACAGAAAGCATCTATGTACCTCTATGTATCCGCAGTGGGAGAGATCACCGGTATACCCTATTCCCCTCCGAAGCCAGGCTCTTTCGGTGGTCGGAATTTTCCGACGCACCCAGTCCTGCTTGTAGGATAATTGCTCAGCGATTAGAGTAGAGATACCCATGGCAGTGGAAACGTCCCTTGCACGGACAGAAGGTACATCTCAGTGGTCCGGAGTCGGGGAAATGGGGGAGATCGGATCGAAGCGGTTCCAAAATATGATCATTCTGTGTAAACAGGAAGAGTCGTTGATATCCACTTCACCGACGGGTAGCATTGCAGAGCTATGGACACGCTCGTCTCCAAAACTGCCGCCGTTCTGCTCGACCGTCGCGTCGAGGGTGCCGGAGGACTGTTTGCATTTGCCCTTCTCTATCTGGGCTATGCGTATCTTTATCTTTTTCTCTCAACGGCCGGCGGCCTATAGGACGAGTTCCTCCACATTCTTCCTGTTCTGCACCCGCCGGTCCGACTGCACTCGGGCCCGGCGGGTTTTTTTCGTGTGGGACCGGGTGCTCTCCCCCGGCGGGCTCTCCAACACTTTTTCTCTCACCCTGGAGAACACGCCCATGCCCACGCCGACCTCCCTAGATGAAGCCCGTACCCGCATCGACGAGATCGACCAGCGTATTGTCGAGCTTCTTGCCGAGCGCTACGCAGTCGTCGACGAACTCTGCGAAACGAAAGCCGAGAATGGCGAGACGGTGAAGGACGAAGACCGGGAGCAGGAGCTCCTGGACCACGTAGCGGCCATCGCCGAGGAGCACAACTTGGCCCCCGACCTGGCCCGGCGGCTCTACGATGAGATTCTCAAACACTCCGTCCGGCGGCAACGACGGCGACGGCGCAACGAAGAGGAAGCGCCCACTCAACCAATGCGCGCTGCAAAGGGAACGTCTCGTGGATAACCGCAGAGCATCCCAGTTCGGAAACGCGCTGGCTACCCTTCCTGCGCTGGAAACTAGAAGAGATCCTCAACGGAAGCGTCCGGTTCGCGCGGGCTTCAGCACCCGTTCCGTAAAGCGGCACGAAGCCGCCGCTCGCACGCCGGGAAAAGGGGGTTCGGGATGCGTCCACCCGTTCGGCGATCTCGGCCTGCGGCTCGGTAGACCTTGAGCCGGGTATAAAGACGCGCACGGTCACTCGTGAGCCTCCGTCAGGAACGTATTTAGCCCCGGATGGACACCACCGTCGGATTCAAAGCAGAGGAAGACTTCACGCCGGCCATTTCCCCGATAACAGACAGTTCGCGGTGGTCGTGCGAGGGGAGGACCCGAGAAGGGCTACACACTTAGGACGTGCCCTCCCTCCCCGTCGGGGACGCCGCCAACTTCTGCAGGATGGAACGGACGTGCTCGGCGGTCTCGGTCCACGTGGGGAAGGTCCGGCTGCGCTCTCGTGCGGCGGTCCCCATTTCCTTCCGCAGTGCCGAGTCGGCGAGGAGCGTTCGCAGGAGCCGGGCGAGGGCGTCGGGGTCGTCGGGGGGGACGAGCCGTGCCGCCGGGCTGCCGTCCGGGGCTGGGGCGTCGCCCACGGCCACGGCGTCGCCAAAATTATCGGGCAGGCCGCCTACGTTGGTCGCAACCACGGGTAGGCCGCGGGCCATCGCCTCCCGGGTGGCCATGCTGCATGTTTCGAACCGGGAGGGAAGGACGAACGCGTCGGCCCGATCGTACTGCGCCCGCAAATCTGTGGGGGATACGCGCCCGAGCATCGTAATCCGATCGTCAACGGGCGAGGCCCGGACCTGCTCGTACAGGGACGCCGCAAAATTTTGGGCAAGCGTATCGTCGCCCACCAGCGTCCAGCGCCATGGGAGCTCGGAAAGCATACTGAGGGCCGCCACGAGCGTCCGAAGCCCCTTCCCCGGCTGGAGATTGGCCACGGTAAGGAGGCGCGGAACGTCCCGCCCCGATCGGTCTGACGTGGGCGCCCGGTAGGATTCGTCGAGCCCGGGCGGAGCCACGTCGATCCGGGCCTCCGGGACGCCCTCCCCCACCAGGGCCTGCCTCGCGTAGGGACTCGTCGCGATCACTCCGTCGAAACAGGGAAGGACGGCGCGCTCGGTGGTAGCGGCGGGCGCGTCCGTCTCGCTCGGATCGATACAGTGGAGGTAGTGGGCGAGCAGGACGAACGTCGCCGTCGGATGGGCGGACCGAAGCGTACGGATCGGCGTCTCGTGCCGGACCAGCAAGCTGTCTACGAGAACGACGGCGTCCCCGGGCGCGTCGAGGGACGGGGACGGCTCTTCTTCGGGACACCACCCCGCAACTTCGACGGGGCCGTGGCGCTCCAGCCCTGCGATGACGCGTCGGTTGTAGATGGTTCCTCCCGTGGGCCGGTCGTGGACGTCGGGGACCAAAACCGTGACGTGCATACCGAGCGGATCTACTGTTCCTCCCTGGTCCGCAAAGCGGACAGCGCCTCCCGGTGGGCGTCGAATGCGGCGCCGTCGAAGAGCACAAACCGGATGAGGGTAACGACACGCAAGGACGGAGCGCGGTCGAGCACGGTCTTCCCGGCAATGCGGGCCGCATCTTTCGTCGGAAAGCCGAAGGCACCGGTCGAGATGGCTGGAAAGGCCACGGACGCTATGTGGTTCTCCTCGGCCCGGTCCAAGGCGTTCTCGTAGCAGGCCCGCAGCAACTCGTCGGAGGGCTCGTCGCGGCCGTAGACAGGACCGAGAACGTGGATGACGTAGTCGTTGGGCAACTCGTGCCCTCCGCTCAGGACGGCTTCGCCGGGCTGGATCGGAGCCAGCGGCCGGGTCTCCTCTGTGAGGCCGGGGCCCGCCGCGTCGTGAATGGCCCCGGCCACCCCGCCGCCCGTCCGTAGCTGCGCGTTGGCTGCGTTCACGACGGCGTCTACGTCGTCCTGCTTCACGATGTTGCCCTCCACAAGCTCAATCGTTACTCCCGCTTCGGTGTGCGTCATGGTCCGGGAAAAGTAGTTAGCGTTGACGGGGCGCGGATCCCCCTGTAATCCCGTATGGCGGGTATGTTCGCTGGGTTGGAGGAGAAGCGTCCTCTATTCGTCGCGTTCCGGGCATCCGCGTGCTCGGTTTGTTGAGGGGGCGGAACAACGAAAATCAAGCGGGCGCTCGTCACTGTCTTTCCCGCGTCGTCTTTCGTCCATCCGGGACGCCTCTCTCGTCCGGTTTTTCGCCTCCCCGCCTCTTATCCACGTGCAACCCTGTCTGTCTCCGATCATTCTTCTCCTCATCGTTGCCAAACGCCTTTGATAAAGCGCAATCGGGCTACCTATCTTGTTAAACGAACTGATTGGCCGTCTTCCTCCGTCTAACGTTTTCTCGTTTCGTGCAGACCAAATACATCTTCGTCACCGGCGGCGTCACATCCTCCCTGGGGAAGGGCATCTTCAGCGCCTCGCTCGGGCGCCTGCTCTCCGACCGGGGGCTCGACGTGACGATCCAGAAGTTCGATCCCTACATCAACGTCGACCCGGGGACGATGAACCCGTACGAGCACGGCGAGGTGTACGTGACCCACGACGGAGCAGAGACGGACCTCGACCTGGGACACTACGAGCGCTTCCTGGACCAACCCACCAGCCAGGCCAACAACGTCACCACCGGACGGGTCTACATGGAGGTCATCTCCAAGGAACGGGAAGGCGCGTACCTGGGCAAGACCGTGCAGGTGGTTCCCCACATCATCGACGAGATTAAGCACTGGATGCTGAAGCTGGGGGAGAAGGGGAATCACGACATCGTGATCACCGAGATCGGCGGCACGGTCGGGGACATTGAGGGCCAGCCCTACCTGGAGGCCATCCGCCAGTTGCGGAACGACCTCGGTCCCCACAACACCATGATTGCGCACCTCACTCTTATTCCGTACCTGCGCGCGGCGGGGGAGCTTAAGACGAAGCCGACTCAGCATTCCGTAAAGGAGATGCTCGCGCACGGCCTCCAGCCGGACACGATTGTCTGCCGCTCGGAGCGACCCATCGACGCGGACGTGCGACGCAAAATCTCCCTCTTCTGCAATGTCGAGGAGGAGGCGGTCATTCAGATGCTCGACGCGGAGTCGATCTACGAGGTGCCCCTTCTCCTCAGAGACGAAGGGATGGGCGAGTTCGTCGTCAATCGGTTCTACCCGGACACCGACACGGACGCGTGCCGCGACGCTCCCCAGCTGGACGACTGGATCGAGTTTCTGAAGAAGCTCAAGAACCCGGAGGAAACGATTCCCATCGCCCTAGTCGGGAAGTACGTGGAGCACCAGGACGCCTATAAATCCATCTCCGAAAGCTTCATTCTTGCCGGTGTGCCCGACGAAGTGCAGGTGGACGTGAGGCCGGTGCTCTCGGAGGACCTCACGGAAAGCAACGTTGACTCGGTACTCGGGGACGTGGCGGGCATCCTGGTGGCCCCCGGCTTCGGGGATCGTGGCGTCGAGGGCAAAGTGCAGGCCGCCCGGTACGCCCGCGAGAACGACCTCCCCTTCTTCGGCATCTGTCTGGGCTTGCAGTGCGCCATCGTCGAGTTTGCGCGGAACGTGTGCGGCTGGGACGGGGCCCACTCTACCGAGTTCGACGAGGACACGGCCTATCCCGTCATCGACCTCATGGAGGAGCAGAAGGAAATCTCGGACAAGGGCGGGACCATGCGCCTCGGGCAGTACGACTGCCGGATCCAGGAGGACTCCCGCGTCCACGCGATCTACGGCGACACGATGGTGCAGGAGCGCCACCGGCACCGCTACGAAGTAAACAATGTTCTTCGCTACAAGCTGCTGGAGGAGGGCATGCGCTTCACGGGCGTGAACCCGGACACCGACCTCGTGGAGATCATGGAACTGCCCGAGAAGCGGTGGTTCATTGGCGTACAATTCCATCCCGAGTACAAGTCCACCGTCGGGGATCCCCATCCGCTCTTCCGCTCGTTCGTGCGGGCCTGCACGACCTACGCCCACGAGCAGGACCTCGCCGCGTCCCCGCAACCGCCGGAGCGGGAGGCCGTACCGCTGGCCTCGGCGGATATGTAAGTAACGACAGTGCCGTCGGCCGGGTGTATGGTTCTGTGACGACGACCAATTCCCCGCCCACACGAGAACGGCATTCTACACTGCGATCGGTTTTACCGGGGTGTTGACGGGCGGTGCGATCCTAGCCGTTCTCGTGCCGGGTGCCTTCCCCAAAACCTCGAACCTCGTCCTGATCGGCTACGGTCTCGGCTTTGTTCGGCATTGGCATGAAGGATGGGGGCATTTCTCTTCCCGACGCCGGAAATCCTCTTTCTTGGGCGTCTACCGGCCGAAGCAGATGATGCGTGTCGCTGGCGTCGGCTGTATCGGAACTGGCGTCCTGCTTGTTCTCTGGTCTCTGTGGCTCAATCCCGGCACAAAGAACCTTATTTCTTACTTGACGTGGAAGTACATCCCTCTTATCGCGGCACGTCCGGTCACGAACGATGGTGGTGCCTTACTTGCCGCCCTGCCGCTCATCTACGTTGCCTTCATGGTTGAGGCCGGGGAGCTGGGACTGTTTGGGGACACCATGATCGGGACTTCTGGCGTTCTCGTCGTCCTCTTTTCCAGCCTGACGGTCGAGGTGACCGGCGAGGAGCTGCGCTTCTATTTCGGTCCGGACTTCTGGACCCGGCGCTCCCCCCTCGATGGCATTATCCGTGTTGAGGTTGTTCGCAACTCCGCACTTCATGGCTGGGGCATCCGGTACACCCACCACGGCTGGCTCTACAACGTCTCTGGGCTGTAGGCCGTGGAGGTGACCGTCCGCGGTGAAGAGCAACTCCGCATTGGGACCGACGAACCGGAGACGCCAAAGCGAGCCGTAGACCGGGTCCGGAAGCCAGCGTAGTCCCAAGTGAACCGATTCCGTTGAACGCAGAATCACAACATACCCCGACCCGGCATGTGCATGGCACTTACCACTCGGTTCTGGCAGTTGATGCATCGAGGCCCGCTGAGCGTCGTTGTCCTGTTGCTTTTTCTCCTTGCAGGATGTGATACCGGCGATCCCGGAACGGATCCGCCCGGCGAGGACCCATCCGGCGTCACGTCGACGGCCGTCACGGTTGAGCGCGACACAGTCGGGCTGCCGGGAACTCTCCTCATGCCGGACACCAGCGCGGCGGTGCCGGGGGTCGTCCTCGTGCACGGCTCCGGGCCGGTGGATCGGAACGGACAGGATCCTCAGGGGCGCATCCCACCGATCTATGAGCGCTGGGCCGAGCGCATGGCCGACCGCGGCCTCGCAGTGCTCCGCTACGACAAGCGAAGCACACGTCCGGAGGTCGCACAGGCCGACCCGCGTGATCTTACGTTCCTCGACTTTGTGCGCGACGCGATGGCCGCTGGACAGCTCCTCCGGGATCGAGACGGCATCAACCCAGACCGGATCGTGTTCGTGGGGCACAGTCAGGGGGGCAACGTGGCCCCGGCCGCCGCGACCCGGCTGGACGGTGCGGCGGGCGTGGCGTCGCTTGCGGGGCCGGCCCTCGCCACCGATTCGCTCTTTGTCGCTCAGCTTGAAGCGCAAGGAAGCGGCGTAGGGTGCCCAGCCTCACGGGTCCGCGCGCAATTCGACTCACTCCGAACCGACACGCTAGCCCCCAAAGGACTCATCTGTGGCATCGGACCACCCTTCTGGCAACAGTGGATCCGACACAGCGAGCACATCGACAGCGTGGCGGCGGCCCTCGACGCCCCGATTCTCGCCCAGCAGGGTCGGGCCGACCCGAACTATCCGGGCGGAACCCTGAAGCGCTCCCTGGACGGCTGGCGCCGCATTGCCCGAACCGACAACGCCACCGTCGAGGTGTACGACGGCGTCGACCATCTCTTCCTTGAAGACGGGACGACCACGACGGCGGACGCGCCGCTCGACGACCTCATCACCTGGATCCAGAATCGGTGACGATCCGGAGACAGTCGATAAAAAGCGCCCGGCCCCGAACGGAGACCGGGCGCTTATGGAACCGATCATGCATCGGTCGGGCTCACTCTTCCGCCCCGGACGCAGACTCGGCCGTCATCGACGTCAACTGTTTTGTGGCCGTCGCCGTGCGGGGACCCATCGAGACCTCCAGGTTGGCTTTCACCACGTGGTGCGGGGCGGCCCTGCGCACGTGGATGGTGCCGGACGGCCCCGGTCCCTCAGAGCTTGCCTCCAGCACGTACGTTTCGAACGAGCCGGCGGGCACCTCCACGGTCTCGGTGCCCGTGACCCGGACCGTCGTGGTAGCCACCTTCTGCTGCTGGAGCTGGAAGACCGGCAGCTGGGCCGCGTACCCTTCTTCGAGGGGCAGGCCGGCGAGGGCCACTTCCATGTTGGCCGTGCTGGCCAGCGTGGGCTGGTCGAACGACACCTCGACGGGGGCCTCCCGGCCCCGCATCTTCATCGTCCCCGACACGGTCGTGTCCGTGAACGTCAGCGACACGGTCCCCTGCCCGCTGGCCCGACGGTAGAGCGGACGGAGGGTCGACCGGTCAACGAGGAGCGTGTCGGTCTGGGCCCCACCCTGCGCGGCGTCGACCACCCGCCAGACAGGCGTTCCGTCGTGCGTGGCGGGTCTCAAGACCCGGGTGGTGGGCCGATTTACGGTTCGCTGACCGGCCTTCACCTTGTTCTCGTATTTGAGCGTAGCAGGCGACAGGCCCGATCCGTCGAGGGCCGCGACCCCGTCGGCCACGTCGTCGGCCATCGACTCGGTCGTGTCCGGTAGGGTCACCTCGTCGATGTCTCGTCGGAGTGCATCGAGCCGGGCCTGCACCGCGGGGGTCGCGCCGGTCTGGTACCGGCCGCCCAGGTGCTCGCCGAAGAAGCGCTCCAACTGCGCCGCCACGGCGAGGCGGTTGTTCTCCTTCCGAAAGCCGTGCCCTTCTTCCGGGGCCACGAGATACTGCGTGGGCACGTCGTTCTCCCGGGCCGCCACCACAATCTGATCGGACTCCTGCTTCTTCACGCGGGGGTCGTTCGCGCCCTGAATCACCAGCAGTGGATCGTCGATGTTCTCGGCGTGGAAGAAGGGCGACTGGGCCTTCAGACGCTTCCGGTCCGCCTCGTCGTCCGGATTACCGACGCGCTTGAACATGCGGTTGCGGATGGGCGCCCAGTAGGGCGGAATCGAATTCAGGAGGGTAACAAGGTTCGACGGTCCCACGTAGGAGGCACCCGCGGCGTACACGTCCGGCGTGAACGTAAGGCCCGCCAGCGTGGCGTAGCCGCCGTACGACCCGCCGAAGATGCCGACACGATCCGGATCGGCGATGCCCTCCTCCACCAGGTACTGCACCCCATCGGTGATGTCGTGCTGCATCGCACCGGTGCCCCACTTCTCGTTCCCGGCGTTAAGAAACTCTTTTCCATACCCGGTAGAACCCCGAAAGTTGGGCTGGAGCACCGCGTATCCGCGGTTGGCGAAGAACTGCGCGTACGGATTATACCCCCAGGTATCCCGCGACCACGGCCCCCCGTGAGGCATGACGACGACCGGAAGATTCGTGGACGTCGCTCCCTTCGGCGTCGTTAGGTAAGCCGGGATCTCGAGCCCGTCGCGCGCCTCGTACGTAATCGGCTTCATCTTCGCAAGGTGCTGGCTCGGCAGTTCGGGGCGGGACTCGTAGAGCTTCTCCACGGTGCCGCTCTCCCGATCGAAGAGGTACGTAGCCCCGGGGTTGACGTCCCGCTGCACGCTGACGGTGTGCATCCGAAAGTCCTCCGTCGAGGACGTGATGCCGATCTCCCCGTCCGGCAGCTTCTGCTCGAGCGTCTGGTACGTCTGCTCGAAGGACTCGGTCTTCGGGTACACCCGCTGCCGCTCACCGACGTAGACCGTGGCGGCGAGCTTCTCGGTGTTGTCGTTGAAGATGGCCCCGCCGAAGTCGACCTCGCCCTCCGGATCTTTCGTGACGAGTTCGGTCTCCTGCGTCTGCGGATTGAACAGGACGAGGCGTTGCAGATCCTGGCCCTTGTTCGTCTGCATGTATACCCGCTCACCGTCTTTGTGGAAGCGAACAGGACTGCAGGTCTCCTCGAAGCTGCACTGGTAGACGGATACAAGCGTGTCCTCTCTCACGCGCAGGATTTCCGTTCCGCCCTCGTCGGTCTGTCGGGTCGCGAGACGGAGGGTGCCCCCCAGGTCGGTTTCCCATCCGCCCACCTGCTCGGTGTTCTTTCGGAGAAGCGTGCGCTCTCCGGTCTCCAGATCAAGCCGGTAGACATCGTGGTACTGCGGATCGCGATCGTTGAGGCCGACGAGGATCTCTCCGGGGGTATTCTCCAGCACGTCAATCACCTGAGCACGCACGTTTTCGTAGGGCGTCAGGTCGTCCGCCGGCGGAACCCCGAGATCCGTTTTCGTCTCGGCGTCGGGGTCGGCGGCGTAGAGATGAAAATTCTCGTTGCCCCCCTTGTCCTGAATCCAAAGGATGCGCTCACTGTCCTGGGTCCAGAAGAACGATGACACGGGTCGCGTCGTGTCGGCGGTGACGGGCTCGGCCGCGTCAAACGGCTCGTCGACCCCCTTCACCCATACATTCATTTTTCCCCTGTAGGGCTTCCGGAAGGCTACGCGCTCCCCGTCCGGCGAGAGCTGAGCACTCGCAATCTCTGGATCGCCGAAGAACGTCTGCCGGTCGATTAACAGGGGCAGTTCTCCCTCGTATTCGACGGAGGGACCGTTCATCTTCGGCGCCTCCTGGGCCGCGGCCGGACGGACGGCGATCAGCCCGCAGAACACCAGAAGTAGACACCGACGGAGCAGTTGAGACATGGCTGTGGAAATGGGTTCAGTGAGCGAGATGCGGCGAAAGGTGAGCCGGAATGCATTTTCACCCGGGCGTATTTCAGATCATGCATTCGGCGGGTGGTTCCGCGTTTTTTGGTGTGTCGTGAAAATCGTTCCGAACGACCGGCGATCAATGCCAATACTCCCGTCGCGGCTAGGCAACGCTCGCATCCCGGATTCGCCAGTTCTCCAAGTTGCGCGCCGTTCCAGGCGATGGCCGTGAAGGAACTGTGCTGATAGATTAGGAAATTGTAGTGCTCCGGCTGCTGGAGAGGAGGGCGTGAAGCACCCACGTGGGAAAAATGCCTCTTCCTCAGCGTCGGCGTTCACTACTGAACCACGGTTACTCGCGTTGTTTCCATCTTGTACTCCCCTTGCACCCGGAGGATGTAGGTGCCGCTACTGAACACAGAACCCTCAAGGGACAGTATTGCTGGCTGCTCCGGACCCACTGCCCCTTCATGGAGTTCTGCCACGTGGCGGCCGAGAAGGTCGTACATCTGCACGGTTACCTCTTGCGACCGGTTGGTTGCAACTTTCACAGTTCCCTCCGCCGATATCGGATTCGGGTACGCCTGGACGGAGAGCCCGTCGCTGGGCTTCAAGACGGCCTTCACCTCCTCGGACGTATGGATGGCTCCGTCCAAGTCTACCTGCCGCAGACGAAAGCGATGCGTGCCGTAGGTAAGATTTTCCACCTTGTATGAATAGCTCTGAGGCTTGGCAGTTGTGCCCGCTCCATCGACCGTCCCGACAGTCAACCAGTTCTTCTCCTCGGTTTGTCGCTGTATCTTGAAGTGACTATTTCCGGCTTCGGAGGCTGTTTCCCAGTGGAGCTGTACATCCCGTCCGTCGATTTGTGAGCGAAAGGCCGCCAGTTCGACAGGAAGGGCTTGGGCTCCGCTAAGACTGCTCACGACCGGACGGGCGAGCACGTCGAAATTACTGTCTTCCTGCCACGTTCCGGAACTCAGGTACAGCGTATTGCCGGAGGCATCGTAGTTTTCGCCCATGAGGTGCAACTCGTCGTCTGGCGCACTGGGGTAGTACACGAGGTAGTAGATCTGGCCCGCCGACAGTTGCACGTCCGTCGCAAAGGCAAGGCTGGTGTAGTTCCAGGTTCCGGTTCGAAGTCGGTCGGGGGAAATCTGGGCGCTCGAACCGATCTGCGAGCCGGGCACGCCGCCGTTGTTGTCTCGGATTTCGACGGTGAGGGAACTGGTTAGGTTGTTTGCGGGCGGCGAGTCGAGGTGAAAGTACGCCCCGGACAGCCGACCGTCGCTCGACGGACTGAATCGAACCGCATGAGCATCGATCCCACCGCCGAGCTGGTAAGAGCTTTTGTAGGAGTTATTCGGATGGGTGTCATTCGTCAGTATCGAATGGGTTGCGGACCCGGACGCATTCCGAAGCTGGGTCATCGCGTCGAGCACGTTCAAGCGGCCGTAGCCCCACTCTGTATTCGGGGTCGTTCCGGTGAGCCCGTCCGTGTCGGCCGTCTGCGTGAGGAGGGTCTTAATCTCCTGTGAGGTGAGCGTCGGATCCTCTTCCAGAAGGAGCGCCACCGATCCCGCCACGACGGGCGCGGACATGCTCGTTCCTTCTTTTCTAACGTGCATACCGCCGGGAATCGTGTTAACCGTTTTACCGGAAGCATCCTGCGAAAGGGAGGAGATCACATGTTGTCCGGGGGCTGCAATCTCCGGCTTGTACGCCTCCCCGGTGCCGTCGCGCCGCGGCCCCTCGCTGCTGAAGAGGGAAATATTACCGCTTCGATTCACCCCAGCGGGGTTTCGATGCACACTTCCGTCGGCGCCGTACCACCGCCAGCGGTGCATGAAGGAGCCGACGGTGATTGCGTGCGTGGCAGTGCCGGGGATGCCAACTGTCGACTGGGTATCCCCACCGGAGAATTGAATGAGTGAGGGGCCGGTCCCGATAGTAAACGATGAAACCCATCCGTCGACCCTTACCGACGAGGAGGAGTTGTTTTTGAGCGATACCGTCCACGTCCCGCTGGATGGAGTGTTGCTCTCTGTAGGGTCGGTGGCAATGAGTTCCACCTTTCTGTTCCCATTACCAGAGTAGACCGTATTGTTCAAAAGGATTCGTCCGTCGTTGGCGGTCGTAGTGTCGATCGTTTCTCCGGGTGAGACGGTCAGGCTAAATCCATTTGGCGTCGTGATCGTGGCTGTTGCCTGAAGGTCTCGCTCAAACCAGAACTCCGTTCCGAGAACATCATTTCCGGTACCGCTCTCGGAGGTGTAGGATGAGACATTGAGGCCGACGGAACTACTTGTGCTCGCCGAGATGGATTTGGAAACGTGAATGTCGTAGC
>PXTG01000005.1:4835-12713 GCA_003023365.1 Bacteroidetes bacterium QH_7_62_13 | reverse complement strand
CTCGACCAGATGGGATGATATTCTACCTCCCGAACTTCTTCCCCCCGGAGGACATCCCCCACTTTGTCGACAGCCCCCGTTTCGAAGGGCGGCACGAGACACATGCCAAGAATGATGATTACTCCTACATAAAGCGTCACACGGTGCATCGAGAAGAAGAAATGGTTGGTGGAAAAGAAACCGTTCCTGGGCACCGATGCGCTTCAGTGTCGGTTCGCAGATCTTTTGTCTGAACCGAGGATTCCACGGGATTGAATCGTCCCCTGGTTCAGTCCCCCCTAGTGATCAAGTGATCAAATCACCGACTCAGAGAAAACAAAAAGCCCGCCCCGGAAGGGCAGGCTCTTATCGTGGATCGGCACTGAGTCTCAAGATTCTTCAGAGAACCAGCCCGCACCGTTACCGAACGCCACCGGCCTCCTCGGCGGGGGAGGCATTGAGGGCGCTAAGTCCTTTTTCCGTCTCTTCGGTCTCGTATTCGATCGTCTGGCCGTCACGGAGATCCTCACCCGAGGTCATGCCGGCGAGATTGTTTGCGTGTAGAAAAACATCTTCCCCACCGTCGAGGGGTTCAATGAAACCAAATCCACGGGAGGTATCGAAAAATTTGAGCTTGCCCTTTTGCATATGGTTATACCTTGCGTTGTTGAGTCCCCCATCATTCGTAGCGACGCGGACGCGGCAAACGCTTCTTGACGAACCCACGTAGCGACGGTGACGCGAGATGTGTATTGATGTACTTCTTCCACCTTGTCACTTCCGCGACGGTTCCCGATCCGTTCTCCATGTTGCAGGGATTCATCGATTCCCCTTTAAGTCAGGGAGATGCATCGTCGGACGTATTCGACCGCACAGACCGTTACGAACGTTCAGGTCCGCTTATGTCGGAACCGATCCACGCTCCGGTCAACACGCCGTCCAGTACACCCATGCCACGAGGACAAACTGAAGCGGCACCCGGACGTAGAGGGTCCACAAAGGGATATTGGGAAAGTCTCCGGGTGATCGCAGCATGTAGATGTGTACGGGAAAGACGACGCAAAGGAATAGGATGAGGCCCCACCCGGCATACGGACGAGTCGAGGCGTTAAGCACCCCAATTCCTCCCGCCACCTCGGCCACGCCACTCAGATAGACGAGCAGGTGGGGGCAGGGAAAATAGGGCGGCACGATTTGCGCAAACACATCCGGCCTCAGGAAGTGGCCAATCCCCGCGCCGACGAACAACGCCGCAATCGTGTAGAGCGAAATGGTCTGCATGGTCGTCTGAGACGTCGGCGGGATGGCACTGGAAGGGTATTCCACATGAACTCAGTTCAGAGCCGCACTCCCTCGCTCATAAGTCGGCTACCACTGTACGAGCACCAGCTGGGAGAACCCAAGTCATTCACATCCAACGGTTCGGTCCTTCGAACCAGCCGAGGACCGCCCTGACCGAGCGCTCTCTTCTACGACCGGTCCCCGGCCGGGCCAAGGTCTCCTCAGACCCGGACGAACCCGTGCCTGGAATCCGCCTGCTAACCACAGATCAACGGAATTACTCGACCAGCGCCGGCACGAGCATCACAGCGTTTTGCATCATCCGACTCGGCCCACGCCAGAACATCCGGTACTGCGTGTTGTCGACGAGGAAGACGACGCGCCCTTCTCCCATCTCGACGGTCCCCGCAAACGATTTCCCTGCGAGCTGCTCCAGGTTCTTCTGAGACGCATATCCGCTGACGAGGAGGTCGTCGGGATCCTGGGCGTAGTGGGCGGCGGTCTGGAGGTCCGAGCTCGGCTCCAAGCCGGAGACCCCGTATTTCAGTGAGTAGACCCGCTCCCCCACCCCGAAAGCCAGCGGATGGGTCGTGTCGACGTGTCCGTCGAGGGCCGCGCCGGGAATATTGCCGAGGCCCGACGAATCGCCGCGCGCCGCGTAGGGGGTGTACGGACCGATGCGCGACTCAGTCGTGTCCGTCACCGCCGACACATCCGTCAGGCCCGACCCGTTCTCCGTCAGAAACCGAGCGCTCTGCTCCGTCCCCACGAGGGTCCCGCCCGATTCCACCCAGTCGCGTAGGGCGTCGACCTGGGTCGAGTCGAACACGGTGCCGAGCCGGTACCCCCCCGGCAAGACAAGCACGTCGAAGTCCTGTAAGTTCGCTTTTCCGTAGCGCGCATACCGGCTCGCACTGGTGGTCGACTCTTGGAGGGTGGAGGCCCGAACACGGGTGATCGGGAGGTTCGTCTCCTGATCAAACAGGTACCAGAGCTGGCCGCTGGTGTACGTGGAGAAGGGCTGGTCCACAAGAAGGCCCAGGTCTGGTTGCTGTACCGGCGGATTGTCCGCGGACCCAAGATCCGGGCCTTCCGCCATCCGCCCCGAGTCGAGGCCTACGATCTCGACTCCGGCCTCTTGAGCGATGCGCTGCATGTCGCCGGCCACACCTGTTTTGTCGGGATTCCGGCCTCGAAGTACAATGAGGGACCCGGCCCCGAACGAACGGCTGCCGGTACTGAAGGCTTCGTGGGCGGTACGAACGCGATACCCCGCCTCCCACAAGTGCGAGAGTGCCTTGGGCGCGTGCCGTTGCTGCCAGTCTACGACGAACGCGTAGCGGGCGTCCGGATTGAGAACCCCACTGCGGGGCGATGGGTCTTCGCCCACCGGCTCCGTTTCTGCTTCCGGTTCCGACCGAGTGGCGTAGGTTTCCACATTGTGCGCTAATGGGGCGGACCAGGTAGACATGTCGTACATCACAGAGTCCTGGAACGACACCTGACGTCGCAGAAGCGTATTCGCGAAGAGATGACGGGATTGATCGGTCGGCACCACGTACGCCCCCCGTTCCACGCGCCGATCCGACCGCTCTCCGGTGCGGTAATTCAGTGCGTTATCCAACTGCAGGGGCTCGGTTGCCCGCTGCACATCGATCCCGTGATGCCGCAACATGTCGACGACATCGTAAAGGTATCCGCTCCCCTGGTCGTCCGGAAACACGTAAGCCGCCGTTTCGACGGTGTTGGTCTCCTGCGAATGGGCTTGAAGGTCATATTCCAGGAGCTCCCGCCGATTGCGAACCGCCGCCTCGAGGGTTGCAAGAGACGTGGTGTAGTGATCGAAGACGCGCTGCCGGAGGGTTAAGACGTAACCGTCCTCATTCTCCACGGCCCGCCCGGCCCCGATGCCCGCCTGCTCCGTGAGCATCCCAATGCCTCCCATTACGCTGGGGTAGGAGGACCCGTAGCTGGGGTAGAAAAAGTCGAACGCCTCGCGCGTGAAGTAGCTGACCTGGTTCTGGTCGAACGCCTCAATGTTGGCCCGACCGAAGGTGTCCGCCCACGCTACGTAGCGACTCGGCAGGAGCGGATTTCGGGGCGTGGTGCCGGGCATGGTAAAGTAGTTGTCCTCATAGCCCTGCTCGTGGTAATCGGCGTGTACCTGCGGCATGAACTCCTGGTAGACGCCAGTGAGGCCCTCCATTTCGGGATGTACGTTCCAGACCCAGTCACGATTGAGGTCGAACCAGTAGTGGTTGGTACGGCCCTGCGGAAAGGGCTCGTCGTGCACGATGTCGTTGGGATCGGTGGCCACCTGGCTCCGCTGCATCGACCGTGCCCAGTAGACGTAGCGGTCGCGTCCATCGGGGTTGACCGTCGGGTACATCACAAAGACCGTTTCGTCGAGAATCCGCCGGGTGGTCTCATCCTGCGCCGCCGCGAGCCGATAGGCTACCCGCATGGCAGCTTCCGTAGAAGAGGGCTCGTTGCCGTGAATGTTGTAGCTGTAGGAGACGGTCACCGGTTGATTCTGAAGGAGCCGATTTCGCTCCCCGGCCGAGAGGGTAGACGGCTCGGACAGGCGACGGCTGTTCCGCTTCAGTTCGTCGAGGCGCTGCTGGTTTTGCGCACTGGTGAGAACGAGGTAGACGAGCTCACGCCCCTCGTAGGTCTGACCGTAGGTGTCGAGCGAAACGCGGTCGGAAGCCGCGGCGACGGCTCGGAGGTACTCGGTGACGTCTGCGTAGAGAGTAAACTGCGTGCCCAGTTCGTAGCCAAGCACCTCCGACGGCACGGGCACCTGTTCGGCGTACGTCAGGTCCGGGTCAAACGAGAAGCGCTCGGGCGCGAGATCGGTGGGTTGCGCCTTCCCGATCGGAGCAAGTAAGACGCTGAGGAGAAGAACGGTCAGTACGTAACGGTGCATCGGAGGAAGCTAGACGTTGTTGCGGAATCAGACAGATCCCAAGGTCCGAAAGCGCCGGTTCTCTCGCAACCGTTCCTGTTCGGGCGGCCGGAACGGACTTGTTACGTCACAACCTCCCGCCAGTGCAGCGTGAGGGGAGCACCGGGGGTTAGTAAGACGGCCACTGGATCCACCTCCGATAGAAACCCCCATTCTTTTCCGTAGACGGAGGCCCACTGTATCGTGACGTGGTGCTCCCGTACTCGGTATATGGGCTCCACGGGACGTTCACTACGGGCTCGCACCACCGATCCATTCGTTCGCGCCCCGAAGCGCCAATCCCGGTCCAGCAGGAACGATGCCGGCGTCTCCGGCGCCGGCGTCACTGGGGGCTTCGTACCGACGGCTCGAACCCGCTGCTCGCGTCCTGCCCAGTCAAACCGGTACGTCAGCTGAATTGAGTCGGCCTGTTCTTTCCAGACCGGCTGCATAGAGGCTACGCTCACGGATTCCCCATAGAGCAAACGAGCGCCCCAGGCCACGAGGCGCCGCGGCACAAAGGCCTGCACCGTCGTCGTCCCGCGTCGGCTCGCCCCAACTTCCTGAACTGGAACCTGCAATTCCACCGCTGGCACGCGGCGAAAGCCCGGGCCCGGCAGCCCCAGCACCCGTACCCTTACCAGTTCGACCCCAACGAGCGAAACAAACGCCCGTCCGTTTCGGATATCTGGCGTCAGCCCGGAGGGGAGGTGCGGGGCCACTCGGTCCGGATCCACGGCGTACGACACGACGACTCGGTGCCGAGCCTGAGCCTCAAGAATCCGCGGCGGAGACGATGAGGGAGCCATGATCGATTCAACGGTGGGGAGACAAGCTCAATCAGAAAAGGGCGCACCCCACTGTGGAGTGCGCCCCCTGAGCTCAAATCCAAATCGTGGTGGTCGTGCTGTGTCAGCCTAGTGATCCTTGTGAGGCTGGAGATCCTGCTTACTGTGACGCTGGCGCAGCTTGCGGAGTGCCTTCTCCTTAATCTGACGGACACGCTCGCGGGTGAGGTCGAAGCGCTTGCCAATTTCCTCGAGCGTCAGCGGGTGCTCGCGCCCGATGCCGAAGTAGAGACGCGTGATCTCCGCCTCGCGATCGTGGAGCATGCTGAGGGCCCGCTCGATGTCAATCTTGACGGATTCCTCCAGCATCTCTTCGTCGGGGGAGTCACTCTCCTCGTCCGGGAGCACATCGAGAAGGCTGTTGTCGTCCTCCTCATTGAAGGGTGCGTCCATCGAAAGGTGGCGGCTGGTATGTTGCATCGCCTCGCGCACCTTCTGGACGTCAATCTCGAGCTCTTCGGCGAGCTCTTCGATGTTGGGTTTGCGATCGAGGTCTTGCTGCAGCCGCGCGCTCGCCTTCCGGATCTTCGAGATGGTGCCGATCCGGTTGAGCGGGAGACGCACCACACGGCTCTGCTCGGCAAGGGCCTGCAGAATCGCCTGCCGAATCCACCAGACGGCGTAGGAGATAAACTTGAATCCTCGGGTTTCGTCGAAGCGCTTGGCCGCTTTGATCAGGCCATAATTCCCTTCGTTGATCAGGTCGGCGAGGGAGAGGCCCTGTCCCTGATACTTCTTCGCGACGGAAACGACGAAACGAAGATTGGCTCGGCAAAGCTTGTGTAGCGCTTCTTCGTCGCCATCCTCAATACGACGGGCCAGTTCGACCTCCTCTTCCGGCTCCAGCAGATCGATTTTTCCAATTTCCTGGAGGTACTGGTCCAACATTCGTTGTTCACGCGGAACGTGCATATGGCTCCTTCTGGTTGTGGGGGTGTGACGATGACAGTGGCGATAGAGTGGGCGGACACGTCACGCCTCCAGTCGTGAACACCGGAGGGAATCCAGCGGCAGCAACTGTTTGTGTCCGCATGCTCTTCTTTGTGAGAAGCCCTGAGAGTACCCAGCGTGTAATTCGCGACTTCCTCACGAGCAGTGCCAAGGGTTGTTCCGGGATAAATTTTTTCAAATACGATGGCGCACCGGATAAAGTCAATTTCTTCGGGTAACAATCCCCAAAACTCCATCCGCCACGTCCCGGTCATCACTCATGCGAGGAACCTTGGTTTGCCCGCTGATCTCATCCTTGGTCGCTTTGAGCCATTTGTAAAATGTACCGTCGGGCACCGCCGAGACGGTGGGCGCATCGAATGCCCGAGCCTCTCGTCGCATTTGATAGTGGCGATTGACGTCCTGAAGGTATTCGTCGAGTCGGTCAGAAAAGGCGTCGAGATTTTCGGGCGAGTCGTCGAACTCGATTACCCACTCGTGCCCGGGGCGCTCTTCGTCTCCATCTTGAAGGGACCGCGGGGCAATGTGATAGTCTACGACGTGGGCGCCTGTTTCATCGCAGGCGTGGCGCAGGGCGGCCCGTGCTTCGTCGCCGTAAAGGGCCTCCCCGTACTCGTCGATCATTTCACTGGTGCGCCCTGCTACCGTAATCTTGGGAGGATCCGTCTGCGTAAACTGCACAACGTCGCCTACCTCATAGGCCCAGAGCCCGCTGCTGGAGGTGACATGGAGCGAGTACCGGACGCCGGGTTCGACCTCCTCGATGGTGTGGCGACGCGGATCGTCTGATCCGTTCTCTTCAAGCGGCACAAACTCGTAGAAGACACCGTTTTCGAGGTGCAAAAGCATCGATGGGTCCTCCAAATCATCCTGGAAGGAGAAAAAGCCCTCGGACGCCCCGTAGGTTTCGAGAAAGTCGATATCTGCCCCGATCTTGTCCTCCAAAAGATCACGGTAGGACCGCAGCGGCACCCCGCCGGCGATGAAAAGTTGAAGGTTCGGCCACACCTCGCTGACCGTCGTCGCCGTGTCGGCGTGGCGGTCGTTGTAGACATCGAGGAGTTCGTCGAAGAGCACGATCGCCCACGTCGGTGCCATGACGACCATGCGGATGTCCTGATCGACGGTGCGCTCCGCAATGGCACGAAGTTTTTCCTCCCAGTTCGGAATAAAGGAAACCTCGTTCGGAACTGCTTGAAAAAAGGCCCGGAAGAAGCCGGGGGCGTTCTCGGCGAGAATTCCGCTGATCTCTCCGGCGAGCGTTCCCGGATAATTGGGATCCTCCTCCACCCGGCCGGGCAACGTCAGGTGATTGCCGAGGAAGAACCGTCCATCGAGCGTGTTCTTGAGGTAGTAGAGTCCCGCTCCGACGCTAAACGTGCGGTTGTAATTGATGGTCTCCTGACTGATCGGAATGATCTTCCCCTCCGAGACCGTACCGCTGGACACAGCAAAGTTTGTGATGGTACCGGGCCACATCACATCGGCGGCCCCCTCTCGCACTCGAAGGACGTCTTCTTCAATGTCGTCATACGTGTGGAGGGGCACACGCTCCTGATAAGCCGCCACCACGTCCTCGGCCGCAGCGATCTCCGCAAAGTCGTAGCGGCGCCCCCACTCCGTCTCGGCCGCCGTGGTCAGGAGGTTGCGAAGAAGGGTCCGCTGTGTAGAAACGGGATTCTGCTTGAAATCTTCGATCCGCTGGACGGGATCGAGCCATTGTAGCGCGGAGCGGATCAGATCGTCCATCAGTGAAGCAGAAAGGAATAGCGTAGGTGAACGATGGATCGTTTCGGCAAAAAACACGGGCCCAGCCGGGACGTTCCTTTTCCTCCCTCCCCCCGGACCTGATGGTCCGGTCAAAATTTTCCA
>PXTG01000005.1:0-4741 GCA_003023365.1 Bacteroidetes bacterium QH_7_62_13 | reverse complement strand
CCGCGGAACCATTTTCTTCGGACCACTTCGTGCTCGACTGCAAGGGCACGTCCCTCGACTGCCGACCGGGGAGTTCGGCGGTACCGGGCGCTCACGTGATGGGCATTCTCAACGTCACCCCTGATTCATTCTCGGACGGCGGAAAGTTCGTCGCCGTGGAGGACGCCGTGTCCCGGGCCGCGGAGATGATTCGTGAAGGAGCCCGCATCATTGATATCGGCGGCGAGTCGACCCGTCCAGGGGCTGATCCCGTATCGTTGTCGGCAGAAAAAGATCGGGTTCTTCCGGTCATTGAGGCCATCATCGATGAATGTCCCGACGCCCTCCTCTCGATCGATACGTACAAACCGGAAATGGCCCGAGCGGCGTTGGAGGCCGGAGCCCATATCGTGAACGACGTGACCGGTCTTCGGCGGAGTCCCGAAATGGCCGAGGTGGCCGCCGAGGCAAACGCCGCCCTCATCGTGATGCACTCGAAGGGGGAGCCGGGGGACCTCACCACGCCGCGCGCCTACGCCGACGTGACGGCCGAAGTGCGTGACACTCTTGCCCAAACCATCGAAACGGCAAAAACGGCAGGTGTCAATTCAATCGCCGTCGATCCGGGCTTCGGCTTTGGCAAATCCCACGAGGACAATCTCCGCCTCATGAACAACATCGACGAACTCCTTACGTTGGACCGTCCGATTCTGATCGGCGTCTCTCGAAAGAGCACGATCGGGGCGACACTCGGGAGCCCGTCCTCCCCTGCCCCCGTCGATCAACGCCTTTTCGGTTCGCTGGGCGCAACGGCCGTGGCCGTGATGCGGGGCGCCACCCTCGTGCGCGCTCACGACGTGGCCGCTACGGTGCAGATGTTGGAGGTCCTCGACGCAACGGTCCAGGCGGGCACCCCGGATGCCTAGAACATCCGAGTCCCTGATTTCCACTGGCCCTTTCCCCTACCGGCCCCTTGCTCGTGACGTTCTTTGAGGTCGTCAGCTTTGGCGTACGCGACGTCATCGAGATTACACTCGTCGCGTATCTTCTTTACCAGCTCTACCGGCTGATGCGCGGCACGATTGCCGTGCAGATTGCCCTCGGGTTGGGGGCGCTCTTTCTCATCCAGGTGGGCGTGGAGCTGGCGAACATGACGATGCTGAGTACGATCTTCAGCTACTTCAATCAGGTCTTCGTGCTGGCCGTCATCATCATCTTCCAGCCTGAGATCCGGCGCCTGCTTCTTCTTCTGGGCAAAAACCCGATCATTCGTCGGTTCGTAAGTACGGCGGATCGGAGCGAGGTCGTGAACGAAACGGTGATGGCCGTGGAGGAAATGAGCAACCGACAGATTGGGGCGCTTGTGGCCTTCCAGCGCAGCACCGGCCTGCGTAGCTACATTGAAACCGGCAAGCTCCTCCAAGCAGAGGTGTCCCACGATCTTTTGACCACCATTTTTCAAGGGCAAAATCCCCTCCACGACGGAGCCGTCATCATCAACGACCGACGGATTGAAGCGGCCCGTTGCATTTTGCCTGTGTCCACGAGCATGAAACTTAGCCCACAGCTTGGCCTGCGCCACCGGGCCGCCGTCGGCCTCACTGAACAGACCGACGCCTTTGTGGTGGTCGTATCGGAAGAAACGGGAAACATCAGTGTATCCCGCGACGGAGCGCTCATCTCAAACATCACCCCGGATGAACTCCGGACCTATCTCTCCGACGCGCTTTCCCATCCATCCGCCTCGTCTCGCTCCCTCGACGCGACTACGGCGTAACCCTCGCCACTCGGACTTCCTATGTCTACTCCTGCTTCAAACGACCACGACGCCCGCACTTTTCGCCGGCGTCGCAACCGTCTGGTCCAGGCCCTGTACGACCGGGGCATCCAGAATCAGCGCGTTCTGGACGCGATCGGGGCCGTCCCTCGACACAAGTTCGTAGAGCCCGCCTTTCGAGACCGTGCCTACGACGACGAGGCCCTCCCCATCGGCCTCAATCAAACCATCTCTCAACCTTTTACGGTTGCCTACCAGACCTCCCTCTTGGAGGTCGACCCACAGGATCGCATCCTGGAAGTAGGAACGGGCAGTGGCTACCAGGCCGCTGTGCTCTGCGAAATGGAAGCGCGCGTTTTTTCCATTGAGCGCCACGAAGAACTTCTAGAACGAACCCGTACACTGCTCGACGAACTGGGATACGCCGTCCGAACCCGTCATGGAGACGGGACGAACGGATGGCCGGCCTTTGCCCCCTTCGACGGAATCGTCGTCACGGCGGCAGCCCCCCTACTGCACCAGCTCCGGGAGCCGAATGGGATAGACGGAGGACGTCTCGTAATCCCGGTGGGAAAAAGCGACGGGCAAACAATGACGCGCGTCGTTCGCACCGGGAGCGGTCCTGACGACTACCAGCGCGAAGAATTTCACAACTTTCGGTTTGTGCCGCTGGTGGAGGGGGACGATTCCGAAAGCGAGTAGTCCACCTCTTCTTCCTTTGCCTCTCCCCTCGACGGTCTTTCCCCCTCTGTCTGATAAGCCCCAAGCGTGTCGAGAAGCCAGTCGATTTGCCGCTGGCGGAGGGCCTGCACCGCCGCCTGGGATGCACCGTCTGCATCAAATTCCGCCCAGCGCTCGCTCATGTGGGCGGCATCGATGGCCGCCTGCCGGGCCGCGGGATGCGTGCAGGCGTGCGCGGCCAGAAGTTGAGCGGCGTTGCTGTTCCTTTGAGGGAGTCCCAACGCCGCCGCCTCTACAACCAACTCATTCGTATCCGCTCGCACCTCTGACCAGTTCGAGTGCTGATTGGAAGGCTGGGCCGCCGACCAGAGACGTCCCGTGGCCGTGTCCGGCGATACCTCTTCAACACCCGATTGCCGTGCACACCACCGAGCAAACCGACGAAGAATGGGTGTCGAATGGATCTCCGCGACGTAATCGATCAACTGTACCCGGGGAGCGTCCGACCACACCACCTCTTCTCCCGTCGACCGATCCAAAACAAGCGTTCGCCGATCCCGGGCGTCGAAGATGTAGTAGTAGCGATCCACCGTCTGGTCCGAAATCATGCTAGAGCAGACCGTTATTGAGGACTTGCCTGTAGAAGCTGCGGCTACGTATGTTTTACCTACAGTTTCTTCCCGAAAGACGTTTTCTGGCGGTACGACTCTTTCCCAGAATGTTATCTGGGGTCGCGATTCTGGGGCAATTGTCCCTTCCAGAAAAAGGAATTCCGTGGTTTCGGATGTCGGTACCAAACCCTGGTTCAGACAACCGCCCAGAAAGCCTTGTCTCTACGGCGACACCGGTTCTCTCCTCCGCTCTGGACGACGCGAACGTTAAAACGTGAACATCAAAGGGGGACGGTTCGCTCCCCCGCATGAACGAACACCGGTGCAGGGTGTGACGCTTCTGTTTGCTTGCCGTGAGCTGCAACAAATTCGCTTCGGTAAGATATAGAGAACGTGTTTGTACAGAAAATATTTAAAGCGGTTGGCGACGAAACACGCTCGTCGTACCGAGCCTCGCGTTCTCTCTGCTGGATGCCCGATCCACTTGCCCATCCATGAAGCATCTGAATAAGAACCACATTCTGCCCGCACTTGCACTGCTTCTGTTCGGCGCCGTGCTAGGAGTTCAATTCGACTCCTACGTGACGTCCGACGACGCGTTGGAGCAGTTTAAGAAGATGAAGCGCGCCTTCGCTATCATCAATGGCCGCTACGTCGAGTCCCTGGATGCCGCCGACGTCGCGGAGGAAGGAGTAAAGGGAATGTTGAACAGTCTGGACCCGCACTCCAGCTACATCCCCCCCGAGCAAGTGCGGGATAAACGGGACCGGTACGAAGGCTCCTTTGGTGGAATTGGAATCCTTTTCGAGCCTGGAGACACGGCCCGCGTTATCTCTCCCGTGGCCGACGGCCCGAGCGAGAAGGCCGGAATCATGGCGGGTGATCGCATCGTCGAAATTGAAGACTCTTCGGCGATCGGTCTTTCGGCCAACGGAATACAGGATCGTCTGAAGGGCAAAATTGGGACGGAGGTAAGCCTTACGGTCTATCGCCCCCTCTCGGATAAGCGCTTAACGTTTACGATTAAGCGAGATGAGATCCCACTCTACTCCATAAACTCGTCCTACATGATTGACGATCGCACCGGCTACATCGATATCGGCCGGTTTGCGATGTCTACGTACGAGGAGTTTATGAAGAAGGTCGAGAAACTGAAGGGCAAGGGGATGGACCGACTTGTCCTGGACCTCCGCAATAATCCGGGTGGCGTCATGAAGTCGGCAGTTCAGATTGCTGATGAACTGCTGGGTCGCCCCGTCAAGATTGTAGAGACAAAAGGACGAAATAGCGACATGAACCGGAGCCTCCGTGCCCAGGAGGGCGGAGTCCTCGCCGAACAACCGGTGATCGTACTGGTGAACCAACGGTCCGCTTCCGCAAGTGAGATCCTCTCCGGGGCCCTGCAGGATCACGACCGGGCACTTCTCGTCGGTCGTCGCACCTTCGGCAAGGCTCTGGTTCAGAAGCAGTTTGAGCTTACGGATGGAAGTCTCCTCCAGATGACCGTGGGACGGTACTACACGCCGTCCGGCCGACTCATCCAGACTCCGTACGAAAAGGGGAATCGGGAAGCCTACCTTAAGAACAAGACGGACAACTGGAGAGAAGCGGTCTACAACGTCTCTGAGTACAAGGACAGTATCCCCGACTCGTTGAAGTATGAAACGGAGCACGGGCGGACGGTCTTCGGCGG
>PXTG01000004.1:1754-10611 GCA_003023365.1 Bacteroidetes bacterium QH_7_62_13 | reverse complement strand
TATCGCTTCGGTTATGGACCGGAGGAACGCCGGTCCGTCGGTGTGTTATGCAGGCTGTACTGCGTGCCGCGGGACCGTCGTCGGATGCGAGAGGCCCGATACGCAAGCAGGTAACATCCAAGTGGGCTGGTGCGTGAATGAGAACGAGGGAACTGTCCGGAACGATGGCCAAGACCCGCGACGTTACGTCCGTTCGCCTGTCCGTAGCATCCGATGAGTGCATCGCCCTCCGCCCCCGATCTGCCCCCGGACGATGAGAGTCGGGACGACCCTGGTGAGTTCGGGGACGCGGACCCGAGTGAAGAGGCTGCATCGGACCCAGAGCAGGCGCGGCGGGACGCCGAAGAGGCGCTCTCGGAAATTGAGGCACTCGCCAATCTGGACGATGAGCCGGACATCGAGGGCGACGAGGCCTCGGAAGAAAAATACTCGGGGGGCGGAGAGACCGTGGGCGCTCACGCACCGTCCGGAGGGGACGCCGGGTCCGCTCCCGAAGCGGGCACGCCGGAGAACCGGTGCGAGAACTGCGGCGCGCTGCTGCATGGTCCCTACTGCTCGCAGTGCGGGCAGGAGGCGGCGGACCGCATCGTGCCGGTTTGGCACATGATCAATGAGGTGCTGGAGGCGGTTTTTGAGCTCGACCTTCGTGTTCTCCGTACCCTACCGAAGTTTCTCTTCCTCCCCGGCCGCCTCACGAAAGAATACATCAACGGTCGGCGTAAGCGGTACATTCGGCCCTTTCGGCTGTGTCTGTTTGCCACGTTTTTGCTTTTCACCGTTCTTGCCTTCACGACGACCGGAGGCTTCGGGCTTCTTTTCCCGTCGTCCGGGCCGGGGGCTGCTCCCGACACCTTGGAGATAGCCACCGCACCGGTGCCGGGTGGTGGACAGTCCGAAACAGGTCCGGACACGATCGATAGCGACACGAATCTAGGCCTCGAAGAGTGGACGATCGCCGACACGGTCCGACGCGAACTGAATTCCGAGCCCGCCGATAATCAAATTGAGCAACTTCTCTACCGAAATATTCCAAAGGTCGTAGAGGACCCGTGGGGCTTTCTGGAGACCGTCATTGATCAGGGCCCCTATCTGATGTTCTTCGTACTCCCGGTTTTCGCAGTGTTGCTCAAGCTTCTCTACGTGCGACGGGGGCGCCTCTATGCAGAGCACATGATCTTCAGTCTGCACGTACATGCCTTCGCGTTCTTTGCTTTCGCGACCGGGATTTTGCTCGAGCAGTCGGACGTGACGTGGGTCCGTGCGGCGGGACCCTGGGTGGAGGCGTCTCCTCTTCTCTACCTCGTTCTAGCGATGGCTCACGTCTATGATCAGGGCCTTATCAAGTCGTCCATCAAGGCGTTCATCCTGCTTTTCATTTACAGCATCGTGGTCACGATCGGTCTTGTCTTTCTCCTCCTCTTGGCCGTACTGCTTCTGTAGGGGGGTGAGGAGGGCCCCTTCCCAGCCCCGAACTTGACGGAGCCTAGAGCGCGTAAGGCACGGCAGAGAAGGCTCGACGGATGGACGACCGCGGTCCCGTCCGGGTCGCTATCCTTCACGGTGGACACGTCCAAAGGGGGGCTAACCACGGTGGCCGTCGAGATACTCTGTACGCCTTCGGTGTAGGGAATCATCCGGGCCCGGGCCGTCGTTCACGTGGCCCCAAGAATCGTCGTCCTCAGGTAGCGGCGCCTGCGCTCGCCTTTCCTTTTCTGCTCCACCTGATATGTCGTCCGACCCGCCTGCCGCTGCGTCTTCATCGCGGGTGGAGGCCCCGCCCGGCATCGGGCTCGTTGTCGCGACCGCCGTGAGCTACGGGGTGAACCCACTCATTCTACCGCCGCTGGTGTACGGGCTCGTACTGTCACACGTCGGGGCTCCCGCGGGAGATGTGGCGACGGGGGTGGGCCTCGCGGCGGTCTTCCTGGGACTAATTCCTCTCGCGCATGTAGCGTGGATGCGGGCACGAGGGGAGGTTGGGTCTCTCGAAATTCGGGACCGGGACAAGCGCATCGAGCCGTTCCTCGTGGTGCTAGGAGCAGGCCTTACGGCGCTCCTCCTTGTGAGTGGGCTCGATTTCTACGGACGCCGGTTCGTGGTGGCCCTTCTGGGGTGTCACCTCCTCAACACGAGCCTGCTACTGGGCATCACGCGCCGGTGGAAGATTTCCGTGCACTGCTCATCGGTAGCAGGGGCCCTCGGGACGCTGGCGTTCGTGCATGTTCACGTGCCGGGGAGTGTGCTGGGGGGAGCGGTGATTGGACCGGCTGTGCTGTGCACTGGCTTAGTGCTCGTCCCGCTGTTGCTCTGGGCGCGCGTTCGCAGTCGAGCCCACACGCTTGGCCAGGCCGTGGCGGGTACTGCCTTGGGGCTCGTGGCACCCTACCTGGAGCTTCTCGCTGTTTTGCCGGGACTCGGTCCGTAGACTTTCATTGAGGACGGCGCGTACTGGCGTCCCCGTCGTTCCCACCTATCCATGTCCCGATGCCCGCGTAATGAGACCGGGTGGGTGAAAAAACGGAGTGCGGACTGTCGGGCCAGGCCCGCATCCTCCGTGCGAGAGATTCCGTTGTTTCCGACGGTCGGCATTCTCAGTTGTCCCGGCACAGCGCTGGAACCCGGGACCGGGGAGGCATCGTTTGCCCGCCCGTAGACGTCGTCAAACGGAAGAAATCGCTTCCCGCGTTGCGCCTCCGTGCTCCGTCGTTGCGCTCGCCCTCGCGACCGGTACCGCTTCCCGCCATTTCCGAGAGACTGTGCCTCATGCATCCGTGAAGCGAGTTGGTCTTGCCCTTCTTATCGGTGCGTGTCTCTTCGGCCCGGCCGGGCCTGTCGCCCAGGCTCAGGTTTGGAATACCGTTGAAGGGACGGTCACCGACTCGACCGACGGCACGCCTCTCCCGAGCGTAACGGTGATTGTGAAGGGGACCGACTTTGGCACGGCGACCGACGCCCAGGGGCGGTACGCGCTTCGTCTGCCCACCGGCCGCTACGCCCTGCGTGTCTCGTCGGTCGGCTTCCGGACGCGGATTGACTCCGTGGTAGTGGCCAGGGGGGAGCCCACGCGGCACGACGTGCGCCTCGCACCGAGCGTTACTGAGCTCGACCAGGTTACGGTAACGGAAACGAAGGCCCGGCAGGACGCCGGGGTCTACGAGGTCGAGCCCAAGGACATCGAAAATTTGCCGACGCCCTTCAAGGACGGCTTCCGCGCACTGAAGACGGTGCCCGGCGTGGCGACCAATAACGAGCTTTCTCAGCAGTATTCTGTGCGTGGCGGCGGCTTCAACGAGAACCTCATTTTCGTCAACGGCTTCGAGGTATTCATGCCGTTCCGGGCGCGCCAGGGGGAGCAGGAGGGACTGGGGTTGCTCAATCCGGACCTTGCCTCGGACATCACGTTCTACACGGGAGGGTTTCCGCCGAAATATGGAGGCAAGCTGTCCTCCGCCCTCGATGTCCAGTACGCTCAGCCCGAGGATCAGCCGCTTACCGGTTCGGTCTCGGTCTCGACGCTCGACGCGAGTGTGCACGCTCAGTCTTCAGCCCTCGGCGGCGACTTGGGATGGGCCGTCGGGGCACGGCGGGCACGGCCCGGACGGTTTTTCAATACCCAGGACCTGAAGGGCGAGTATGACCCGCGCTTCCAGGACATGCAGGGCATGGTCACCTATCGCGTTTCGGATCACGTGTCGGTAGAGGGCCTCGGCCTCTGGGCCGACCATGAGTTTCGACTTGAGCCGAGGGAGCGAACGACGTACTTCGGTGTGATCAGCCTGCGGGAGGAGGGAGCGACCGATTTTAAAGCCCTCCGGGCCAACTTCAACGGAGAGCGGCGCGACGGCTACACCACGGCGCTCGGGGGCGTCCGCCTCAACACGGGCCTCACGGATCGGCTTCACCTGGAGCACGACCTTTCCTACTTCGAGACGCGGGAGACGGAGAACTTCGACATCAACAGCGAGGGAAAGGTCTGCCAGGTCGATCCCGCGGGGGAGGACGTTCCCGACAACTGCCGCCTGCTCGACATTACGGAACGTATTCGCTTTGCGGACAACGCTGTCGAGGTACAACGGCTCACCGGCGGCGGACACTACGAGTGGACACTGGGTCGGCAGGTGCTGAAGGGGGGATGGAGCCTGCGAGACATGCACTTCAACGACCGCCTCAACGAGAAGAACGTCCTGGTGGGGGAGGACGAGGACGGAACGGCGTTCCGCACGGTCGTCGACAGTCTGGGCGATCAGGCGACCTTCAACGAGCGACAGGTTGGATTCTACGTACAGGATGCCGTTGACCTGCTCCCCGAGCGCGACCGGCTCTTGCTCACCGGTGGGGTGCGGTCGGACTACTACTCGTTCAACGACGAGTGGACCGTCTCGCCGCGCCTCTCGGCTAAACTCAAGTACAACCGTCGGCTAACCCTAACTGGCTCCTGGGGCATTTACCACCAGCAGCCGACGTACCGTGAGTTGCGCGGGTCGCCGGAGGATTCGCTGGGCATCAATGCGCTCCTCAATCGAGACATTGAGTCCCAGCGGTCCATGCAGTTCGTGCTGGGCGGCGAGTACTTTTTCCCAGAGAGTCGGCTTTATCTGCGGGCCGAGGCCTACTACAAGGACCTCGACAACATTATATCCTACACGATCGAGGACATTCGCGTCAACTATTCGGGGGAGAACGACGCCACCGGGTATACCTACGGCTTTGACCTGCAGCTTCGGGGCGAGTTCGTACCGGGGCTTGAGAGCTGGTTCAACTACAGCTTCATGGTCGCCCGCGAGCGCTTCACGGACGAGGCCCTCTCGGGCTATTCCGAAACCCTGCGCGAGAACCGAAAGGGCCTTTTGCCGCGCCCCACGGATCAGCGCCACACGTTTTCGGCGTTCGTGCAGGATTACGTCCCTGGCGACGAGACCTGGAAGCTCCATATGCGCCTCCTCTACGGGAGCGGCCTGCCCTACACGACCACCGACCCGGGACCGAGGATCAACGATCAGGTGCAGACCCGGGTCCCGGGCCCCCGAATGCGGGGCCGGCTACCGGCATATCGACGAGTGGATGTCGGGGCGACAAAAGAGATCGAACTGGTGGGGGACGGGATCGGGGGCCCAGTCACGCTCGACCTCACGCTGGAAGTGCTCAACCTCTTCGACATGGATAATACGGTTGCCTACACGTGGACGGGAAACTTTGAGCGCATTCCCAAGCGCCTCACGCCCCGTACCCTCAATGCTCGCCTCCGTCTCACGTTTTGATCGTCCCCTGATGTCCCATTCCCTCGTCCCCGACGATCAGATTGAGGCCGTGGCCGAGCGCTTCCGTGTCCTCGGCGAACCGGTGCGGCTGGAGCTGCTAAATGTCCTCCACACCGAGGGCAAACAGTCGGTCGGCGCGCTGGTGGAGACGACGGGGCACGGGCAGGCAAACGTTAGCAAGCACCTCGGTCGCATGGCGGACGAAGGGCTGGTCTCTCGCACCCGGGACGGCGTGCACGTCTACTACGCCCTCGACGATGGGACCCTGCCGGCGCTCTGTTTGCTTGTGGCGACGCAGCTCGGGGACGAGTCCAGCGAGGACTGACGTCGCTTCAGCAATTTGACTTCCTTCGCGACTTATCGGGCATCGGAGGGGTCAGGCAATCTCGGCCTCCGCCCGGGCCACGTGCCGCATCACGTCGGCGACGCTGTCGGGTGTCACCGAAATGGTATCGATGCCCGCCTTCACCAGAAACTCCGCGAAGTCGGGGTGGTCGCTGGGGGCCTGTCCGCAGAGACCCACCGGGCGGTCCGCGTCGTGGGCCCGGTCGATCAGGTCCGAGATCATGGTCGTGACCGCCGGGTTGCGCTCGTCGAAGAGGTAGGACAGTCGCTCGGCGTCGCGCCCCACGCCCAGCACGAGTTGCGTGAGGTCGTTGGTCCCGATGGAGAAGCCGTCGAAGCGTTCCGCGAAGTCGGGGGCTAGAACCACGTTTGAGGGGGTTTCGGCCATCACGTACACGTCCAGGCCGTCGTCGTCGCTTTCCAGCCCGTTGTCGGCCAGGACCTCCAACACGTGATCCGCCTCCTCGGGCGTGCGGCAGAAGGGAACCATCACCACAACATTGGTGAAGCCCATCTCGTCGCGTACCCGCCTGAGGGCCTGGCACTCCAGTTCGAAGCCTGCGCGGTAGTCGTCGCTGTAGTAGCGGGACGCCCCGCGCCAGCCGAGCATGGGGTTCTCCTCGTGCGGCTCAAAGCCTTGTCCCCCGATGAGGTCCGCGTACTCGTTGGTCTTGAAGTCGCTGAGGCGGACGATGACGGGATGCGGGTACTGCGCCGCCGCAATCGTGGCGATGCCCCGCGAGAGATGGTCCACGAAGTACTCGCCCTTGTCGTCGTAGGCCCGCGTCAGCTCGCGGATGCGCTCGCGGGCCGCCTCGTCCTCCACCTCGTCGAAGTTGACGAGGGCAAGGGGGTGGACCTGAATGACGTTGTTGATGATGTACTCCATGCGGGCGAGGCCCACGCCTTCCGCCGGGAGCTTCCACCAGTCCAGGGCCGCGGCGGGGCTGGCGATGTTGAGCATGACCCGCGTGTCGGTGTCGGGGAGGGCGTCGAGGTCAACCTCCTCGGTCTCGTAGTCGAGCTCTCCCTCGTACACGTTGCCCTCGTTCCCGTCGGTGCAGGAGAGGGTCACCGTTTGGCCGTCGGAAAGGACATCGGTGGCGTCGCCCGTTCCGATGACGGCCGGGATGCCGAGCTCGCGACTCACGATGGCCGCGTGGGAGGTGCGTCCGCCCCGGTCGGTAACGATGCCTCCCGCCTTCTCCATGATGGGACCCCAGTCCGGATCCGTCATTTCGGTGACGAGAATCTCCCCCTCATTGAACTGGTCGGCCTCGTCGGTGCTTTCGAGGACGCGGACCTTTCCGGACACGACCGACCGGCCAATGCCCAGGCCGGAGACAAGCCGTTCGCTCTCCTCCCGTAGCTGGTAGGTGCGGAGCACGTTCCCGGCCTGTTGGGACTGAACCGTTTCGGGGCGGGCCTGCACGACGTAAATGTCGCCGGTCTCTTCGTCGCGGGCCCACTCCACGTCCATCGGGCGGTCGTAGTGGGTCTCGATAATGGTGCCCCATCGGGCCAGCGCCAGGATTTCCGCGTCCGTGAGCACAAAGCCGGACTGCTCCTCATCGGTCGTCTCGACGGTCTTCGTGGCCGTGCCGTCTTCGTCGGACGAGACAATCTTCTTCGCCTGATCGCCCGTCGTCTTATCGAGGATCGGCGTGAGCGACTCATCGTCCAAGAATGGGGTGTAGACGGTGTACTGGTCGGGGTTGACGAGGCCCTGCACCACACTTTCGCCCAGGCCCCAGGCGGCGTTGATGACGGTGGTGTCGGGGAAGCCCGTTTCCGGGTCGATGGTAAAGAGGACGCCCGACTTGTCGGCCCGTACCATTTTCTGGATGCCGACGGATAGGGCGACGTTCGTGTGGGCGAATCCCTGCTTCTCCCGGTAGTCGATGGCACGGTCGGTGAAGAGAGAGGCGAAGCACCGCTTGCAGGCCTCCAGCACCGCGTCCGCCCCCCGGATGTCTAGGTAACTCTCCTGCTGACCGGCAAAGCTGGCGTCGGGGAGGTCCTCGGCGGTGGCGCTGCTCCGGACCGCCACGTCGACCGCCTCCACGTCGTAGGTGGCGCTCAGCTCCTGGTAGCTCTCGCGGATGGCGTCGGCCACCGCCGGGGGAAAAGGGGCGTTACGGATCTGCGCCCGGATCGCCGTGCCGGTCGTGTCGAGCGACTGCCGTCCCTCCGCCATTGCGTCCAGCTGCGTCTGGATCCGATCGGGGAGGTCGTTGTGCTCCAGGAAGCGGCGGTAGGCCGTGGCCGTGGTGGCGAAGCCGTCGGGGACGCGGACCCCTTTCTCCTTGAGCGCGCCGATCATCTCGCCAAGGGAGGCATTCTTTCCTCCCACGCGCTCCACGTCGTCGGCGTCGAGGGTGTCGAAAGGGCGGACGAGGGTCTCAGTTTGTGGGGGGGGCGTAGCGTGCGCCATGGAGCGATCGAGGTTTTTTTGGAGCAGGCGGGTAAAGTTAGGCCACCAATAAAACTTGGCAGACAGCGAACGGGATGAAAGCGCTTCCGAAAAATATGACAGGTTCTTCGTGTCCGGGAAGTTTCTTTGAAGCGACGTCCAGGACACAGAACGGATACGGGGGCGTCTATGAGTGGGCAGTCGAGGGCTCGGCGGCAACGGCCCGCCAGATCAGCCATAGGCCAAGGGCCACGGCCGGCACGCTCAGAAGCTGTCCCATGCTCATTCCCAGGGGAAGGTCCAGGGCGAAGTGGGCCTGCTCGCGCTTGAAGACCTCCAGCACGATGCGCACGCCAAAAACGAGGACGAAGAAAAGCCCAATCAGTAGGCCGCGGGGGGTGTCCTCGCCCCAGCGGCGATATAATGCCCACAGGCCGACGAAGATGAGGAGGTAGGAGATCGACTCGTACACCTGGACGGGATGGAGGGGAACGGCCTCCACGCCCGGCCGGAGTTGCGCGGCGCGCTCAAAAACGACCCCCCACGGGAGGTCGGTCGGCACGCCTAAGATTTCGGAATTGAACAGGTTGCCAAGCCGGATGAAGCTACCAGTGAGCGCCACGGGGGCGGCGAGGCGGTCGAGGAGCCACACGAAGGGTTGGTCGTCCCGACGGCGACTGTAGAGCCAGATGGCGAGGGGGACGCCGAGGAGACCGCCGTGGCTGGCCAACCCGCCCTTCCAGATGGCGATGATTTCGGAAGGGTTCATAAGATAATAGCTCGGGGCGTAAAAGAGAACGTGTCCGAGCCGGGCACCGATCACCGTCCCCCCCAGGAGGTA
>PXTG01000004.1:0-1710 GCA_003023365.1 Bacteroidetes bacterium QH_7_62_13 | reverse complement strand
CCGTACCAGCGTGGGGCGAGGGGCCCTAAGCGAAAAATTGTCGGATCGACGTTCCAGTGAATCTGCAAGAACATATTGGCCATCGGTGATCAACGAAACCAGGCGAGTGCACCCTGTCGGATATACAGTCAGGCTGTTTCGGTGCGGGCGTCTCGGTGTCTCTCGAAGAAGCATCGCGATCGACGGGAACGTTCGTCCAGGGATCCCCCCCTCCGGACTGGTTTCTCGAAAACCCCTCGACCCATGTCAACAAGCGATTCCGTAAACGTACGTTCGGGCTTTGCGCAACCTTTACACAGCGAGACGGCGGAGCAGAAACTTTGCTTGTTTACATTCGATCCAAATAATGCTCGTACTTATCGCATTGCCTGTATTCGTGCCCGATGCCTCCTGCTTCTCCCGACACCGAAGCGCTCTTCGCCACCGAGCACGGGGCGGTCACCCGGATGTCGGCGAATCGGTTTCGGGTTGCAATGGGCGAGCGGTCATGGACCCTCGCGTCCAACGCCCTGTCGGCCCTGCACGAGGCTCTTCAGCCCCTGGCCGCGCAGGTGTACCGCTGCGACTGTGACTGTCGATGGCAGGTGCGGCTCAACGACCAGGAGACAGCGGTTCTCACTACCGATGAGGTACTTCGGCTCCACTCCCTTCTGGACGGGGCCGTGGCGATGCTGGAACTCGATTCGCTCCTCGACGAACACTCTATCTCGCGCGCGGAGTAACGGGCCTCTCCCCGGTCGAGGGGTGCCCCTCCGCTGTCCGGCCCGCCTTCGATCCACCGTCTCCTGTATGGGAGTGTGGGAGTTTGGGGGTGTGGGTGTGATCGAAATTTTCTGAGGAAGCTTCCACACGTACTCCCACACTCACGCACGCCCGTACTCAAATCGGAGAGACGAGCACGCGGTCCGGTGTGTGGCACGGCCGGTTTGGTCTGACTTCAGGTTCGGTCGGGGAGATCACATGCTTCTTGGGGCCGAGACGCCGAGCACCGTCAGGCCGTTTTCGAGCACGGTCTTCGCCGCCAGGGCCAGGTGCATACGGGCCGTCGCCAGGTCGTCGTCTACACCGATGATCTGGCAATTGTCGTAGAACTGGGAGAAGGCCGTGGCCACGTCGCGCAGGTAATTGGGAATAAAGTGGGGAGCACGGGCATCGGCGGCGTTCCTCAGTTCCCGCGGAAAGCGAAGCAGCTCCTTGATGAGGGCAATCTCGTCCTCGTGGGTGAGGAGGGAGAGGTCCGCCTCCTCATCGTACGAAAAGCCAATCTCCTCTGCCCTGTCGATGACCGAGCAGATCCGGGCGTGGGCGTATTGCAGATAGAAGACGGGATTCTTTTCACTTTCCTCCTGCGCCAGCTCCAGATCGAAGTCCAGGTGCGTGTCCGGCGAGCGCATGAGGAAGAAGAAGCGGGTGACGTCCTCGCCCACCTCATCGATCAAGTCGTCGAGCGTGACGTAGTTGGCGCGGCGGGTGCTCATCTTGACCGGCTCGCCCCCCCGCACCAGCGTCACGAACTGGTAGAGGACCACGTCCACCCGACGGGTGTCGTAGCCCAGCACGTCGAGCGCGTTTAGTACGTCCGGGTACGCGGCGTGGTGATCCGCCCCGAAGACGTCGATCATCAGGTCGTAGTCGCGCTCGAACTTGGTGGTGTGGTAGGCAATATCCGGGGTGCGGTAGGTGGGCTCGCCGCTCTGCTTCACGAGCACC
>PXTG01000003.1 GCA_003023365.1 Bacteroidetes bacterium QH_7_62_13 | reverse complement strand
GCAGAAAAGGAGTTTACGCCCCATAGGGGTGTCTTCCTCCACGCGGCATGGCTGCATCAGGGGTTACCCCATTGTGCAAGATTCCCCACTGCTGCCTCCCGTAGGAGTCTGGGCCGTGTCTCAGTCCCAGTGTGGCTGATCATCCTCTCAGACCAGCTACGGATCGTTACCTTGGTGAGCCGTTACCCCACCAACGAGCTAATCCGACGCAGACCCATCTTCAGGCACCCGAAGGCTTTCATCTAACTCCCATGCGGGACTTAGACGTCGTGCGGTATTAGCCACGGTTTCCCGTGGTTGCCCCGCGCCTGAAGGCAGGTTATCTACGCGTTACGCACCCGTCCGCCACTGTACTTGTTCTGGCAAAGCCAGAACGTTCTCGTGCGACTTGCATGTGTTAAGCCTGCCGCCAGCGTTCGTCCTGAGCTAGGATCAAACTCTCCGTAGTAGGAAAGTTTGCTAGTTCGATCGCATTCGCTTTCCGCCGCTAGGCGCAAAGGAATCGACCAGGACTCGCTATGCTTCCAATTCCGTCAAAGAACAATTCCCGCTTTCTTTCGGCAAAATCTCACCTGACACGGACTCACACGGTACGAACACTCACCGTGCTTTGTCAAGCCAAGCGTCTGTGATTCAAACTCTCTTAATACCCTTGGCTTCCTGGTTTGCTTCCTCCAGGACGCACTCGTAAGCAGGATGTAGAAGGAACAACCCGTCGGCGGGCGTCAGACTTTTTCTTCCGCCCCCCTCGTCATCACGGGCCCACATTAGACTTGACGAGTGGGACTTGGTTTCAGTCCGTCGCGTGAAACGATATTAAACCGTTTCACCTCGCCAATCCATTCAGGGACGCCGCCGCGAGCATCGGGCCCTTTTCTCGACGACGCCATCATTAGACACCTCCTCTTCCCCGCTGTTCCACGCGCTCGTTTCAAGAACATGTGGACTACTGGACGGGTTCGTGCCCCTCTCTATTCTGTCTCGATTTATCTACCTTCCTCACCGTTTTTATCTAGTTTCTTTCGTCGGAACCCCCTTCCATTACAACTCATTTCTCTTCGCAGTCTGCTGGGTCCTTCCCCCCGAATCCTCACTCTCCTTCTCTCCCTCGCCCCCTATTCATGGATCTTCGTGCCTCTTTCCAGGATGGTATCAGGTGGCTACGCGCGCTCGGCACGAATCTATACTTCTGGACGGGGATCGGTGTCCTGATGGGGATTGGAATCGGGATATATTTGGTTGTGGACGCTATGATCATGCCGTCCTACACGCGGCATGACGCCTCCACTACCGTTCCGAACGTAGAGGGCCGCCCTCTCGAGGAAGCCGACTCATTACTTCGAAGCCTCGACCTGCAGGTGGAACAAGAAACCGGGCGTTACAACCCGAATGTCGGCCAGAACATCGTGGTGGACCAGACACCCCTGCCTAGTTCTGACGTCAAGCCAGGACGTCGGGTGTATCTCACCGTAAACGCGGGGGAGGTCCCAAAGGTTAGGACCCCCGACCTGACCGGCATGTCGATCCGAGGAGCGAAGAATCGTATCACCTCGGCCGGGTTGAGGGTAGGGACGGTATCGAAGGACCCGACCCCCTCCCCCTACGCCAACACCATCACGAGACAGAATCCGGAGCCCGGCGACTCGTTACAGGAAGGGAGAGCGGTGAGGCTGTGGTACAGCACCGGGCTGGGGGAAGAAGAAGTCGAGGTGCCAAACGTGGTGGGGTATACAGTGCGGGCGGCCCGAGACTCCCTTCTTCGGACCGAGCTTCGCTCGGTGGTCGTCGATACCAACCTCGCGGCGGCCAACGAACCGGACCAGCCCGTCGATACGGAATCCCTCGAACGCACGATCTACGTTCGGAAGCAGGGACAACCCCCCGGTGTTCGCGTTCGGGCCGGCACCGAGATTCGTCTCTTCACGACACCGGATCGAGAAACCGCCCGAAGCCGTCGAGGGGCTGCGAACGACACGACGGTTCCGAGCGACACGACCGCGTCTTCGAACTGACGGCCCCAGAGGCGGTCCCCGCCCCGGTGTCAACCACACCACTGTTCTGCGGGCGTCAGTCTTCCAGGTAGACCGCGAAGTCACCGTCGGTGTCCACAACGACCTCCTCCCGATGCTTCGTCTGGAGGAGGCGACCGGTGCAATCCGGCTGAATGGGATACTCGCGATGCCCCCGGTCGATGAGCACGACCAGCTGGATGGAGTGGGGACGTCCGTACTGAAGCACAGCGTCGAGCGCCGCCCGGGCCGTGCGGCCCGTAAATAGTACGTCGTCGACCAGCACGACGTCGCGGTCGGTCGCATCTAAATCATGAGGGGGCATCTCGGGCGGATCGAGATCCGGGCGGTCGTCGCGGAAGGGGGTTACGTCCAACTCGTGAGCGGATAAGTTGGTGTCTTCGATGGCATTTACCTCCGTAGCCAAGGTGCGGGCCAAGGGTACACCACTCTCTCGGATGCCGAACAGCTCAATGGAATCGATGCCTCGGTTTCGTTCCACAACTTCGTAGGCCAGACGGCGGAGTGTGCGGCGAACCCGGGCCGGGGACATGATCTGTGTTTGACCCATGATAGAAGCGGGGTGTATCGTCCAGTCAGCGGTGGTCGGTGATCCCTCCGTTCTGAGGGCCGCCCCTGAAGCTACGACACGACGCGACGAAAGTGAAGCGCTACGGGCGGGCGCCGGGGGATGAGGGGGCCACCGGCTCGGGGTTCTGTCGGCTTCTGTCCCGTCGGCCCACGTCGCCCGGCTCCTCAAGCTCGCCCGCAATGGCGTCGAAGGCGTTGGTGCTCGTGACGAGGCCTCGGGGGTGCCCATCCGCGTGGACGACAGCGATCTCCTGGTTCTTCCGCTGCAGATGGTCGATGCGTTCATTGATCGGAGGCCCCATCCAGATCGCCGCTCATGTTCGGCGCCACGACCTCTGGCCGGGGGACCATGATGGCGCGGACCGGGATCTGCTCAACGTCCACGGCGCGGAGGAGGTCGCCGCGGCGTTCTCGGGAGAGATTATTTCGCCCACGGGCCTTCCGGATTTCGCGTCGCACCGCTCTGTGACGGGAGAGGTGCGTCCGCTCGTCCTCCTCTTCCGTCCACGACCGCGTGATCGTGACCCCGAAGAGCGACAGGAGCATCCGTGCGACCCAGTCGGCCGCGCGGATCACCGGCCGCAATAGACGAGTCTACCAGTGGAGCCCCGGCGCCAGAGACTTCGAAATGATCCTGGAACTGCACTTCGTCAAACTGCGGGACGTGCGTGAGAGCAAATTCCGTGGTGACGAAAAAGGCGTTGCCCGGCAAGAGCGCGAGTCCGCCCGCAAGCTGCGCCGTGGCAATCCAAGCCACAAAAAGTCGGCGATGGGTCCTGGCTAAAGCCTTCCTGCGGTGCGTTCAGCACATGTCGAACTCGTAGATGTCGGCCACCATCTCCTGAATGCTCTGCAACCGGGGATCGCAGAACTCAAAGAGCTCATTGCAATCCATGCAGATGAGGTGGTCGTGCTGCCAGTAGCTGTAAGCCCGCTCGTACTTGGCCTGATTTTTTCCGAACTGATGACGGACGACCAAGTCACACTCCATCAACAACTCTAGGGTGTTGTAGACCGTGGCACGACTCACGCGGGTCCCGTCCTGTTTGAGACGCACATAGAGCTCGTCGGCATCTACATGATCCTCGGTCTGGTAAATCTCTTCCAGCACCGCGAAGCGTTCCGGGGTCTGGCGCTTGTTGCGCTTCTTGAGAAAGGCCTCGAAGATGGAGCGCACTTCGTCGAGCTTCTGTTGGGGCAGCGTCGACATGCGACCGGTGGACAGTGATTGGACAACAGAATAGCAGCGGTACTGGGTGGGGCCGAAGGGAGGCCTCCCGCTTTCCATGCTCCCTAGGAGGATGAACCGGTGCCAGAATTGGGGGTTCCACCCCCTTCGTCCAACAGGAATTGAACGTCGTCCCGAACAGTGTCGTGCAGGGCGTCGATGGACCGGGTCCCGTCGAGCCGAACGAAGCGACCGGAATGCTCTTCGGCCAGCTCGGCGTAGGCATCTCGCACGCGCCTGTAGAAGTCATCACCGGCCGCCTCCATCCGGTCGTCGTCGCGCGCGGCGTCATCACGACGAGCCTGAGCCGTCTTCGGATCTACCTCCACGAGGTACGTCCGGTCGGGCACGAGATCGCCCGTCACCCGCCGGTGAAACGCCTGCAGCCAGTCGGGCTCGGCCACGCCGCGTCCAGCGCCCTGATACGCGGTCGTCGAGTCGTAGAAGCGGTCGCAGAGTACGATTCGTCCGTCCGCCAGGGCCGGACGGATGCGCTCGGCCGACACCTGCGCGCGGGCGGCCGAAAAGAGAAGTAACTCCGTGAATGGCTCAACCTTCAGGTCCGGATCCAGTAGCAAGGACCGGACACGCTCAGAAAGTTCGGTCCCACCCGGCTCCCGCACGACCAGCGTGTCGTACCCTTCGTCCTGCAAGTATGCGTCGAGGCGGCGTACCTGTGTGCTCTTGCCGCTTCCGTCAATGCCTTCGAACGTAATTAGGAACATGGCGGCGGACCGTAGATTCGGCCCCGGCTGGAATAAAGGATTTGTTGCAGGAAAAGAACCTCCCCAGACGATACCCATTGTTGCAAGTGGCGTCGTGAGGAGTTTATACTAAATCGCAACCAGTCCGGTCGCAGACCGTTGCGGTACTCTGTATCACCCACCGAATTACGTTTCGGCAAACATGAGTACGTACGACTTCGGCTTCGATGACTTTGAGGAGTCGCCCCGCGAGGGGGAGCTCAGAGACCTCGTGGCCACGTACGAAGAAGACCCCTCGGCGTACTTCGACTCGATCGACCTTGAGGGGATTGCCTCCTTCTATTTCGAGAAGGGGGAGGTGGAAAAGGCCCTCGACGTCATCGATCGTCTTATCGATCAACACCCGTACCAGTCGGACGCCTGGATGCGACGGGGGATCCTGCTCAACAACCTGGGCCGGCACCGCGACGCGCTAGAGGCCTACGACAAGGCCCTTGAGATGAACCCCATGGATGCCGAGACCCTCATCAACCGGGGCATTACGCTCGACAGCCTCGGCCGTACGGAGGAGGCCCTGGCGGCCTACGACGACGCTCTCTCCGTCAGTCCCCGCCACAGCGAGGCGTTCTTCAATCGGGGCGTGACACTGGAGCGGGCCGACCGGCTTGAGGCGGCCGTCGACGCCTTCGAACAGTGCGCCGAGGTGACCCCCGAGCACCCGGAGGTGTGGTACGAGCTCGGCTACTGCTACGACCGCCTCGGCCGTAACGAGGAGAGTGTGGAGGCCTACGACCGCCACATCGACGTAGACCCCTACTCCCAGGACGCGTGGTACAACCGCGGCATCGTGCTCAACCGCATGGGCCGCTTCGAGAAGGCGGTGTCGAGTTACGACATGGCCCTCGCCATCGACGACGAGTTTGCGTCGGCCTACTACAACCGGGGGAACGCGCAGGCCAATATGGGGGCCCTCGACGACGCCATCGAAAGTTACGAGACGGTCCTCGACCTCGAAGGCGCCGACGCCGCCACCTTCTACAACCTTGCCCTCGCCTACGAGGAGAAGGGAAAGTTTTCGGAGGCGCGCCGCTACTACGAGGAGGCGCTCGACGAGGAATCGACCTATCCGGAGGCGTGGTACGGCCTCGGCTGCTGTTTCGACGCCGAGGAGAAATTCGAGGAGGCGCTCGAATGCTTTCGATACGCCCTCACCCTCAATCCGGACGCCCCTACGTTCTGGAAGGCGCGCGCCGACTGTGCCTACAAGGCCCGACGGCTCGAAGAGGCGCTTTCGGCCTACCAGCGGGCGGTAAAGCTCGACGACTCCGACGAGACCGCATGGATCGGCTACGCCGAGACGCTTCTGGCGAAGCGACAGCCGGAGGAAGCACTTGATGCTTACCAGCAGGCCCTCGACCTTGCCCCCGAAAGCGCCAACACCTACTTCCGACAGGCGAAAGCGCTTCTCGCCCTCGGCCGCGCAGATGAAAGCATCCGCTCCCTGAAGACGGCCTTCCGGCTCGATCCTTCCAAGAAAGAAGAGTTCCGGCGGGCCTACCCCGACCTCTACCAAGACGAGCGGGTTCGTGAGCTCCTGGATCTTGACCAGTCCTAACCGCGGCCGCTGATCGGGCGCGTTCTTACTACCGCCGATCTCCACCTGGATGGATCGGGGCTTTGAAAGGAACAACCCTTCATGTCTTCATCTCCCCTCACCCTTCTGCGCCCCCTCTTGTACGGTCTCCTCATGGGGGGAGCCGACGTGATCCCCGGCGTGAGCGGCGGTACGATGGCCCTCATTGTTGGGGTGTACGAACAGCTCGTGGCGGGGATCAGCTCGGCCGTCTCGTTCGGGCTGGCACTCCTGCGTTTTGACGTCGACGGCATGCGGACCCACTGGGCCGCCGTGCCGTGGCGGCTGGTGGTGCCACTGGGGGTCGGCATTGGCCTCGCCGTCCTCCTTGGGGCCCGCTTCATCCCCGGACTAGTGGAGGCCTACCCCGAACAGATGCGCGGACTCTTCCTGGGCCTCGTTGGGGCCTCGCTCGTCATCCCTGCCCTCCGCATTCGCCGGCTCACCGGGATGCACGTAGGCATCGGCGTCGGGGGGGCGCTCGCTGCGTTCTACCTGACGGGGCTTCCGGTCCTGGAGACCGCAGATCCTGGCCTCCTTCGCGTCTTCGTCTCGGCGGCCGTGGCCATCTGTGCGATGATCCTGCCGGGCGTGAGCGGGGCCTTTCTGCTGAAGGTGCTCGGCGTCTATACCCCCACGCTTGGTGCCGTCAACGGGGGCGATTGGGGGTACGTGCTGACGTTCGTTCTGGGGGCGGCGGTGGGGCTTGCCTCGTTCGCCAAGCTGCTCGACTGGCTGCTCACCCACCGCCACGACGCGACGATGGCCGCCCTCGTGGGGCTGATCACCGGGGCGCTCCGGGCCCTCTGGCCGTACGTGGGCCCCGACCGGACGCTCTACCTCCCCGGGGCGGACGACCCCGTTGGGTCGGTCGTCGGACTCACGGTGCTCGGATTTGCTGTCGTCATTGGTCTCGTGTGGTGGGGCCGCCGGACCCGGGAAGCAGCAGTGTCGTCGGCGGGATAGCCGCCCCACCCCTCGATTCGATTGCTTGCATTCTCTTCTGATGCGTCCCTCCCTCCCGCTCGGCGTTGCGATTCTGTTCTGCATCCTGCCCGGCTGTGCGTCTAGTGGTCCCATCGGGGGGAACTCCTCTTCGGTCGACTCGCTCCACGCCGAAAATGTGCGTCTTCGCGCCGCGAACCGTGCACTCCAGGACTCGCTTCGCTTCAGAGACGACCTCGATACGGGCCAATTCTACCGCGAGCGGCGCGCCCTCCAGGACCGCCTCAACCACCTCTCCTACGAAGCCCGTCTGCTCCGGGACGGCGGCCTTACCGTTGCGGTGCTTCCCGCCGACGAGCTCTTCGCCACGACCGACTCGCTCAGCGATGCTGGCCGCACCCGCCTGGACTCGGTCGCGCAGCACCTTCAGCGTGCCTACCCCAACCGGACCGTACGGGTAGAGGGCCACGCCGACGACACGCCCCTGTCGGGGCCGCTCAAGAAACGCTTTGGGTCGAACTGGGAACTGTCAGCGGCCCGTGCAACTGCCGTGCTGCGTACGCTGGCGGACCGGACCGCCCTCGCCCCAGACCAGTTCGTCGCCGTCGGGTACGGCGCCACGCACCCCCGCGTCTCCAACGACACGCCCGAGGGACGACGACGCAACCGGCGCGTTCGAATTGCCGTGCTCCCCCTCCCCAAAGACTACTCCCGCCCGTTCGAATCCTCCTGGTGAACCGGACGGTAGCGGCCCACGAAGTGCAGTGTACTGGGCGGGCCGTTTTCGTTTGGATAAACGCCGAACCCGTCGATCCGATACTCCCGTCCCTCCGGCGTCTCTACCACACGTTCCCGGAAGCTCTCGACGAGGCCCGCCTCCGTTCGTCGATGCCACACCACGGCCTCCCCCACTTGTCGTCCCCGGTACACCGTCGTCGCTCCGTCTTCATGGGTGACTTCGCAGAAGAGCGTGTCGTTCCGCACGTCGTTTCGGGCTTTGTGCCGTACGACGCGGCCGTCGGGATAGCGGTCGATCTGCGTCCCGACTTGCACGTCTCCGTCCCACCGATATCGGTGCTCGGCCGTGAGGGAATCGACCCGCTCGCCGGTGTGGGTATACACCACGAATGGCCCTTTCCAGTGTCCCGTGAACGGCTCCAGGGCGGTCCGGGTGGGCTGCCCCTGGACGGGGACCCGCCCGAGGAGCCCGACGAGAACGCACACTAGAAGCAGGGCCGCAATCCGGTGGACAGCCGCGTGTTGGCTTTCTATCTTCGAGTGGTTCGTACTCTGCATGACACGACGGGCGATTGACGATGAAACGATTCGTTGCCTGGGCCGGGGCGGTGCTCGGCGTTCTCCTTCTCGGTTTCGTGGCCTTCTTTTTCTGGGCGAGCTCGGGCGGCCTCTCCGAAGAGGCACTCGCCACGGTCAAGGGATACCCCGCCGAGGCGACTGCTCCCGGCGACACCTTGACGGTGATGACCTACAATATCGGGTACCTCTCGGGCATGACGAACAACGAGCCCGTCGTACGCTCCGACCGTCTCTTCACCACCAACATGGACCAGGCCGTCGCCCTGCTCCGTGCGGACGATCCGGACATCGTTGGTTTTCAGGAGATTGATTTTGGCGGGGCACGGGTCAAACGCGTGCACCAACTTGACACCCTCGGAACCCGACTCGGGTACCCCATGGCGGCCCAGGCCGTAAACTGGGACGAGCGCTACCTGCCTTTCCCCTACGGCCGCCCCGCCGTTCACTTTGGCCGCACGATCTCGGGCCAGGCGGTGCTCAGCCGGCCTCCCATTCGCCAACACCCCCGAACGGTCCTCTCTCGTCCCCCGAATCCCTTCTTCCGGGACGCCTTCTACCTCAACCGGCTCGCCCAGACAGCCGTGATCGACGTCGGCGGTCGCCCCCTAGCCGTTATCAACCTGCATCTGGAGGCCTACGACGTTGAGACGCGGGAGAAACAGGCCCGTGAGGTTCTGGCCCTCTACAACCGGCTCACCGCTCAGTCCCTCCCCGTCCTCCTCATCGGTGACTTCAACAGCGAAGTGACCGGGGCCGACGACGCCTCTGCCGCAAATTCGGACCGACCAACCGACGAAACCGCGCGACTGCTCCTCAACGAAACGGGCCTGCGTGCCGTCTTCCCCGACACTGTGGAGGGGACTCCCCCCGCCACCTTCCCGGCGGACGCGCCCACCCGAAAGATCGACTACATTCTGTATCCCCCTGAGCAGTTCGTCCCCGTTGATCGGACGGTTCGATGTGGGACGCCCTCGCCGCCGTCCGACCACTGCGCCGTCGTCGCCTCCTTCCGCTTCCGCTCCTCCTCCGCCGACTGGCCCGCCCCGAACGCCCTCCCACGGCTAGACACCCTCCTTACCGATTGAACCCATCTCGACCGCCGGGCTTCCTTTAATTTCCCCCCCCAGGGACGCCGGGCGTACCGGGCACGCCCAGTCTTCTCTTCTCAATTCGGGGGCCTACGCCGCCGCCGGCTCGCGCTCGCGGCTCCAGTCGGTGGCCTCGGCAACCTTCCGACACTGCTGGCACCGAATGGAGCGGTCACGGGTCTTGTAGCAGGGACGCGCGCTCCACGGGGCCGGGGTTTGCACGTTGGGAAGCTCCAGCTGCGTCACCGTCACGTCGGCCAGCGCCTCGATGAACTTGGGATGGCTGTTGAGGCCCGGCATGACCTCGTAGTGCTCCGGAATGGGCTCTCCTTCTTCCTCCAGCTCCTCCGGAATCTCGATCGCCAGTTCGTAGCTGGTCTCGATGTGGTCGGTCACGAAGGCCACCGGCACCACGAGCACGTCCTCCCCCTCTTCCGCGAGCTCCGCCACCGTCTCGTCGGTCGGCGGTTCCAGCCACGTCGACGGCCCGACCTTGCTCTGGAAGGCCGTGCTAAAGTCGTGGTCGTGCCCGCGGTGCTCCATCAGGTGCTTCACGGTGGAGTGCACCAGGCAGCAGTACGGGTCGCGCCGGTCCTTCATCTCCGTGAGGGGCGTCCCGTGCGCACTGAAAAGAAGGTGCACGTCGTCGCGCACCTCGTCGGGGAAGCGCGCCAGGCCCTCGTCGATGCGCTCACTCAGGGCCTCAAGGTATTTCGGGTACGTGGCGTACTCGAAGACAAACGACGTGGGCCACTCCGGAATGTCCCCGGCCTGCTCGAGCTCGTACCACTCTACGAGCGAGGCGCCCGTCGTCGTTTTCGAGTACTGCGGATAGAGCGGCAGCAGCACAACCTCGTCCACGCCGTCCTCCTCCATCTGAGCGGCCGCCTCTTCACTGAAGGGCTCCCAGTAGCGCATGGCCATGTACGTCTTGAAGTTCACTCCGGTCTGGGCCGCGTATTGCTCGTTCAGGGTCCGCTCCAGGTTTTCGGCCTGCTCACGCGTGAGCGGATTGATCGGTGAGCCCCCGTCGTCGCTGATCTCCTTGTAGTCCTCGGCCACAGACTTGGACCGAAAGTACGAGATAATCTTGGAGAAGGCCTGCCGGACCCGCCCTCGGGCCTGGAAGTAGACGACCTGGGAGAAGTCGATGATCGCCGGGTCCATAAACAGGTTGTAGAGGAACGGCTCCACGGCCTCCTCCGAATCGGGGCCGCCGAGATTCAGCATCACCACCCCTACCGTGTCGCCCGACTCCACGTCGAGCTTGTCGGAGGGATAAAACTGGCCGTTCACCATGCGGGGATCGCTGTTGTAGCCTTCGCGATCGTAGCGGCGCAAAAGCTCGTAGGGCGTCATCGGTCGTGCAGGACTGCTCGGTTCGGGGGAGATCGTCGTCGGCGTCGCGTAAACGGATACAGGGGGCGGAAGACTCACCGGTGTCCCCAATCGTTGCAGGTGCGTTGCGGTTTCAGGATAAGCGGGATCTTCGATGGAGCCGACGCTCGATGTTTTCCCTCGACGACCGGTCGGTGGAGATTCCCGACTCGGAGGAGATGTTCTCCAGGGCTCCTTCCAGCCGGGCCATGATGCTGTCCACGTCGACTTCTTCGTTTCTCCTGCCAACTCTCCGATAGGCGCTGGGTACGTCTCGTGCGATCCCTCTACACCGTCCTAATCTTCAAGCTGCGAGACTCTACGTGTCAGTTCAGAATCTAGCTCAGACCGGCGAGTTCGATATATCGTTATTGCCATTGATCAGAACTCATTCGATGCGACAGAACGAGAAAACTCACCTGACCCGGGCGTGGATACGGTTAGTTCTGATCGTCACCGGCCAAACTGTGACGTAAGGCGAAGTATTCATTCGCTTGTGTCACCACTCTTGGTCAGCGAAGCCGAACTGCTCTATCGGAACCGCCCGAAAGCGGCAGCAGCCCGGGTTCAGGTGCAGCAGTGATTATGCTGCACATTTGCAGCTTCCTGCAGTTGGGGCCTGAGCCT
>PXTG01000002.1 GCA_003023365.1 Bacteroidetes bacterium QH_7_62_13 | reverse complement strand
GAATGCCCACGATGGGTTCTGCGAGGACGATGCCGATCAGGGCCATCCCCCCCGCAACGGCCAGCAACAGGCCGAAGATCGCGCCCGCGAACCGCCCCGCGTCTTCCTGGCGCCCCTCTTCAACGAGGCGACTGTAGATCGGGATGAACGCCGCCGAAATCGTGCCCTCTCCCAGCAGATTTTGTAGCAGATTTGGTGATTTGAACACCATTTGCCAGACATCCGCGTGCGCGCCCACCCCGAAGAAGTAGGCGACGGTACGTTCCCGCAATAGGCCCAGAATCCGGCTCGACAGGATGCCCGCCGCCACGGATCCCGCTTCACTGTTCTTCGTCCCGTCGGACGCAGAGGTTGCACCGGACGCTTCGGCCGACGAAGACGTAGGGCCGGACGTGGAATCTTCCATGTCACGAAGTGGGCAGGAGGAACGGGAATGTCGGCGTCCTCACGTGTCCCGGACGGCCGGAAACGCGTTAAGCGTTAGCGGGCCGTGAAAACGGAGCGACCTACGTTCGATTACGAAATTCGGTCCATTACGATGTGGCTCATATATCCGGCCACGGCCGCTCCGTAGAACGGCAGCCCGACAAGCGGACGCTCCGGTACGTGTAGGTACGGAAGAATGAGCAGTGGGGACGGGATAAGGAGCATCGCCCACCACGTATGAGTCCATCCGCGATGCGTACTAAGGACGGGCAACAAGGCCACGAGGCCCAGGTACGCCGCCACCCGGAACTGCTCGGTCACGATGAGGAAAAGGTCCGTAACGAAAAAAATCGAATAGAAGAGGCGCTGTCCTTTCGAGTTGATGTCCACGTCCGGCCATAGGCCGAACAGAAGGCTTAGGACGAGGAGGAGAAGCGGATAGCCCACTTGTTCGAGGGCCGAAAACTGCCGGTAGGCCGCGTCGACAGAGAAGGCGTACACGAGCACCGCGATGTACCCGAGTCCGAACACCGTCGCTCCGGTTAAATGCCCCTTGTAACCCGCCATATCATGCCTCGTCCAGGAGGTATCGCGTGGCCAGGTGATACCCTGCGGGCCCCAATCCGCTAATTTGCCCCTCACAAACAGGGGCGATCCGCGAGGTGCGGCGAAAGTCCTCGCGGGCATGAACGTTGGAAAGATGAACCTCCACCACGGGCGGATCGATGGCGGCGACGGCGTCGCGAAGGGCCACGGAGGTATGCGTGTAGCCTCCGGGGTTGAAGACGACGCCGTCTAGCGTTCGCTCGTGGGCAGTGTGTAGGTCGTCGATGAGCGCCCCCTCTCCGTTTTTCTGCCGAAAGGAGAACGTGGTGTCCGGAAAGGCATCCGCCAGATCCGTTTCGATACGGTCGAGCGTAACGGAGCCGTACGTGTCCGGCTCTCGCACGCCCAGCAGATTGAGGTTGGGCCCATTCAGTACGAGCAAGGTGGCGTCCATGGCGCAAGAAGAAAAATCGACAGGCAGTGTGAGGTTCGCGTCGATCCCAGCCCGGAGCCGGAGGGCGCGAGCACAGGAGGGGACAGTACGTCCCGGAAGCGTGCCGGAAGGGGTACGAAGGAGGCGTTCTCTAACAATTCCGTTTTTAACGTCCATTCACACGACCGGCGGATAAAGGGCAGCACACACGGAAGCACCTCCATCCTCTTCTCTCATCCGGCCTCCCTCGCTATGACCCTTACACCGAAAGCAAAAGATACACTCACCGATCTCGGGTTTGACCGCGACGATGCTCGTTTGGTCGCCAAGGCGATCGGCCAGCGGATCATCGAGGAAAGTAAAGCTTCCGATATCCCCTTGAAGGGCATGGGTTACGACGGATGGGGGCTTTACGACGACGGCATGCCGGCGTGCCGGTTTGCGGTCCCCAGCGAAAACAATGAGATCGTCTTCTCGGGACAGTTTCGGGCCGAGGGCGACACCCCGTTCGTCGAACGACAGCAAACAGTGACGGCCGATGCGCTAAAGAGCTCGGCCGAAGGGCCACGTATGTCGTAGTCTCCAACGTGGGAGCAGTGGGGGGATCCCCAGTGTCCCCGTCCGACTCGAAGATGCAGCTCTCGATGCATATCGGGGCCGTCCACCGCTTGGCGCATCGCCGGGTACTCGGGTCACCACTGTTCGTAATGGTCCACGAGGGCATTGAGGTTGTCGTGTTCTCCTTCGATGATGCCGACGACGAACAGGCCCGTTTCGTTCTCAAGCTGTGCCAGCGCGTCGGTGTCGGGGGGGCGTCGTCCCTGGGTTTTGATAAACTGATCCTGAAGTGCCTTCTCGGCTGCTTGTGCGGGCTCGTCGGCGGACGCAACATTCGTGAAGCTATCGAACCCGTCCTTCTCGAAGCCGATGATTGTGTAGGTGGGCATGTATACGGAAGACAAAGTTTGGCGGGGGCAGAAACGAGGAACCGTCGGTGCTCAATGGATGTGCGGCGGCGCCGTTTCCCAAGTTTGGGAGGAGCGCCTAGGTTCTGGCGAAGACGCGTCCGCTTTCACGAAAAATGTGGCGGGCGATGGGATGGGGAAAAAGACAGTTGGGACATAGAAAAAAAGCCCGGACCCCCACCAAGAGACCGGGCTTTGGGAGAAGTGCGCCCAAAAGGAAATGTGCTCACATAGACACACGGTCCGGGAAAATATAACGTCGATTCGGGATACGTTACATTACTGGTAGTAGGTGGAGACAAGCGGGAATTTTGTCACAGGTGCCTCCCGAATGAGTGGTCATGGGCCGATCCACTCGTAGACGAGAATGCCCCCGGCCACGGCCACATTGAGCGACTCGGCAGCTGGACGCTGGCTCGCTCCGGGAATGGAAACGGGGGTGTCCAGACGATCGAGGACGGCGGGGCTAAGGCCATGGGCCTCACTTCCAAGCACAAGCACGGAGGGGCGCTCCGGGGTCCAGGCGTCGGCGCGGACACCCTGGAGGTCGGCCCCGTAGAGGGACCAGCCGCTCCGTCGAAGTTGGTCGAGGAGGGAGCCCGGGGTCTCGGTCCGGGTGAGCGTCAAGGCCCAGTGGCCCCCGGCTGCCGCCCGCATCACTTTGGGGCCGTAGAGCCCCGCTGTGTCGGGCCCGGCCGCCACAATCGTTGTCCCAAACCAGGCCGCCGTACGCAGAAGGGTCCCCACGTTGCCCGGGTCCTGTACGCCGTCGAGCAAAAGAACAGTGGCGTCTACCAGCCGGCGCTCAACCACCGCGACGATTCCCTGGGGGGTTGCCACGTCCGTGAGCTGTTCCATCGTGTCTTCCTCGGTCACGTGGACGGGCACCGAGAGACGACCAAGAAGATGCTGGACCTCGGGGGTGTCGAGGGCCGCCTCGGTCACCACGCAGTCTACGAGCGGCGCGTCTCCGTCGAGGGCGGCGTCGAGCGCGCGACGACCTTCAATGATTGTTTGGTCGTGACGGCGGCGGTGGCGACGCCGAGTGAGGGAGGCGATGGCCTTGCGGCGGCGGTTGGAAAGGGGGGCTGGCATCTTGGTGCGTACGGGTTCGGGGGAACGGGAATGGGGGAGGGAAGAAGGCGCCGACCCTAGACACCCAGTGGCAAAGAGCGTTGTGGCCGCGCTTGGAGCAACCACGATTGGGGCTAATCGTTCGGGCCATTCCGTCTGGAGATAGGCCCGGTTCGATTTTCTGGGGGCGCTTCCGGATCTTGACGGCCCGTCCCGTAGAACCTGTTGTATTACTCCGTTCCCTCCTGCCTATGCCATTCAATCTTGACGTACACGACCGTGCGGTGTATCGTGAACCGGCGCCCATCGCCCGTGATGATCCGTTCGAGTCGATGATGGAACGGTTCGACGTGGCGGCCAAGATTCTGGAGCTCAACCCAGGGTTCTACGAATACTTGTGCCGCCCGGCACGGATGCACATCACGTCCATTCCGGTTGAAATGGATTCCGGCCGCGTCAAGGTGTTCGAGGGATACCGCGTGATCCACAACAACGTCCTGGGACCCAGCAAAGGGGGGATCCGCTTCGCACCGGACGTGACGCTCAACGAAGTGAAGGCCCTTGCGGCCTGGATGACGTGGAAGTGTGCTCTCGTAAATGTACCGTTCGGAGGGGCGAAAGGAGGCGTGGTCTGTCCGCCGTCGGAGATGAGCGCCGACGAGCTGGAACGACTCACGCGCCGCTACACCGCCGATCTGTTCGACGTGTTCGGGCCGGATAAGGACATCCCCGCGCCCGACATGAACACGAATGAGCAAATTATGGCGTGGATTCTGGATACCTACTCCATGCACGCCCGACAAACCGAAAATGCCGTCGTGACGGGCAAGCCGGTGGGCCTGGGCGGGTCCCTGGGCCGGCGAGAGGCGACGGGGCGTGGGGTCATGACCGTGACGATGGCCGCAATGGAGCGCCTCGGGCTCGCGCCGGGCGATTGCACCGTAGCGGTGCAGGGATTTGGAAACGTCGGGTCGATTGCCGCCGAACTGTTGGCCGATCAGGGCTGCACGGTCGTCGCCGTCAGTGACATCACCGGGGGGTACTACAACGGAAAGGGACTCGACATCAAAAAGATGCAGACCTACGTCCAAGAAAATGGGGGGACGCTGGAGGGCTATCCGGACGCCGAACAAATCACGAATGAGGAGCTACTTACGCTCGACGCGGATGTGCTCGTCCCGGCGGCGAAAGAAGATCAAATTGACGAAGAGATTGCTGAGGATACGGGTGCCCGAATTATCGTCGAGGGGGCCAACGGCCCAACGCTTCCGGAAGCCGATACGGTGCTTCGGGATAAAGGGGTTCTCGTCATCCCCGACATTCTGGCGAACGCAGGGGGCGTGACGGTCTCCTACTTCGAATGGGTGCAGGACCGGCAGGGCTACTTCTGGACGGAGGAGCGGGTCAATCAGCGGCTCGATCGGATGATGCAGGATGCCTTCGCGAAGGTATACGAAACGGCGGAGAAGCACGACGTCTCGCTTCGGATCGGAGCGTACGTGATGGGGGTACGGAAGGTCGCTGAGGCCCTTCGATTGCGGGGCATTTATGCATAGGATTGAACGAGATGTGCGGCCGTTTAGACGTGTGCGCGAGGGACTGAATCGGTTCCCTCTAAACTGGACGCGGATTGGGGGACTACTGCTTCTGTTGGGAGGAGTTGTCATCGCCCTTGAGGGCTGTGCCAATCCGGTTGCGCCGAGCGGAGGCCCCCGCGATGAGACGCCACCCTCGGTCGTGGAGACGCGACCGGTCCAGGATACGGTGAACGTTCCCACCGACACCCGGACCGTGACAATTCGGTTTTCGGAGTACGTTGAGCGGAGCAGTCTCCCGCAGGCCCTCTCGGTAACGCCCACCTTCGACGAGCAGATTCGGTTTGACTGGAACGACCAAGCCGTGGACCTGGAGCTCCCAGCGTCGCTGCGGGACAGCACAACCTATCTCTTTACCCTCGACACGAATCTGAGCGATGCCCGAGGGGTCTCTTTGGATCAGCCAATCACCATCGCGTTCTCGACAGGGCCGCGCATCAACCGCGGACGGATCGTGGGGCGCGTTGTAGAACCACGCAATGCGGAGCCTCAGCCCGGGGTCGACGTATTTGCCTACGCATTGCCGGATTCGACGGCCACTCCGCCGACCCCATTGCCCGCTCGTCCTGCCTATCGGACGCAGACCGGTGAGGACGGCTCATTCACGTTCGAGTACCTCCGAGAGCAGCGCTACTACGTGGTTGCCCTCCGAGATAACAACCGAAATCGCAAGCCGGATCCGACGGAGTCTTTTGCGGTGCCGCCCCGGCCTGCCCTTTCGGCAAAGAAGGACCGGGCGGAGGTTCCTGTCCCCTGGCTCCTCACGAAGATCGATACGCTTGCCCCTCGCTACCAGCGAGCACAACCCTTGAGTCGGCAACGCCTACGCCTCAGCTTCGACGAGCCGGTCCGGTTGGCCGGCCGGCGTCCGGAGGCGTGGTCTCTCCGCGACTCTGTGGCCGACGCGACAGTTGCCGTTCAGTCCGTGTATAAGTCGTCCAGCCGGGCCGACGCAGTGATTCTGCGAACGGCCCCCATGGAGGCTCGGCGCCACGTCCTGCCCCTTTCGTCCAATCTGGTCACCGACACGCTCGGTCAGGCGCTCGTGCCGGATACCGCCCACTTCCGGGCCGCCTCGCGGCCGGACACCACCCGTACACGCTTTCGTACCTTCGTCCCGGAGGATGTGTCGGCCGACACAGTTGGGTCGTATCCGCTCCTTCCCGGTCAGCAGCCGGGGGTGCGCTTGAATCGGCCCCCGGACAGCACCACGCTCCGCCGCGCGCTGGCCCTGACGGACACGACCGGCCGCCCTCGGTCCTATACCGTCGCGGCGAGTAACGGCCGCACCTATCGGGTACGCCCGGACGATTCCCTGGCTGCTGGTGCGTTCGTCGAACTGCGGGTGAACGGAGGCGTTCTGGCAGGACCCGATACGACGTACGAGCGACGGTTCCGGCGGGTCAAAGGTCGGAGGCTGGGCGGACTGGAGGGGCGTGTTGTCCTCGCCGACACGGTGCGAACGAGGAAGACGCGAGAAGAGGGGCCCTCAGAGACGAGCGTTGCCGATTCAGCCCGGCGCGAGGCAGCCCCCGATACGTCCGGCAGGGCGCCGCCGGACACCGGGCGTGCGGCCGGAGGGGCTGTGGCCGTCCGCGATTCCGCACGACGGTCCGCTCCCATCGTCGTGGAACTCATTTCCACGAAAAGTACCATTCCGCTCGATCGTCGCACCCGTACGGTTCCGCCGGGAAGCACCTTTGTATTTCGGAACCTTCCGGAGGGTGCGTTCCGGTTTCGTGCCTTCCTCGACCGAAACGAGAACGGGCGCTGGGATGGAGGCCGAGTTGCCCCTCACGTACCGGTGGAACCACTCACGTGGAGCGACGAGGCGGTGGACTCCCGGCCCCGATGGACCAACGTCCTTCCCGCCCCCCTCCGCATCCCCCTGTTGCGGTCCAGGCCGTCGTCGAGGCCTTCTCCCCCGGCGTCCGACACCACAGCCCCCAACTCGATGGCCCCCGACACCACCGGCCGCTAGGGGTGTATTTCCGTCGCGTACTACGCACAAGAACCAAGTTACCAATGCCAACCGTCTCGACCGATCATCCGGCGCCCCCCGCACTCACGGCCGAGGCCATGCGGGAAGCGGACCGGTACACGATCGAGGAGTACGGCATCCCGAGTTTTACGCTTATGGAGTCGGCGGGGCGAGGGTGTGCGGAGGCCATCCAGTCGACCTACGGGCCGTTGGGAGGGACCACCGTCGTGGTGCTTTGCGGAAAGGGCAACAACGGGGGGGATGGACTTGTCGTGGCCCGCCGTTTGTACGAAGCGGGGGCCCGCGTCCACGTGGTGCTTACGAGCGAGCCCGACGCGACGCCCTCACGACCACCGCCAATCGACTCGGGCCCCGTCTCTACGTGGATGCCCTTCTGGGCACCGGGCTCACGAGTGATGTCCGCGAGCCCCTCCGGGGCTTCGTCGAGTGGGTGAACGGGCGCCCGGCTCCCACCGTGGCCCTCGACGTGCCTACCGGGCTCCATAGCGACACGGGGGCGGTATTGGGGACCGCCGTCCAGGCCGACCGTACGGTCACGATGGCCGCGCTGAAGACGGGCCTACTCGTCGGGGACGGGCCCGAATACGCAGGAGACGTGGACGTCATTGACATTGGTATCCCCGGTTTCATCCTCGACCGAGTAGCCCAAGAGCCGGGCTGTGTGCGCGAGACAACCGACGCGGCCGTTCGGGTATGGTGGCCGACGCGTCCGCGGGGTGCGTACAAGTATAGCGTAGGGAGGGCGATGGTGATAGGGGGGAGTAGGCGATTCTCCGGCGCCCCCACCCTGGCCTCCCGGGCCGCGGTACGCAGTGGGGCCGGATACGTAACGTGTGCCTGCCCCGAGCCCGTACAGTCCACGATCGCCGGTACGCTGACGACCGTGCCAACGCTTCCCCTTTCTGTAACCGACGAGGGGGTCTCCCCGAATGCCGTCGAGCGTGTTTTGGGCGAGCAGGCCGATGCGCTGCTTGTAGGTCCGGGCCTGGGGCGGGGGGCGGACACCCGCCGTTTCGTTCACCGCCTTCTCAGGGACAACGACGCTCCTCTGGTCCTTGACGCCGACGGGCTCAATGCCCTCGCCGATCTGGATGCGGACTGGACCGAGCACGCCGATGAGTCGTGGATTCTCACGCCGCACATTGGGGAATTTCGCCGGCTTGCGGGGAACGTTGAACGCACGGACCGGGTCCGCACGGTCCAGGAGTACGCCCGGCGGTGGAACGTCGTGCTTCTGTTGAAAGGCCAGCCGAGCATCGTTGCCGACCCCGAAGGCCGTACCTACGTCGGCCGTACGGGGACCGCTGCCCTCGCCACGGCGGGCACCGGAGACGTGCTAGCTGGACAGTGCGTAGGATTGCTTGCGCAGGGGCTACCGCCAATCCAGGCTGCCGCCGCGGCGCTCCATCTAGGGGGTGCCGCCGCGCAACAATACACGTCCACCCGCGATCCGCGCACGATGTCCGCTTCCGATCTGATAGACGAGTTGCCTGAGGTAACTCGTGAGTGCCTTGAGGTCGATCCGTGATGATCGATCTGTCCGACATCGGGCATGCACTAGTGAAACTGCGCACTTGGCTTCTCACTTCGACCGCGGAATTTTATGGGCTTCCTCTCTCGACTCTCGACGGAGCACTACCGGTGGCTGGCCGGGTTTTGGACCATCGCCATTGTGGCTGCGTGCTCCATTCCCGCCGCGTCGCTCAGTCCCCTCGGTCCGGCGTTGAGTGCCGACAAGGCCATTCACGCCGGGCTCTTCGCGGCCTTCGGGACGTTGTGGATGCGAACGGTATGCCCACCCAGGGACGAATCCCCGGGTTTGTTTCGTCGGCAGGCGCTCCGGGTCCTCGGAGCCGGAGCCCTCTTTGCGGTGGGGACGGAATTTTATCAGCACCTCCTTCCGTTAAAGCGGACCGCTGACCCGTACGACGCTCTCGCAAACGGAATTGGTCTTCTCCTCTCCGTAATTACCTACGGAGTGTTCTATCGAATGGGACGCAAGGTGGACGAATCCCGTCGGTAGACTGCCGCGCTTCTTCCCTGACTGCGACTCTGTGAAACACCCATTTAGGAGCAGGGTAAACAGAATATCCCACACTCACACGTCCGTCACAGTCGGCGGCATCGTATTCTGAGAACAACGGCACACGACCCATGGCCATGCGCAAAGAAGAAGGGGCGGATCTCCGGAAGTGGTACCGGCTGTTTGTCCAGGTCGGCCTCACCCTCTCGCTCCTCATTCTCGTCGTCGCGTTCCAGCTCAACTATCGCCCGAGTGATACCTTCGAGGTGAACCTGCAGGAGCAGGAGACCGTCGAAATGGAAGAGATTCAGCAAACCGAGCAGGAGACGAAGCCGCCGCCTCCGCCCAAGCCCCCCGTGCCGGTCGAGGTGCCGAATAACAAGACGATTGAAAATGAAGACGTCGACTTCAGCGCCTCTCTTGACCTGGATGAATCCCTGAACACGGATCAGGGGCCGCCCGAACCCGAGGAGGAAGAGGAGGAGGAAGACGAGATTTTTGTCGTTGTTGAGAATCAGCCCGACTGCGGAGGACGGGAGAAGCTGCAGGGGAAAGTTGATTATCCGAGCTTTGCGCGGAAGGCCGGAATCGAAGGGCGCGTCTTCGTACAGTTCGTCGTGAACGAAGAAGGGAGAGTCACCAATCCGAAGATCACCCGCGGCGTCCACAAGTTGCTCAACCAGGAGGTCCTTGAGAAGGTGAAGACCCTTGAGTGCGAGCCCGGTCAGCAGCGCGGTGAGCCGGTAAAAGTTCAGATGTCTCTTCCGGTGACGTTCAAACTTCAGTAGAGACGCTCCTCTGAGCCCAATTAGGAAGCGCACTGCCCCCGGCCGCATTGGAGGCAGTGCGCTTTTTGTTTTAGGGGTCTGTTTTTCCGTTTGGAAAGACACTCAGGGTGTACGCCGTGTGATGTCTCCATCGGGATGCCCCACGATGGCATCGGTGGCCACATTCAGGAACAGGCCGTGGTCGAGGATGCCGGGCTGGGCGTTGAGGGTCCGATTTATGCCCTCCGGATCCGGAATGCCGTCGGGAAAGTGGGCGTCGACGAGCCAGAAGCCTTGATCGGTGACTGCGGGTCCGTCTTTGGCCTCGGCCATACGCAGTTCTGGGTCGGCCCCCAGATCGGCCAGTGCCTGAGAGACGGGCGTGACGGCCATCGGCACCACTTCGACGGGGAGCGGGTGAGTGGCACCGAGTTGCTCGACGGTCTTGGACGGATCGACGATCACGACGAAGCGCTCACACTGGGTCGCCACTACTTTCTCACGGGTGTGGGCGCCGCCGCCTCCTTTGATGAGGGATAAGGACGCGTCGACCTCGTCGGCTCCATCGATCCCGAGGTCCAACTGCGGGTTTTCGTCGAGGGTGGTGAGGGGAATGCCGTGACGGCGGGCCAGTCGTTCGGCCCCCAGGGAGGTCGGCACCCCTCGAACGTCGAGCCCCTCGTCCTTTCTTCGTCGTCCGATGGCTTCGAGGGCGTACGCCGTCGTCGAGCCGGTCCCCAGGCCCAGCGTCATTCCGTCCCGGACGAGGGTGGCTGCTTCCTGTCCGGCGGCCTGCTTGGCGGCGTCGCGATCCATGGTTGGGAAAGGGGAAGTGGGAGAGAGGGAGAGCGGGAGTATGGGTAAAGATAGCCGCTGAGGGTTCAAAAATCGATCACGCTGGAATGACGGCTTCGCACGATCGTTTTCGGCACAACGGATTTGCCCGTTCTCCCACTCGCCCATGTTCTCTCTGCCCCACCGTGCGTTCGGAGCACACGAGTCTCCACGCTTCGACCCGCGCTACGCCGGACCGTCGCTCGTCTCGTCGAGCGGAAGCGCAAAGCGGAGACGGTAGTCCTGATAACGAGGACTGTATCCGGCGCGGACGACCGTGAAGTCCTCGTCGAGCCCCATCACCGTCATGCCGGGATGCTTGTTCGGAAAGGTGTCGTAGACGAAGCGGTCGTAGCCGCGAGCCTCGACGACGTCGAGCATGGCGTAGAGCAGGGCTCGGGCGATGCCGTTGCGCCGGTAGGCCTCGCGTACTCCTCCTTTCGCGCTGTAGAACGTCGTTTCGTCGAGCCGGTAGCCAAGTTTGAAGCCGACTGGGGTCCCTGCGCTCCATCCCACGATGAAAATCGAGCCGGTCCAGCCCGATCTCAGCAATATTAAGCGGGAGATCCGCCACGGACTCTGCGTCCCGGAAGGTCGATCCACGCTCAAGATCCATGAGTAGGCAGGCAAATTGGAGAAATGAGGGGGGCGGCAACGACTAAAAGGGAAGCCCATCGGCGTCGGACGGGTCGTGGTTGGGACGACTCGGCGGTTCGGCCTTGTTCGCGTCTCCGTCGGGCCGATGCGTTCCGTCCGTGAGCTGTTCGGGCTCGTCGGGCGCCTCCACGGCCTCGGGGGCATCTTCCTCCACGAGCCGTACCGGCTCCAGCACCTTCTCCGGGATGTCGTCGACAAACCGGCTGGGATCAGTCATGTATTCGCCGTACGAGCGCCGGTACTGCGTCATCGGGTAGGAGATGAAGAGGTTCTGTTCCGCCCGCGTGCAGGCCACGTAGAAGAGTCGCAATTCCTCATCGATGCCGTCATCCTCCCGCAACGCGTGGCGCGAGGGAATGGTGCCGTCGAGCGCGCGAATGAGGAAAACGGTGTGGAATTCGAGTCCCTTCGCAGAGTGAATCGTCGAGAGCACGAGAGGGGGCTCGTCGTCCTCGGCGGCCTCTTGGTCGAGGGCCGTCAACTCAATCGGGTCGAGGGCGAGAGATTCGAGGAAGCGCTGGCGGCTCTGGTAGTTGGCGGCGAGGCCGGCGAGGTGGTCCAGGTCCGGCTCGCGCTTCGGGTAATCCTCCGCGTACTCCTCCTCAAAAATGGGCTGGTAGTAGTCGAGCACCGCCTCCACCTGTTCGGACGGCGGCATGTCTGGGTCGCGGATGGAGCGGAGCACCCCGAGTAGTTCCTTGAGGCGGGACACGTACCGCGAGGAAAACGGCGTGCCGTCTCCGGGCACGAACGGATCATCGGCGGCCTCGGTGGTCCACTCGATGAGGTCCTGGGCCGTCTTGGGACCGATGCCGTGGATAAGTTGGAGGATCCGGTTCCAGGAGGCGGCGTCCTGTGGGTTCTCGGCCACCTTCAGGTGAGCGAGCACGTCCTTGATGTGGGCGGCCTCGTTGAGCTTCATGCCGCCGTACTTCACGAAGGGAATGTTGCGCCGGTTCAGCTCCACCTCCAGGTCGTAAGCATTGTGGCTACTGCGGAAGAGGACGGCGATGTCGCTGAGGGAAACGCCGTCCTCGCGGAGCCGCATGATCATCTGCGCCACGAACCGACTCTCCATTTCCCCGTCGGCCGCGGGAACGAGGGCCGGCAGGTCCCCTTCCTCGTTCTCACTGAAAAGCTCCTTCTCGTAGGATCGGTCTGCCTGATCAATCACGTGGTTGGCGAGATCCAGGATGGGTTGGGTAGAGCGGTAATTCTGCTCTAGCTTCAGGACCTCCGCGTTGGGAAACTCATCGGGAAAGCGAAAGATGTTGCGGAAATCCGCACCGCGGAAGCGGTAGATGCTTTGCGCGTCGTCGCCCACGACGGTGACGTTGCCGTGGACCGACGCGAACTGCTTCACGAGAGCGGCCTGAAGAGCATTTGTGTCCTGGTACTCGTCCACGAGGACGTGCCTGCACCGACCGGCGACCTGTCGACGGATCTCATCGTCCGTATCGAAGAGCTCAAGGGTTCGCTCCAGCAGGTCGTCGAAGTCGAGCATCCCGTGGGCCTGCTTGTACTGGCGGAACTCGGTCCGGAGCTGCTTGAGGGCGTCGAGCTGTCCCGTGTACTGGGGATAGCGTCGGGTAAGTACCTCGCGGAGGGTCTCGTCCCGGTTCGTGGCCGCCGAGAACATGCTGTAGAGCGTCTTCTTCTGGGGGAAGCGCTCCTCCCCGTCTCCATAGTCGCCGCGGGCGCGGAGGACGCTGATCACGTCGGCCGCGTCGGCGGCGTCGAGGACGGTAAAGTTCCGCGGGAGGTCGAGGGCGGGGGCGTGGCGGCGCAGCACCTGCAGGCAGAAGGCGTGGAAGGTGCCGCCCTGCACTTGTTCGCAGCGCCCGTCGAGCAACTGAGCGGCCCGGGCGGTCATGTCGTTTGCGGCCCGCCGCGTGAACGTAAGCAGCACGATGCGCCCGGGGTCGGTGCCCGTCTCCACGAGGTACGCCAGCCGGTAGATGAGGGTGCGCGTCTTTCCGGTGCCGGCCCCGGCCACGATGAGGAGGGACCCGTCCCCGGCCGTAGCGGCGGCGTGCTGTTGCGGGTTCAGTTCCCCCTCGTAATCGATCGTCAGGTCTTCGGAGGAAGGCCGATCGGGCTCTTCCTCCGAACGCAACACGATCCGGCGCGCCATGACAATCGAGGCGGTGGTGGAAAGAGAAAAATGAGGCTGTATCAACCGCCCCAGCCCGAGTTTGGGGGCGGAGGCCCGAGGACGAAAGAAGAGGGCCGGTGTTGATCCCTTCGCTACTCGTTTCGTCGTACCGCATGCTCGGGGGCGAACACGTCCCGGCGGGCACCGGTTCATGACCGAGCGTTCACTGCTGTCGCCGCAAATGTCCAACCTTATGTCCGGAGCAGTGATCCGGAATCGGTCTGTACTTCGGATCATTCGAAGAGACCGTGACACTACGCTGTGCGGGTAGACATTGACGCATGGCATTTCGTAACTTAGACGTTGCCTGGAAGTCTCCCGAAGGGAGTGACGGGACGCACCCAGGTGCGGCGCCAGTGAACGACGATCGTGCAAATGGAACCTCGACGGATTATGGGGGGCGGGGACATCCGTCCCTTTCTCAAAGAGTGTGAACGCCTATGGGCAAAGTCATCGCCATCGCAAATCAGAAGGGCGGCGTAGGGAAAACGACGACGGCCATCAACCTGGCCGCGTCACTGGCGGCGACCGAGCATTCAACGCTCCTCCTCGACATCGATCCCCAGGCCAATTGTACGTCCGGAATCGGGTTGGGGGAGGACGAGATCAGTGCCTCCATCTATGAGGTTCTTATCGGGGAGGTGCCCGCCGCCGAAGCGGTCGTGACGACGGAGATGCCGTTCCTCGATATGCTGCCGAGCCACATTAATCTCGTCGGCGCCGAGATCGAGATGATTGACGAGATGCAGCGGGAGAAAATTCTGAGCAATGCGCTTCCCCGCGTTCGGCGCAAGTACGACTTTGTGGTGATCGACTGTCCGCCGTCCCTCGGGCTTCTCACGCTTAACTCGCTCACGGCCGCCAATTCGGTACTCATTCCGGTGCAGGCCGAATACTTCGCGCTGGAAGGCCTCGGGCAGCTGCTCAACACCATCAAGATTGTACGTCAGCACCTCAACCCCGATCTCGAGATTGAGGGCGTCCTGCTGACGATGTTCGACACGCGCCTGAATCTGTCCAATCAGGTCGCACGGGAGGTTCGAAGTTACTTCGGCGACAAGGTGTTCGAGACCATTGTGCAGCGGAATGTGCGACTATCGGAGGCCCCGAGCTTCGGAAAGCCCGCTATTCTATACGAGGCTTCCAGTAAGGGGGCCAAGAATTACATGGCACTGGCCCGCGAGATTTTAGAGAAGAACCAGGAGTACATTGAAGGCCACCACACCAGTGAGAACGGGGAGGCGGAACCGGGCGGGAACGCTGCTCAGTCGTCTACAGCTTCGTCCTCCTCGGAGAACGCCGACGGGGAGAGCGTTTCGGAAACCATTGGGGAGGACTCCTCCGGGGCCGAGGGAGAATCGACACCGGCCGACGACTTCTCGCTATAGGTTGTTGTTTGGGCGATACGTAGCTTAAAATTCGAAAGGGCAGGTGCTTTCGATGGATCGAGCGTGATGCGCAATTTGGAAAAGCGGGGAGGTCCACCATCTACTGGATTGCGCCCTGCGGATCCGACACATAGAAGAACGAGTCCGGGGTGCTCATTCCCCGCGTTGTTCAGGCATTGCCCGTCATTTATCTCCTCGACGTCTATTCAGTATGGCTGACGACTCCGCACTTGGAAAAGGACTGAACGCGCTTATCCCCTCCGAGGAGGAAGAGGAGCAGGCCCCGGAGGAGAAGAGTGGCGAAGACGTCTCTGAGAGCCAGCTCTACCAGTTTGAGGACGGTACGCGGCTTCTGGGGCGCGTGGCGGAGGTGGCCATCGAGCGCATCCGCCCCAACCCGTACCAGCCCCGACAGGAGTTCAAGGACGAGGCACTCGACGAGTTGGCCGCATCCATCAGAGAGCTCGGCGTGATTCAGCCCATCACCGTCCGGGCCCTCAACGACGGCCAGTTCGAAATTATCTCGGGCGAACGGCGCCTGCGAGCGGCCCGGCGCGCGGGGGTGGAGCGCCTGCCGGCATTCATCCGGAAGGCCAGCTCCGAGGAGATGCTGGAGATGGCTCTTGTGGAGAACGTCCAGCGCGAGGAGTTGAATCCCATCGAGGTTGCCCTTGGCTACCAGCGTCTCATGGAGGAGTGCGGGCTTACCCAGGAGGAGGTCTCCGAAAAGGTGAGCAAGAGCCGCGCTACCGTATCCAACTTCTTGCGGCTGCTGCGCCTTCCGCCCCGGGTCCAGGCGGCCCTCCGCGACAAAGAGGTGGCGATGGGTCACGCCCGGGCCCTTATCGCCATCGACGACGAAGAGGCGCAGGTCGAACTCCTGGAAGCGACGATTGAGGAGGATCTCTCGGTACGAGAGGTGGAGCGTCGGGCACGAACCTGGCACGAGGATCAGGAGGAGGGGGCCGACGACGAGGAGGAAGAGAGCCCGGTTCCCTCCGCCTCCCCCGACCGGGAAGAGCTTCAGCTCGAAGAGTACCGAAGCAAGCTCCGGTCCCGGTTCAGTACACAGGTACAGATCACCCATAAGAAGGACGGCGAGGGAACGATTGAGGTCTCTTACTACTCCGAGGAAGACCTCGAACGCCTGGTGGAGCTGATGACGGAAGAGTAGTTTCTCGGGTCCGGGTCTCCAGGCCCCGCCGGAGCCGCTCGGCGCCGCGGCGGTCGGCCTCGCTCGTTCCGCTGGTCACTGTTCATCGCCATGCCCCATCTGCGCATTCCGCTTATTTCGGTCATTGCGGGGCTGTCGATTCTGGTGGGCAGTCTGGGGGGGAGGGGGGTTCAGGCACAACCCGACAGTGTGCGGGCCGAGATGCTCAAGGAAAAGGGATTCCCGCCCGATCATTCCCCGAAGGGCGCGCTCTGGCGCACTGCTGCTGTGCCGGGTTGGGGGCAGTACTACAACCGACAGCACTACAAAATCCCCCTCGTCTACGCGGGACTCGCTGGACTTGCGTTCCGTATCTATCGCTCGCAGCAGAGATACCGGCTCTTCGACCGGGCCCACCTCTTCGGAATTGGGCGGGAACGGGCGGGCGAGGGCGAAAATCCCTATCGTCAATACAGGACCCAGTTTAATCGCGTGAAGGAAGAACTCTTTCTTGGGGGAACGGTGCGACTAGACGAAGTCCGAAGCCAGCGCGACGAGCTCCGGCGGCAGCGGGACCTTGCCATTCTGGGAGCGGGACTCTTCTACGCCCTCACGTTGCTCGACGCATACGTGAGTGCCCACCTCCTCACGTTCGACGTGGACGAAGAGCTCGCGGTACGGGTACGGCCGACGGGGACTGTGGGACCGATCCGGACCGCCCTCAGTGCTTCCCGATCGGGGCCGATCCCGTCTGGGTCTTCGACGGTTCGGGACGGGATTGGTCTCCGCATTCAGATGCGCTTTTAGAAGATAGATCCGTGGTCAAAGATCTGTGTCCGGTGAAAGGCCTCATGAATTACGCGTTGGTAAAATGAGTGTCCGGGGGGCACGCGGGGGAGCGAGAGCGGAGTGGGTCCCGTATCGGCCCGAGAGGATGTGAAAGGATACACAAACCTAAATCTGAGCGGGGAAAAAGCCCTTCCGGGTATTGAAAAACCTCGATGAGGCGGGAAACGCGCAGGTGGGAAAGCGTACAAGCCAAGTGTGTCGAATCGTTGTTCCCATGGTGCCCCGCACCGCAGTCCGTGAACACCCAGTGTTAACGGTGTTACTTCCGACGCAGACGGTGCGACGTTATTTAGATATAGTGGGAAAACAGAGCAGCAACCCTCTCCGAGGTCCCGAATTGGGAGGTTTCTCTGTGAGCTTATACCTGCCTACGCATTACGCTCTTGCTTATGACAATGCCCGATCAAAAAAAGCGGCCTCACGAGTTCGTTCGGACGAAGGCGGTTGAGTCCGACGCCGACGACGAGCCGTCGCTTTTCGAGAAGTGTCACGAGTTTTTCGATCCGTCCGGGGACTACGCCAAAATCAAGCGGGCGGATCTCTATCCCTACTTCCGTCCCATCGAGGAAAGCGAAGGCACGCAGGCCGTGATGGATGGGGAGGAGGTCGTCATGGCGGGCTCGAACAACTATCTGGGGCTTACCTCCGACCCCCGCGTAAAGGAGGCGGCGAAGGAGGCCGTTGACAAATACGGCACGGGCTGTACGGGGAGCCGCTTCCTAAACGGCACGCTCGACATGCACCTGGAGTTGGAGGAGCGGTTGGCGAACTTCATGGGGAAGGAGAAGGCCGTCCTGTTTTCTACGGGGTACATGACCAATGAGGGCGTGCTCCAGGCCGTCGCCGGACGGGGCGACATCATCTTTTCCGACAAGGACAATCATGCCTGTATCAATCAGGGACTGAGAACGAGCCTAGCCGAGACGCGACGCTACCGGCATAACGACATGGGGCACCTGCGCCGCATGTTGGAGCGGGCCGACAAGGAAAGCCCCAATGCCGGCAAGCTGATTGCGACCGATGGGGTCTTCTCGATGAGCGGCAAGGTGGCCAGGGTGCCCGACCTGCTGGAGCTGGCCAACGAGTTCGACGCAGCGCTCATGCTCGATGACGCCCACGCGATTGGCGTAATCGGCGACGGGGGACGGGGATCCGCCTCCACCTTCGGCCTGAAAGATGACGTGCATCTGATCACGGGAACCTTCTCGAAGAGCTTTGCCTCGATCGGAGGATTCGCCGTCGGGGACCGCGACGTGATTGAGTACATCCGTCACGAGGCGTCGACCCATATCTTCAGCGCGTCGATGCCCCCCGCCACCGTAGCGACGGTCCTCAAGAGCCTCGACATTCTGGAAAACGAGCCCGAGCGCCTCGACCGGCTCGAAGAGGTCTCCGATTACATGCGGGACGGATTCCGCGACCTTGGCTTCGACGTGTGGGAGAGTGAAACACCGATCATTCCGGTCGTCATCGGCGACATGGAGAGGTGCTTTCGGTTCTGGCGTGACCTGCTCTCGGAAGGAGTGTTCGTGAACGCCGTCGTGCCCCCGGCCGTCCCGAAAGGACAGTCCCTCATGCGGACCTCGTACATGGCCACCCATACCGACGAAGAGCTCAATCGCATTCTTGATGCCTTTCGGAAGGTGGGCAAGAAGCACGGTGTGATCGGTACGAATGGGCACCACGCGCCCCCCGCCGAGTAGGCCGCCCGCCGAACAGCAACGCCTTCCGCCACGTACGCACGCCGTCGTTCCCTGCACCTCTGCGGGGGCGGCGGCGTTCGTTTGTTGTCTCCCAACTCCGTCCGATCCTGAATGTCGGTGTCCCCTTCCTCCGTCACCGTTCGCCCCGTTGAGGGGCGGAGGGACCGATCCCGTTTCATCGACATGCCGTACGACTTCTATCCGGATCGGTATCCGGCCTGGGTTCCGCCGCTCCGTCGCGATGTGAAGTCGACGCTCGACCCTTCCGACAATGCGTTTTTCGAGCACGGAGACATGCAGCTGTTCCTCGCCGAAGATGCGTCGGGGGCCGTCGTGGGGCGCATCGCCGGAATCGTGAACGGGATGCACCTCCGGACCTACGAGGACGGCACGGGCTTCTTTGGCTTCTTCGAATGCGTGGAGGACTACGCTGTGGCCGAGGCCCTCCTCGACGCCGCCGCCGACTGGGTGCGCGGGGAGGGCCTCAAGCGCATGCGCGGTCCCACCAACCCCTCACTCAACGATACCGCCGGTCTGCTGGTGGACGGATTCGACCGGGAGCCGGCCATTCTCATGCCCTACAACCCCCCGTACCACGAGGATTTTCTGGAGCGCTACGGGTTTGGCCGCAGCATGACGATGTGGGCCTACTACCTCCACAAAAAGTATTGCGACTACGAACGGCTACGGCGCGGGGTGGAGGTCGTGAAGAAGCGCACGCCGGGCCTTTCGGTCCGCTCCATCGACCTCGACCGGTTTGAGGAAGAGGCTCGTACCATCCGCGAGATCTACAACGAGGCGTGGGCCCAAAACTGGGGCTTCGTGCCCGTCACGGAGGCGGAGTTTCTGCAGCTTGCCGAGGAGATGGAGCAGGTTCTAGAGCCCGAGCTTGTGTTTATCGTCGAGCACGAGGGACGACCGGTGGGGTTCTCCATTGCCCTCCCCAACGTGAACCAAGCCCTGCGCCACGTGTCCGACGGACGCCTCTTTCCGTGGGGCCTGCCGAAGCTCTATCTTTACCTGACGTACGGCACTTACGAGTGCCGCATGCCCCTTATGGGCATCCGCCCCGAGTTCCAGGGGAAGGGACTCGACAGCATGCTCGTCCTTGAGACCACCGAGCGCGGCCCCGCCAACGGGTACGATGCCTGCGAGATGAGCTGGGTGCTCGACAGCAACGACCGCCTCAAGAACCACGTCGAGTCGCTCGGGGGCGTGAAGGACAAAGAGTACGCGCTCTTCGAGTGTGCACTGGACGAACAGTGACCACGCACCCACCGTGTGCAAAACGAAACCTGCATTCGTCTGGCGGCGGGGCGGGGGCCCATCACTTCCCACCGGATCTTGGTGGAGATGACCATTTTCCCTGTTGCAACTGCTTAACCCGCTAATGGACGACGTCGAATTTGTATATTTCGATCTGGACGACACGCTCCTCGATCACGAGCACGCGGAGCGCACGGCCCTGGCCGATGTGCGAGACCGCTACCGGGCGATTTTCGGGACGCTCTCGGTCGACGAATTGCAGGAAAAATACCACGCCATCAATGCGCCGCTGTGGCGTCGCTACGCCGACGGAGAAATTGAGAAGGACACCGTGCAGCATCAACGCTTTGCTCGACTGCTAGAGGCCGTTGATGCCCCGCACGCCGACCCCTCCCTCGTGGGGCGCTACTACATGCAGCGCTACGCGGCGCACTGGCAGTTCATTCCAGGGGCGCGGAGGGCCTACGAGTCTATTGCGGAGAACCGGCCGGTGGGCATCATGACCAACGGCTTCGCCGAGGTGCAGGCGCAGAAGTTGGATCAATTTCCCACGCTGCGCGAGCGAGCCGATGCCATCGTGGTGTGTGAGGAGACCGGCGTCCTCAAGCCGGACCCGCAGGCGTTCGCCCACGCCACCGAGGAGGCGGGGGGAGAGCCCAACGAGATCTTGTACGTCGGCGACTCCTACCGGTCGGACGTGGAGGGCGGTCAGCGTGCCGGCTGGCGCGTGGCGTGGTTCTCTACCCGAGCAGGCTTTGCATCTCGCGTAGGAAGGAATTGATGGGGCGGGGGTAATCGATCAGAATTGTGAGCAGGACGCCCCCGAGTGCGCCGCCCAGATGAGCTTCGTGGGCAATGCCGCCGCGCGTGCCCGGTTGCCGTCGTCCGATCGCGTAGATCGACACCACCACATACAGCACTGCGAACAGGATGGCGGGCATCGGAATCACCATCATGACGCCGAGCATGCGGAGCGGGAAGTACAGACAGAATGCAAACAGCACGCCGCTGATAGCACCGGAGGCCCCAACCGCCGCGTACTGAGGATCGGTGCGATGCATGAGATAGGTAAGCCCGTGGGCGGCGAACTCCGAGCCGAAGTAGAGCACCAGAAATGCGCCCGGGCTGAGTAGTCGTTCCAGTTGTGGGCCGAAGAAGTAGAGTGTAATCATGTTGAAGGCGAGGTGCGCGCCGCCGCCGTGTACGAAACCGGCGGTAAGGAACCGGTAGTACTCGCCCTGCTCGCGGATTCGGACGGGGCGGAAGGAAAGCTCATCGATGAGCCGGAGGTCCACCAGCATGGCGTAGCCGCTGATGCCGAGGTTGAGGAGGAGCAGCGCAAGGGTGGTGGGGGATTGCAGCAGGACGTCCATGACCGGCGAGGATTTCGAAAAAATGATAGAACGGGTGTACTCGGGGCCGAAGAGATTATTCCACCAATCAGTGGAGCAACAGGCTACATTCGCGAAGAGGGTACGTCGGCGGCGGCAACACGGAGACGATCCGGAAGTTTAGATCCTCCTTCTACTCTCAACGTTCTCCCATGTCTTCGTCCCGCTTCCTCAGCCTCGTCTATGGTAGCCTGCTCGGCACCACCGTGCTCCTCCTCGGCTGTTGGGACGCAGAGTTGACGACGAAGGAGGGAGGGGCGGATCGAGAAGCGGTGGTCGACACCGTCCCGGACGCCCCCGCCTTCGACGTTCGTTCGGTGACACTAGATGCCCGGCATCCCCCCGAGCCCGGTCTGTTGTCCCGGTTGCGGAATCTCGGCGTCACCCACATTACCCTGGTCTCTTTCGGCTGGCAACGGGCGGCGGACGACCCGCAGGTGCGTGTCGACACGAGCGACGGGTGGTACAGCGAGTCGCACCGGGGCATCCGTGCTCTTGCTCGTCGGGCCGATTCCCTTGGCATGGGCGTGATCCTCAAGCCGCACCTCTGGATTGGGGGCTACGACGAACAGCAGAACCGGAGCGAGATCGGATTCAACTCGCCAGAGAAGTGGGGACGCTGGGAGGACAGCTACCGCCGTTTTCTGATGATCTACGCCCGGCTTGCCGCCGAGGTCGACGCCGATGTGTTGGTACTGGGAACCGAACTAAGCCGTGCCGCCACGACCCGGCCCCAGTTCTTTCGCGCCCTCGCCGATACAGTCCGGACCGTCTACGACGGCCCCCTCACCTACGCCGCCAACTGGCACGACGAGTACGAGGAGATTGCCTTCTGGGACGCGCTCGACTACGTCGGCGTGCAGGCCTACTTCCCGCTGGTTGACACGCCCAATCCGTCGCTCGACACGCTCCAGACTCGCTGGCGGGCCCACCGGGCGGAGCTGGCCGCGATACACCGGCGGACGGAGACGCCCGTCCTGTTCACGGAGATCGGGTACCGCAGTGCGCGTACCGCTGCGAGGGCACCGTGGCGGTGGCCGGAAGAGGAGAGCGGCGTGCGTCCCGACTCGGCCCTTCAGGCCCGCTGCTACCGGGCGTTCTTTTCGACCATGAGGACGGCGCCCTGGTTCGCCGGTGCCTTCATTTGGAAGTGGCATCCGCGAGATGATCGACAGGATCCCACCGCCTTCACGCCGCAGGGAAAGCCCGCCGAGCGGGTCCTCGCCCGCTGGTTCGCGGGCACGAGGCCGGGAAGATCGGTGCAGCCGGGAACGACGCACGCGCCGCCACACCGACCGGAGAGACGAGAGTCCCGTTGAAGGGCCCGCTACGAGTCGGGAGGAAAGAGGCCGTCCCGAAGAGCCTGCCCGGACTGGTTGCTGATATGGTCGATGCTGTGCACTCATTCCCTAGGGACGACTGAGGGTGCGAAAAAGTAACAAACACGCTGGCGTGGTGGCCTCTGAATCGACCAATCCTTACGTTTCGGATGAACGCAGCCGCCGCTCGAATCCCGCATGAACTCCGACCCTGGTCCTTGTATGGTATCCGACCTCTTTGACTCTACCGCCTGGTCGCCCGTCGAGGGCGTCGACTTCGACGACGTCACCTACCACCGGGCCACCAACCACGGCACGGTGCGCATCGCGTTCGACCGGCCCGAGGTGCTAAACGCCTTCCGCCCGCCGACGGTCGATGAGTTGTATCAGGCCCTCAACCACGCCCGCCAGAGTGCGGATGTGGGCTGTGTCCTGCTGACCGGCAACGGGCCGTCCGAAAAGCACGACAAGTGGGCCTTCTCGTCGGGTGGGGACCAGCGCATCCGCGGTGAAGACGGGTACCAGTACGAGGATGAGGACGGGGAGGCGGACGAGACGCAACCGGGACGCCTCCACATCCTGGAGGTACAGCGCCTCATCCGATTTATGCCGAAGGTGGTGATTGCCGTGGTGCCGGGGTGGGCCGTGGGCGGCGGCCACAGCCTGCACGTCGTCTGCGACCTGACCCTCGCCAGCGCCGAGCACGCCAAGTTTAAGCAGACCGATCCCGACGTGGCCAGCTTCGACGGCGGCTTCGGGTCGGCCCTGCTGGCGCAGCAGGTGGGGCAGAAGAAGGCGCGGGAGATTTTCTTCCTGGGCAAAACGTACTCGGCGGCGGAGGCCGCGGACATGGGCATGGTCAACGAAGCGGTGCCCCACGATGAGCTAGAGTCGACGGCGCTCGACTGGGGCGAGACGATCAACGGCAAGAGTCCGACGGCCATTCGCATGCTGAAGTACGCCTTCAACATGGCCGACGACGGCCTCGTGGGGCAGCAGGTCTTTGCGGGTGAGGCCACGCGCCTGGCCTACATGACCGACGAGGCGCAGGAGGGCCGCGACGCGTTCCTCGAGGGCCGCGAGCCCGACTGGAGCGACGTGCCCTGGCACTACTAGCACGGAGGGGCCGAGCCTGAGATGACGGGACCTCCCAGAATCGCTCTTCGACTCCGAGGATCGCTCCGTCGAGTGCCGGTCCATCGCACATGGAGAGTGCGGTTTTCGGCCGTGTCGCTGCGAAAGACGACTGGCGTACAGGCGATCGCAGCCCTGGAAGGTCGCGTGTCCGTGCTCCGGAACCGGGGCCCGTCCAGGCCCCAGTTTTCGTTTTACAGATTCTGACTCGTCGGCCGGTACAGAATCTCGTTCACGTCCACCTCCTCCGGCTGCTCGATGGCGAAGGCGACGGCCCGCGCGAACGAGTCGGGGGAAAGGGCGTGCTCGTCGTACAATGCACGCATCTCTTCGGCCACGTCTTCTTCGGGGACGGTGTCCGGAAGCTCCGACTCGACGGCCCCCGGCGAAATAATGGTCGTGCGAAGGCCGTAGGGCTTTACCTCCTGGCGCAGTCCGTCGGAAAGCGCCCGCACGGCGTGCTTGGTGGCCGCGTACACGGCCTCTGACGGATGGACCTTGTGGCCGGCGTCGGAGGCGACGTTGATGATGTGGCCGGACGCCTGTTCTCGCATGTAGGGGAGCGCCGCGGCAATGCCGTAGAGGACGCCCTTGAGATTGACGTCGATCATCCGGTCCCATTCGTCCACGTTGAGCCGGTCGAGTGGGGAGACCGGCATGATGCCGGCGTTGTTGAGCATGACGTCGATCCTGCCGAATGCATCGACGGCGGCGTCAACGAGTGACTCCACCTGTTTGCGCTCGGTGACGTCGGTCGTGACGGGAAGGGCCGATCCGCCGTTCTGGGTGATCTCGTCGGCGAGGGTCTCAAGACGGTTGGTCCGTCGGGCCGCCAAGGCGACTCGGGCGCCCGAGTCGGCCAGGTGGCGAGCCGCGGCCTTACCGAGCCCGCTGCTCGCCCCGGTGATCACGACGACTTTTCCTTCGATGTTGTTGGACATGATGCTTGTTGGGTGGGGTGGGAAGAGGGAAGACGGGCGACTCGGTTCTCCCGCGGGAAGGGGCCGCGACATGAAAGAGGGTAACGAGGGACGGTAGGGACGGCAAGCTGGGTGGGCAACTACTCCAGCGCCCTTCTCTTTCTGGGAGGCGTATCTTCACCCGTGTTGGACACAAAAAGAACCAACGGAACGGTTGATTGTAACGACTGCGTTCTCCTCTAGGGATGAGATGAGTTGCCGAGGAAGGCGCACGCGAGCCCCTTTCGCCTCCACCCCATGACTCGTACATTACGGACGGCTCAGTATCGGGGCCGTCGCCCCGGTTGCCCCCTCGCAGCATCTCGTTTGCCGCAGTCCCCGTATGTCCGCTTCGTCCATTTCTGCCGCCGATCTTCCGGGCTTAAATCCAGCCGATGACTTTTCCTTCCGGAACGGTCAGTACGCCTTTCTCATCAAGCTGGTCAAGGCTTATCAGGAGGGGAAAACCGATCATCTCGGCGTCTTTGTGCCCGGCTACGGCAAGACGCTCACGGCGCTTTCGTCCTTCGCGGTGGCCCGGGCAATGGGCGTCGCCGACCGGCTCGTCGTGTTCGTGCCGCGCGGCAACCTGCGCGACCAGTACGCCGATCAGGAAGAGATGGGGCGAATGCTCCGATGGATCGGCGCCCCACCGATGCAGTTCTGCGTGGCGGATTCGAGTCGCGTCTTTCTGAAGAATCCCATCCCCATCGTGATTGCCACGTACCAGTACACCTGTGGCGAGTCCGGCAACCGGAGCCTGCAGCGCTACTGCCAGGGGGGGAGTCCCCTTTTCGTTCTCGATGAGATCCACCACCTGCCCGAGCAGAGCGCATGGTCGCGGGCGGTGGGGCGGCTGCCGTACGACTCGCTCATCGGCCTGTCGGGCACGCCCCTCCGCAGTGACGGCAAGCCCCTCTTCGGCGTGCCCCACGAGACGGTGACGACCGAGAGCGGACACGAGCAGTTGCAATATAAGGCGCTCCACGAAGTGAGCCTACGCGGCGCCCACGCGGAGGGGGGAATCCTCAAGCGCATCGAAGCGCACGTGGTGGACTACACGATCACGATGGTGGAGGAGGATACCGGCGAGGAGGTTGAATTTACGCTGGCGGAACTCCAGGAGGAGGTGGGACGCGACACCAGCCACCTCGACCAGTTCTTTGCCCGCAAGAGCCTTCGATTCCACGACGTATACCTCGACACCCTCCTCGGCCCGGCCATCGGGCGGCTTCAGGAAAAACGAGCGTCCCTCTTCGGGGCGGAGGACGACGTCCGCAACCACCAGATGCTCGTGACGTGCATGAGCAACCGGCACGCCGCCGACGTGCTCGACTTCATCGACCGGCGCTACTCGTGGTTTTCGGCCACGCGCATCGGGCAGGACGTGCCCCGTGAAGAGCGGGAGAAGCGCCTCGATGCCTACCGCAACGGGGAGGTCGACATCATGGTACAGGTGGACATGATCGGCGAGGGCACCGACATCAAGACGATTAGCGTCATCGCGAAGCTGGACCTCGTGAGCGCCCGGTCCAAGACGCTGCAGCAGATCTTTCGCGGGATGCGCTACTACGACGCCTGGAGCGAGGAGGCCAACGTGTGCGACGTGTTCACGTCCGGTGACCTCGGCCTCTCCCAGACGCTCGACTGGATGACGCGGGAGGTGAAGGCGGGCCTGCGCCGGCGCACCCAGGACGGGCAGACCCCGCCCGAGAAGGCGACGGAGGATAGCGAGCGGTCGGAATGGGCCCTTACCGGGGTTGACGAGAGCGAGATTGAAACGCATAGTCTCGAACTGGAAGACACGGGCGGAAACTCAAACCTCCGCGTCCAGCGTCAACCCTTTGAGCGTCCGGATCCCGACTCGCTCGACGTGTCGGCACAGGAGGACGACCTTCGGAAAGAATGCGCGACGCTTGCGAACCGACTGGCCCGCACGCTCCAGGATCGTGGAATGGATGTACACGTCCGCGACGTGCACGCCAAGGCGAAAGAACGATTCCACAAGCCACAGTCCGACATGAGCCTGAAGCTGCTGAAGCGCAAGAAGCAGTGGCTCAAGCGGTGCCTTCAGATGAAGCGGCTCCGGTGAGGGGCATACAAGGAAGGGTGGTATGTTGGAGGCGACGGCCCCGACTGTAAAAGGCCAAGATCTACGTGTCCGTTGAGGAGCACCGCCTCTGTTTCCTTTGTTCTCCGAGAGACAATTTGAGGATGGGAGCCGGTTTCTTTCGGCGAGATAGGGGCAAGTCAGTTGGGAGCAACACCGGAGGGGCCATCGCGAAAAACCAGTGTCACCGGTTCCCGGTTTGGATCGGTGGTGTCGGGGCGGAGCGTGCGAAGACTCTCTCCGCGAGTCCTACCGAGTACTCGTCGTCGCGTCGGTCATCTGCCCGGCTCGTTCAAGGGCATCGCGGGCATTGACGATGCTGCCCGTTCGCGACAACCGACCGAAGCGGACAGTGTCGTCCGAGCTTCCCGGCCGTGTCACCTCAACGTTCGCGTACGAGGTGGCCGTATCCAGGATGATCTCCCGCACCTGCGCGGCCGTGAGGTCGGGATAGTGGGCCATGATGAGCGCCGCCACCCCCGACACCATCGGCGCCGCCATGCTCGTGCCGTCATTGCGCCCGTACTCGCCGTCGGGGACGGTTGAGTAAATGGAATGGCCGGGGGCGAAGACATCGACCGTTTCGTTCCCGTAGTTGCTGAACGGGGCGGCGAGGTTCGGCTCCTGCTTCCAGGAGGAGGCCCCGACCTCAATCCAGAGACTCGCCGATCCCCCGTCGCGGTACTGCCGAGTGGGGTAGTTTTGGGTTGAGTCCACGTTCTCACCGTCGTTTCCCGCGGCGTGGACCATGAGCACCCCGAGGGAATCGGCGTACCGGACGGCGTCGTCGACCACGTCCTTGTGGGGGGAGTAGGCTTTGCCGAAGCTCATGTTGATTACATCGGCCCCGTTGTCGACGGCGTAGCGGATGGCGTTGGCGACGTCCTTGTCGCGCTCGTCCCCGTTGGGCACCGCCCGGACGGGCAGGAGGCGCACCCCACTGGCCACCCCGTCGATCCCGACGCCGTTGTTCCGCTCGGCGGCAACGATGCCGCTCACGTGGGTGCCGTGGTTGGCATCCGGGCCGACGACGTCGTTGTTGCCGTAGATGCGTTCGGTCTTGTCCGCGTAGTTGTCCCCGACGATCGACCGTGGAGTAAAGTCCGGGTCGTAGTTGTACTCGACCCTGGTCTTGAGGTGGTCGTAGTAGTCATAGAGGTCCTCGGGCGCAAGGTCCTGCCGGTAAAAGTAGAGAAGAATATCGCGGGCCCGAACGACCTTTTGCCTGGACGTTGAGATCGTATCAACGGCCGCCCGCGTGATGGTTTTGGTGCCGAGGTAATTCGAGAGCACCTTTTCCGAGAACTGAACGGCATCGCGGGCCTTCCGGACGTTGGTGAGTTCTTTTTCGGCCTGCTGGCGCTTTTCCTGGAAGGTGGCCTTAATCTCTTGAAAGCGCTGGTAGGCATCGCGGGCCTCGGGGGCAACCTTCCCGGAGTCCACGTCGGCGAAGCGATCGCGGAGTCTCGCGTAGATTCGGGTGAGCTCGTAGGTGTCCTCGTCGACGTTTTCGCCGTCGGGCCCCCCGATGAAGTTCCAGCCCCGCACGTCGTCGACATAGCCGTTGTTATCGTCGTCCGTTTCATTGCCGGGCACCTCGTCGCCGTTCCTCCACATCGAGCCGTCCAGGTCTTCGTGGTCGACGTCGATGCCGGAGTCGATGATGGCAACCGTGACCGTGTCGCGGGGAGATCGGTCGGCCAACATGGTCTCGTGCGCCGATTGGGTGGCGAGGCCGGGGGCGTGGCGCGAGTTCTCACCGAGGCGGTACCAGTCCTGTGGGGCCGCGGAGAGTGCCGCTGACTTGTCCTGTGTCGCCGTTGTGTCGGACGACGACGAGGTCTGGGCCTCAGTCGTTTCCGCGGCGGTTGTCGTGTCCCGCTCAGCGGGTGTGGGGGAACCGGTTGTGGCTGGTTGGCTGGACGAACAGCCAATCAGAACTAGAACCAGGACGAGCGTGGGAAGCGTGTTGAGGGACTTCATATACGGGCGGAATCCATTCTCGGAGGCAGAAACGGGGGCTTGTTCGTGCCGGTGCTGCCGGGACCCTGGGCGATGCCCTGAAGGGGCGACGGGGTCCCGCCGTTCCCTAGGCAAGGACCGGCCCTTGCACGTTGCGTTGCAGCTCGGGCGGAAGGCCGAAGTACTCGTCCCGAAAGCCGCCGAGCTCGTCGAGTGTCTCGTTCGAGAGGCGCTGCACGAGCGCGTCGATGGCGGGGCCGCCGATGAGGAGGGGAAGGTGGGTGAGTAACAGGTCGTCACCGTGGCAATGGGCGAGGATCTGATACTCCTCAAGCTCCTCCTTGGGCGTGTCGTGAACGACGCACTTCTGGGTCCACTCGGCGGGGTCGACCGCGTCTTCGTCAAGAAGCAGGGCCGTGCGGGACCGAAGATCTATGTGTTCGCTGAGATACGCCTGGCACCGCTGTTTGGACGTATCGGAGAACGACTCGGATAGCGTGGCGTGGCAGGACATGCACAGCGCATACCCGAAGACGGTCTCCTCCACGTCGTAGTCCGCAAACGAACGAAAGCCTTTCTCGATGACGTAGTCCGTCGTCCCGTCGCGGAGAGATTGTTCGCACACGAGGCACTCCTCGAAGGGAGCTTCCGTGTCCTCGTCGAAAAAAGAAGGGGGGATGGGGACCCGTCTCGGCAGCACAGCAGCGTAAGAACCCTTCGAGAAAGCATGAGCAGGAGAAACCGTCTCGTCCGCGTCGGGGTCATTGTAAAAACATGCCCCCTACGAAGTTCGGTGATCACGATCCGGCGGGTTTAATGCGTGGACGAGATGCCCATGAGAGAAGACCGACTAAATGGACTCGCGAAATCGCGGCCCGGCACATGCAGGGAAGGCAGACGAAACGTGTCGGCTGTATCGGGACGTACGGCATGCCCGTACGCGAGGGCATCGGGATCGCGCTATTGAAGTCCCGCTTGGTTGCGAGGGAAATGTGGGATTGAGAAAACGCACTCGCACACCTGGAATTGATTCGCCTCCCTCACGTCTACACGCATTGCTCGCCATGCTCTTTTGACCATAGCACCCCTCCTCACGGAAGGCTATGGGGATTGCGGGCCCCCACGCAGGGTCCCGTTTTGTATGTCGTGGAACGCCACGTAGAGATGTCGGGCTCAGCGCCCAACCGGGCGGGTTCTACGCCCCCCGGTGCCCCATGGCTCACGAAAATAGTCGGTCGTACATCACCTTGATACACCGATTGCGCACGTACGGAAGGCCCGCCTCCGCCGCCAGCTCTTCCGCCTCGGTGCTCGACACCCCTCGCTGCGTCCAGATTGCGGGTCGGACACCGGTTGTTTTCAGCCGCTCGATGGCCGTGCGCACCATCTCCGCCGTGTGCTGCGGGGCGCGAAAGATGTTGACGATGTCGATTTCGAGGTCGTCCGGAATGCTCGGCAGGTCCGGGTAGCAGGGCTCGCTCAATACCTCGTCGTAGTTGGGATTTACGGGGACGATGCGATAGCCGCGATCCTGCATGTAGCGGGTAATCTTGTGGCTCGTTCGGGTGGGGGTGGCCGAACAGCCGACAACCGCGATGGTCTCGGCGTTTGCGAGGAGGGATTGGAGGTCGGGGGTGTCAACGTCGGGCATTGGGGCGGGTTGTCGTTGGAGGAAGAATGATACGACTTGGTGGGACGGCGTCCCCTGGAAGCGATCCGGTCCCCAAAAGGCTGGCGGCGCTCGCAACCGATGAACTCCTCCCGTTCGGAAGCGGCGACGGACAGAAAACGATTGAATTCTCCCGAGGGACGTAGCAAGTTACGGGGCTATTGGATACTCTTCGTCCTCCCACAAGGATCCTACCCCTCCACCGGTCGCGTACAACCCCCTTCTGTTGCGCGACGCCGACCGACCAACGCCCAATCCGTTCCGCCGACATGGCCTATCCATTCCACGAAATCGAACCCAAGTGGCAAGAGCATTGGGAGGAGCACCAGACCTTCCGCACGCCGGACGAGATCCCGGATGACGAGGAGAAGGTCTACGTGCTCGACATGTTTCCCTATCCCAGCGGGTCGGGTCTCCACGTGGGACACCCGGAAGGATACACGGCCACCGATATCGTGGCGCGGTACAAGCGGATGCAGGGGGTCAATGTGCTGCATCCCATCGGATGGGACGCCTTCGGTCTGCCCGCGGAGCAGTACGCCCTGAAGACCAACACCCATCCGCGCGAGACGACCCGCGAGAACATCAATCAGTTTCGGGAGCAGCTCAAGCGCCTCGGCTTCTCGTACGACTGGCAGCGCGAGGTCAATACCACCGACCCCGACTACTACAAGTGGACGCAGTGGATCTTCCTGAAGCTCTACGAGAAGGGGCTCGCGTACCAGTCCGAAGAACCCGTATGGTGGTGCGAAGAATTGGGGACCGTCCTAGCCAACGAGGAGGTCATCGACGGCAAGAGTGAGCGGGGCGGGTACCCCTGTGAACGAGTCCCCATGCGACAGTGGGTCCTCAAGATCACCGAGTACGCCGACCGCCTGCTGGAGGGCCTCGACGACCTCGACTGGCCGGAGAGCACGAAAGAGATGCAGCGCAACTGGATCGGTCGGTCGGAGGGGGCGAACGTACATTTTGACCTTGTGGGCGTGGACGACTCGCTGGACGTCTACACCACCCGTCCCGACACCCTGTTTGGCGCCACCTACATGGTGCTGGCCCCCGAGCACAACTTGGTCGACGAAATCACGACCGACCAGCACCGGGCCGAGGTAGAAGCCTACTGTGAAGAGGCCCGGCGCAAAAGTGAGCGCGAGCGGAAGGCCCAGAAGGGCGAGAAAACGGGCGTGTTCACGGGGGGGTACGCCGTGAACCCGGTCAACGGCGAAGAAATTCCCGTCTGGGTGGCCGATTACGTCCTCACGTCCTACGGCACCGGCGCCATCATGGCCGTTCCCGCCCACGACGAGCGGGACTATGCCTTCGCCGAGAAGTTTGGCCTTCCGATTCGTGAAGTCGTGGAGGGGGGCAACGTGACGGAAGAGGCCTACACCGATGACGGGCCTCACGTCAACTCCGCCAACGAAGACGTGAGTCTCAACGGCCTGCACAACGACGAGGCGATCGACGCCATCGTTGAGTGGCTTGAAGAGAAGGGCAGGGGGGAGCGCAGCGTCAACTATCAGCTTCAAGACTGGCTCTTCAGTCGACAGCGCTACTGGGGCGAACCGTTCCCCATCGTCTTTACCGAAGACGGGGAGGACAAGCCGGTCCCGGAGGAGGAACTGCCCGTGACCCTCCCCGACCTGGAGACGTTCGAGCCGAGCGGCACGCCCGAAGGACCGCTGTCCACCATCGAGGACTGGGTGAATACCACCGACCCGAAGACCGGCGAGCCCGCCAAACGAGAAACCAATACGATGCCCCAGTGGGCGGGCTCGTGCTGGTACTACCTCCGCTTCATCGATCCGGAGAACGACGACCAACTGGTCGATCCGGAGAAAGAGCAGTACTGGATGCCGGTGGACCTGTACGTGGGCGGCTCCGAGCACGCCGTGCTCCACCTGCTCTACGCCCGCTTCTGGCACAAGGTGCTCTACGACGCCGGCGTCGTCTCGACGAAAGAACCCTTCCAGACCCTCGTCCATCAGGGCATGATTCTGGGGGAGAAGGAGTACACCGCCTTCGTGGACGAGGACGGCCAGTACGTGTCCGTCGAGCACGTGGAGGGGGGCGTGGACACCCGTACCGGGAAAGAGGTCGAACGTACCGAGCTCGACGAAGACGAGGTCGAGAAGGACGGCGACGTGTTCGTCCTGAACGACCGTCCGGACGTACGGGTCAATGCCCGCAGTCACAAGATGAGCAAAAGCCGGGGCAACGTCATCAACCCCGACGACGTGGTCGACGAGTACGGGGCCGACACGCTTCGCCTCTACGAAATGTTCATGGGGCCGCTGGAGCAGGACAAACCGTGGAGCACCGACGACGTGGAGGGGGTCCACCGCTTCCTGAACCGCGCGTGGCGTCTTCTGATCGACGACGACAGTGGCGAGCCGACGGTCACCGACGACGACCCGTCTCGCGACCAGCTCCGCGAGCTGCACCAAACCATCGAGGCCGTGACGACCGACATTGAGAACCTTGACTTCAACACGGCCATCGCGGCGATGATGGAGTTTGTGAACGCCGCGAACAAGTGGGACACGATGCCCCGCGCGACCGCCGAACCGTTCGTCCTCCTCCTGAGCCCGTTCGCGCCCCATCTGGCCGAAGAGCTCTGGGCCCGCCTCGGCCACGACGACAGCCTGGCCCACGAAGACTGGCCCGAGTACGAGGAGGAGCTCCTCCAGCGAGAAGTTGTAGAGATGGCCGTCCAGGTGAACGGCACCGTACGGGGCACCATCGAGGTGGACGCCGATGCGGACGAAGACGACGTGCTCACTTCGGCCAAGGAAGACGAGAACGTGGCCCGGCACCTCGACGGGAAAGACACTCAGCGCGAGATTTACGTGCCCGGGCAGATCGTCAATTTCGTGACGGGGTGAGTGCGTTTCGGAGCGGCAGCTTCGCCTCAAGCCAAGTGTTGGATTGGTCTGACTTCGTGATGCGTGAAGAGTGATGCGTGAGATGAGGGCTTTGGTCACAGAGTCACGCATCACGAGTCACGTTTCACGGCTTTCTCGACTCGATTCGGGCGGTCTCCTTTTCAAATAGTAATTCTGCAAGAACGTGTCTGTCATGCCCACCCTTGATGTCCTCGCCCTTGCCGCCCATCCCGATGACGTAGAGCTGTGCGCGGGCGGCACCGTATGCCTCCTCGCCCAGCAGGGGTACGACGTGGGCATCGTCGACTTTACGAAGGGCCAACTCGGATCGCGGGGAACCCCGGAGTTACGGATGAAAGAGGCCGAGCGTGCGTCGGAGATCATTGGTCTCACGGCGCGGGAGAATCTCGACATGATGGACGGGGACATCCGCAACTCGAAGCAGAACCAGCGCCGCGTGATTGAGGTCGTGCGCCGCTACCGTCCCCACATCGTGCTCATTAATGCCCCGGAGAGTCGGCATCCCGACCACAAAGACGCGGCCGAGCTCTCGACCGATGCGCTTTACTACGGCGGCCTCCAGACCATTGAAACGACCGGTCCGGACGGCACGCTTCAAGACCCCTGGCGCCCGCACCACGTGCTGCACTACATGCAGGCCGTGCCCTTCGAACCAACCCTTGTGGTGGACGTGACGGAGGTGTGGGACCGTCGCATCGACGCGCTACAGGCCTTCGAGTCGCAGTTCCACAACCCGGACTACGAGGCCGACGCGGACGAGCCGGAGACGTTCGTGTCGAATCCGGAGTTTTTTGAGTGGGTGAAGTCACGTGCTCGGACCTACGGCTACAAGGTGGGGGCCACGTACGGCGAGCCCTTTCTCTACCGCCACGGCCCGTTCGGGGTGACGGACCTTCCCGCCGCCCTCAGCAAGGAAAAGACGTTTCGGTAGATGAATTGACGACGAGAGAAGCACGGAATCCGCAACAAAGATCGACCGCGGGATTTTGGTACAAAATGCCGTGGTTCGACGTCGATTCATCGGCGCCAAATTGACACCACCGGCCGCGAGGCAGTATATTGGTTATCTATCATCCCTTTTGAATGGAGCAGCTACACCTGGCGTATGGCGGACACCAGTGACTTTCGCAATGGAATGACGTTCATCTGGAAGGACGATCTCTGGGAGATCGTTGACTTCCTGCACGTGAAGCCGGGGAAGGGCGGGGCGTTCGTGCGCACGACCCTCAAGAATGTGAAGGACGGCCACGAGGTGGAGGAGACGTTCCGGGCCGGGGCTGATGTCGACGAGGTTCGCGTGGAGCGGCGCCGGCACCAGTATCTCTACGAGGACGACTACGGCCTCCACTTCATGGATCAGGAGTCGTACGAGCAGTTCTCGATGCCGCCGGAGCAGGTGGAGGGGCGCGAGTATCTGAAGGAGGGCGGGGACGTCGATATCTTGTTCCGCACCGACACGGAGGAGCCGCTTCGCACCGAGGTGCCGCTGAAGGTGGAACTCGAGGTGGAAGAGACGACGCCGGGCGTGAAGGGCGACACGGCGCAGGGGGGCGACAAGCCCGCGACGCTCCAGAGCGGGGCGACCGTCGACGTGCCGCTCTTCATCAACGAGGGCGACGTGGTGCGCGTCAATACGAAGACCGGGGAGTACGAGACGCGCGTCTCAGAAGCCGAAGGTCCCACCGTGTAGGGACTGGATTGCTTCCATTCGATAGGATGCGTGCCCGCAGGCGTTCTCACAGACACCCACAAGTCGCATGAAGGTCTCAAAGATTCAGGAATTGCTGCGCCTCGTTGCCGAGAGCGACGTGTCGGAGATTGAGATTGAAGAAGACGACTTCAAGCTCACGATCCGACAGAACAGCCCGCAGGTGCTCATGCAACCGGCCAGTTACGGGGGGCAGGGAGGCTACGCTGCTCAAGGGGGATACGGCCCGCCCCAGCCACGGCAAGCACCGCCCCCCCAACCGCAGCAGGCACCGCCCGCTCAGCACCCGGGCCCGTCTCAACAGCCTGCTCAGCCGCAGCACGCTCCCTCGGGCGGTACCCAGCAGGCGGCCGCCGGAAACGGGTCGACCCGGGACGGCGCCTCGTCCGCCGCGACCTCGGCCCAGGAGGAGGGCGAAGACGAGGCGGCGGAAACCGAGACGGAGACCGCCGCGGAGGGGCACGTCGTGAAGGCCCCCATCGTGGGCACCTTCTACCGCGCTCCATCTCCCGATGCCGACCCCTTCGTCGAAGTAGGCGACTCGGTCTCTGAGGGGGACGTTCTCTGCATCATCGAGGCGATGAAGTTGATGAACGAGATCGAGTGCGAGACGTCGGGCACGATCCAGGAGATCTTGGTCGAAGACGCCGAGCCCGTCGAGTTTGATCAGCCACTCTTCGTGATTGACGAAGGGTAGTTGCCACTGACTTTCGCCCTCCCGGCTTCCGGAGCGGTTTGCTTCCTTTCCGCGTCGAATATTGGGTATTCCGTATTTCGCATTTCAAGTCGTGCCCGCTACCCGAATACGCAATACGACATACGCAACGTGAAGCCCGTCGCGGATCTTGTCTGCTTCTGGGAGGCGTTTGAGTCGAGAACCGAGAGCCTCCATGCCGAAACTGTCCTTACCCCCGCATGAGCGACCTCAAGAAAATCCTGATTGCTAACCGCGGCGAGATTGCGCTGCGCGTCATTCGTACCTGCCACGAACTGGGGATCAACACCGTGGCGGTGTATTCAACGATGGACCGAGACGCCCTCCACGTTCGCTTTGCCGACGAGGCGGTGTGCATCGGGCCGCCCGCCTCCAACGAGAGCTACCTGCGGCCGGACCGCATCATTGCGGCGGCGGAGGTGACGGGGGCCGACGCGATTCATCCCGGGTACGGCTTTCTCTCGGAAAACGCCGAATTCAGCCAGATCTGCGCGGACAACGACATCGAGTTCATTGGCCCGTCGCCCGAGACGATGCGGCTGATGAGTCAGAAGGACGTGGCCAAGGACACGATGGCCGAGGCCGGGGTGCCCATCGTCGAGGGGTCGGACGGCACCATCAGCGACATCGACGAGGCCCGCAGCCTCGCGGCCGACATCGGCTTCCCGGTTATGATCAAGGCCGCCTCCGGCGGCGGCGGGACCGGCATGCGTCTGGTGTGGGAGGAGGAGGAGTTCGACAACAAGTTCAACGGGGCGCGCTCCGAGGCCGACGCGGCCTTCGACGACCCGGAGGTCTACATCGAGAAGTTTGTGGAGAACCCGCGCCACGTTGAGATCCAGTTGGTGGGCGACGGCAAGGGCAACGTCATGCACTTCGGCGAGCGGGAGTGCTCCATCCAGCGCCGGCACCAGAAGCTGCTGGAGGAGACGCCCTCGCCCATCGTGGACGAGGATCTTCGCGAGGAAATGGGCCGGGCGGCGATCCGCGGGGCCGAATCCGTCAACTACGAGGGGGCCGGCACGATCGAATTTCTGGTGGGGGCGGACCGCAACTTCTACTTTATGGAGATGAACACGCGGATACAGGTGGAGCACCCCGTCACCGAGCAAGTTACCGGGGCCGATCTCATCGAGTACCAGATTGACGTGTCGCGAGGAAAAACGCTTGAGCGGGAGTCGGTCCCGATGGAGGGGCACTCCATCGAGTGCCGCATCAACGCCGAGAATCCCTTCAAAAACTTCAGTCCGGCCCCGGGGGAGATTACGGCCTTCCACCAACCGGGGGGGCACGGCGTGCGGATCGATACGGCGGCGTACGGGGGGTACATGATTCCACCGACGTACGACTCGATGATTGCCAAGCTCGTCACGTACGGAAAAACGCGGGATCAGGCCATCCGCAAGATGCGCCGGGCGCTCGACGAGTTCGTCGTTGAGGGCGTGGATACGACTATTCCGTTTCACCAACAACTGATGGACGACGAGCGCTTCCAGGAGGGCAACTTCAGCACCCGCTTCCTCGACAACTTTGAAATGGAGCCGGCCCCGTCGGAAGGATAAGTGAGGGCCAGGAGCGGGACGGAGACCCGTACTGGTCGAGAGTGAGGTCCCGCCACGTGGGTCTCAGCCGCCACGAAGGCGTCGCCGTCGGCAGCGGGGACCGGTCCGGCCTAGGGAAAAGGAGCCCGTTCCCGGGACCGCCGGGCTCATAGCAGAAATGCCGGTTTTCGCAACGACGATTAAATCTATCGGTCCCTCCGAGTGAAGGGCTGAGGAAGTGTACGGTTATCACGGGGAGAGGTCTTTTGGATTTCCCGCCTCAGCCCGTATCTTCTCCCGAACGCGTACCCCCAATCATCTCGACACGCGACGAATGGATACCCCAGACGACCTCTACTACACCGACGACCACGAATGGCTGCGGCTCGAAGAGGGCACGGCCACCGTGGGGATTACTGACTTCGCAGAGAGCGAGCTCGGCGACATTGTCTTCGTCGAAATTGAGCCGGAGGGCACAGAGCTCGGTCAGGACGACATCTTTGGTACCGTCGAAGCCGTGAAAACCGTTTCGGAGCTATATATGCCCGTGAGCGGAACCATCACGGCCGTCAACGACGAGCTCGAGATGGCGCCGGAGACGGTCAACGATGATCCCTACGGCGAGGGATGGATGATCGAGATTGAGATCGAGGACGAGGGCGAGATCGACGATCTTCTTGAGGCGGACGCGTACGGGGAAATCACGTAGTGTGGGCCACGCTCGAATTGCTGAATACGGCAGGCGCCGATCGCTCCGCCGAGGGTATAGCCCACGGGGCGCGAAAGCCGTACCACGTACGTCGGCTCGGACCTGCGCAACGCGAATGCCGCAACACGACAGACGGATAGGTTTCCATGCACGAGACGATCGTCATCCTGGATTTTGGGTCTCAGTACACCCAACTCATTGCCCGACGGGTCCGTGAGACCGGCGTGTATTCGGAAATTCGTCCCTGCACGGTCGAGACCGAAGCGGTCGCGGCCCTCAATCCGAAAGGCATTATTCTTTCGGGTGGGCCCTGCTCGGTGTACGACGAAGAGGCGCCCCAGCTCGACCCGGCTCTCCTTGACGTGCGACGGGACGACGGGACGCGCGTCCCGGTGCTTGGCGTTTGCTACGGCCTGCAGGCCATGGCTCATCTGAAGGGCGGACACGTGGAACGGGCCGAGCGACGAGAGTTCGGGCGGGCTCGCATCCAGGTGACCGACGGGACCGACGAGGCGACCGATCTCTTCGACGATGTGCCGAACGGCTCGACCGTCTGGATGAGCCACAGCGACCACCTGACGGCGTTGCCGGACGGCTACGAGGTCATTGCCCGGACGGATAACGCCCCGATCGCCGCCGTCCACGATACCGAGGCCCCCCACTACGGCGTGCAATTTCACCCCGAGGTCGTTCATACCGACTTCGGCCGGCAGATCCTAGAAAACTTTGCCCACGAGATTTGTGGGTGCGGCGGCGACTGGTCGCCCGCCTCATTCGTTGAGGAGCAGACGCAGGAAATCCGCGAGCGGGTCGGGGACGAGCACGTCATCCTCGGCCTCTCCGGCGGGGTGGACTCGTCGGTGGCCGCGGCCCTGCTCGACCGGGCGATCGGGGATCAGCTGCACTGCATCTTCGTGAACAACGGCTTGCTCCGAAAGGGGGAGTGGGATCAGGTGCAAGACACGTTCCGTGGCCACTTCGACATGGACCTCTACACCCAGGATGCTACCGACCGCTTCCTTGAGCACCTGGAAGGCGTCGTTGACCCCGAAGAGAAGCGCGTGATCGTGGGCAACACGTTCATTGAGGTGTTCGAGGAGCAGACGCAGAAGATTGAGGAGGAGCTTGGGCACCGGCCGACGTACCTGGCTCAGGGAACCCTCTACCCCGATCTCATCGAGAGCGTCTCGTTCAAGGGACCCTCGGCCACCATCAAGACCCATCACAACGTTGGAGGACTGCCGGAGGAACTGGACTTCGAACTCATAGAGCCCTTCCGGGAGCTTTTTAAGGACGAGGTGCGCGAGATCGGGCGCCTGTTGGACGTGCCGGAGCGCACGGTGGACCGCCACCCGTTCCCGGGGCCCGGGTTGGCCATTCGCATCTTGGGACCGGTAACCCCCGACCGCCTAGCCCTTCTCCGCGAGGCCGACGCCATCTTTATCGAGGAGCTCCGGGCCAACGACCTCTACGACGAGGTGTGGCAGGCCTTCGCTGTTCTTCTCCCCGTCCAGAGCGTGGGCGTGATGGGCGACGAGCGGACCTACGAGAACGTCTGTGCCCTCCGGGCGGTGACGAGCGTGGACGGCATGACGGCCGACTGGGCCCCCCTGCCCCACGACTTTCTCGGCCACGTGTCCAACCGCATCGTGAACGAGGTGGAAGGCATCAACCGCACGGTCTACGACGTGAGCTCGAAGCCCCCGGCCACCATCGAGTGGGAGTGAGCAGGCTCGGCTGCACGCCCGGAAAGAGGGAAAGAGAGAGATAGCTCTGCGTATCGCTTCTCCCCGACCGGGCGTCTCGGTCAGGAACGTGGAACGTTCCGCTCGCCCCCTTAGCGTACGAATATACATCCAAAGACTGCGCGTATTCATGACGAGTCGCGTGCCGGCTGTTGCTCAACTGTTCTTGCTCGGAAGTTTTCTCCTCATCGGAGTGGGGAGTGGGCCGTCGGCGGCGATGGCTCAGGTTCGCGATACGATTCCGCGCAACTCCGACGCCGAACTGATGTTCGAGCAGGGGCTTTCGGCGTTCGAACAGGGGGATTTTGAAACGGCCGCCGAGCGTCTTCGGCTCGTCAGCGACTACGAGTTCAACCGCAAAACCACCGCCGCCCTCGTGATGCAGGGGAAGGCCCTCTTGCGGCTCGGTCGGTACCGAGAGGCGGTCGACGTCGTCGACACGCTTCTCAACCGATATCCGGAGACATCGTACGAGGCGGAGGCCGAGCGTGTACGCAAGCTCGCCCGCGAGCAGATTGAGGAGAACAACCAGCGTGTCGACACGCTCCACATTGGGATCGCGCTCCCCATGACGGACGAGTACGTCGGGTTTTCCCAGGCAATGTTCAACGGCATCCGCCTCGCCGTGGAGGGGCACAACGGCCTGAGGCGCCGCTACGTCCCCCCGCCCGGCCTTCAGGCGTCCTCCGATTCGTTCGAGGTGGCGGCCACAGCCCGTGCATACGGCGACAGCCTGGCGGAGGCTGAGGGGCGCCGGACGGTTACGACGGCGACCGACACGGTCCGCGTCGACTCCATGCAGGTCGTTACGGAGCAAGTCGACCGGCCGGAGTGGGTCGCAGAGATGCACTTTCGGTCCACCCAGGCCACGCCGGACGGGGCTCGGGCGGCCGTCGATTCGCTTATTCGTCGGGATGACGTGGACATAATCATCGGTCCCCTGTTCAGCCAGACGGCCCGAGCCGCCGGAGAGGTTGCCGAGCAGACCTCCACGCTCCTCGTAGCGCCCCTCGCCACGGAGGAAAGCGTGTCTGAGGGGCGCGACTATGTATTCCAGACCAACCCCACGATTTCGCTCCGCGGGCGCCTGATGGCTCGTTTCGCCTCGGAGAGCCTCCTCTTGGAGAATGCCGCTGTCATCTACGAACGAGGAACGTCGGAGAGTCGGCGGATGGCGGAAGGGTTTCGTCAGGAGGCGGAGGAACAGGGCTTCAGCGTACCGTTCACCCTGCGCCTCGATACGCCCCGGGACTGGACCCGTCTCCCCGAGGTCGTAGAAGAGGACACCACCATTACCGACTCTGCGTTTGCCGCGACCGACGGGGTCTATCTTCCCATCAGCGAAGGCAATGCCTCCGGAAAAGTTCAGGACGCCCTCACTGGGATGGGTCGCTTCAACACCGAGCCCCGCGTGTTGGGCAATTCGAGTTGGCACAACCTGTCGGTCGAAAAGGAGGCCAGTGCGTTCACTGCAACCTACGCAAATCCGTTCTACGTGGATCGGACCCGGCAGGAGGTCCAGCGCTTCATCCGCCGCTACCGCCTACTGACCGGAAAAACGCCGGATGCCCTCTCCTCCCCGCGTCAACAGCGACTGACCTATACCGGGTACGATGTGGCCCACTTTCTCCTGTCGACCCTTTCTCCGTCCGCGGCGCCCGTCCGTCCCGCAGCTTTGCGCTCAGCCGCAACCTACGAGGGGATCGGACTACGGGTCGACTTCCAGGAGGGGACCGTCAATCGGGCCCTGTTCTTCCACCGGTACCGCAACAACCAGATTGAGCTTCTGCGCTAGTCGGCGACACGCCTCTGCTCCACGCGCACTTAACGGACTGACAGGAACAGACCCTCCCCCGTGCCGTTTCGGCTCCGCGTTGTAGCCTTACGGCAACGTCCGAAGTGAGCAGCGGAAGCGTCGTCACCCTGCTCTTTCCGCTGTGGCTGATTCCTGTGATAGTGTCTTCTCGGAACGCTCTCCCCTCTATGCGCCTTTCGGTCCTTTCGTCGTTGCTGAGCCTGGCCTTGGTTGTTGGACTGATTGGGTGCTCGGGCAGCCAGCGGGTGACGCACAACAGTCCCAAGCAGGCCTACGAGAAGGGGATGGAGCAGTTCGAGAAGGAGAACTACGACAGAGCCCTTCGGTACTTCCGGGGCGTCCTCAGCTACGGGCGAGGAAACGAATGGGGGCCCGACGCGCAGTTTCAACTGGCGATGACCCAGCGCAAGAAAGGGAAGTACCTGGTCGCAGCGAACGAGTTCAAGCGCTTCACGCAGCTTTACCGCAATAACCAGAAGGTACCGAGGGCGGAGTACGAGCGAGCTCGTGCCTATTCCTCCCGGTCGCCGGACTACCAGCTCACGCAGACCGACAGCCGCAAGGCCATCGACCTGTTTCAGCTGTTCATCGAACGGTACCCGGACCACGAGCTCGTCCCGGACGCACAGGCCAAGATCGATAAGCTTCGCGCCAAGCTCGCCCACAAGCAGTTCGCCGCCGGAAAGCTCTACGAGCGGCGCGACATGTGGCGCGCGGCAACGCGCTCCTACGAGGACGTATTTGATACGTATCCGGACACCCCGTGGGCCGACAATGCACTCCTCGGGGCCCTGCGCACCTACGTCCGGTACGCGGACCGGAGCGTGCAGGAGAAACGAGCGGAGCGATACCAGAAGGCCATCGACCAGTACGGCCGCCTCACACAACTCTTTCCCGACAGTCCCCTGTTGAAGCAGGCTCAACCGCTCCGGGACGAGGCCCAGCGCAAGCTTGAACGCGTTCGGAAGCAGGCGGAGAACCAACAATCCCTGGCCCGAGATGGAACGTCCAACCCGTAAACTAGTGGAGGGGCGACCCTGACCTACGTCATGGACATTGGTCTCTTCGGGGGGTCGTTTAATCCCCCTCACGTCGCCCACCTCGTCGTCGCCGAAGTCGCTCGCGACCAGTTCGGGCTCGATGAGGTTTGGTGGATTCCCAACGCGACTCCCCCCCACAAATCACAGGACGAGTTGGCGAGCGTGGACCATCGCGTGGAGATGACGCGCCGTGCCGTCGCGGACAACCCGGCGTTTCGACTCTGCAACATCGAGGTGGAACGGGCGGGGACCTCGTACACGATCGAGACGGTACGGGCCCTCCAGGACAAGCATCCGGATACGGATTTTGGCCTACTGATTGGGAGCGACAGCCTGGATCATTTTGGCGAGTGGCACCGGCCCGAAGAAATTGCCGAGCGGATTCCTCTCGTCGTCTACAAGCGGCCCGGCGTCATCGAGGTTGTCCCTGAGCCGCGGTTCGCAAACCACGTACGGTTCGTCGCGGCCCCCGTGATGGAAGTCTCCGGCACCGAAATTCGTTCTCGGCGCCGGGCCGGTCGATCGATCCGGTACTTGGTGCCAGAAGTCGTCCGCACCTACATTGACAAACGTGGATTGTACTGTTGATGCATGCCGTGGCGGACGGCCAAGGCCCGACGAATGGGAGAGAATGGACATGCCCGTTTCCTTCACGCCCGAACCCGATCGTGGCCGCCGCAGTTTAACAACATCCACGAAAAAGGGGGAGCGGAGTGCACCCCTGATCCCTTCCACGGTCTCCACTCGACTCTCACAACGATCTCCCGTTCGGACAATGGCTGTTACTGAGTCTACCATGATGGAGCTCGGGCAGACGGCTCCGTCCTTCACGCTTCCGGTTGCAAATCCCGACGTTGACGGCCACGGTCCTGATACGCGGTCGCTCGGCGACTACGACGACGCGAAGGCGGTGGTCGTGATATTCACTTGCAATCACTGCCCCTACGCTCAGCACGTGGAGGAGGAGCTGGTTGACGTGGCCCGTGAGTATCAGGAGCGGGGCGTTCAGTTCGTCGCCATCTGCTCGAACGACCCGGAAAACTACCCGGATGACTCCTTCGACCGCATGGCGGAGCGGGCGGAGCAGAAAGACTACCCATTTCCGTACCTTCACGATGAGAGCCAGGAGGTGGCGAAGGCTTACGAGGCGGCCTGCACGCCCGACTTCTACGTCTTCGACAACGACCGACGGCTTGCTTATCGAGGCCGGTTCGACGAAACCCGACCCGACAACGGCTCGCCCCACGGAGGCGATCTGCGACAAGCCCTGGACGAACTTCTGGAACAGGGCGACGTGACGATGGACCAGAAGCCGTCCATGGGGTGCAACATCAAGTGGAAGCCGGGAAACGAACCGGCCCATGCATAGGCACTTCCTCCCGATTGGCTCTTTCAGATGGTCCCGCTTCTCGGCCCGGACGAATTTATCTTCTCATGTTTGACGGACGGGCCTTTCGGAGTTGGGCGCACGTACTGGTCGGGGCTTGTGTCTTGTCCAGTTTGTTCCTCACAATCATGGTAATGACCGAGGAGGTCGTCGGCGAGGGGGCGCGCCTCAGCCGAGCGGCCCTGGTCGTGACCGCGGCGGCGTTCCTTGGGTACGTGGGGACCGCCTGGATCGTCCGGCGCGAGATGTCCGCGAGTGAATGATCGGCTGCGGGCCTAGTCGCAGAACCGAGCAAGAGAATCAAAAGGGACCTGGAGGCATTAGAGAAGCCGCTGATCTTCTCTTGTTTTCCCACGCCCACCGCTGGGATTGGAGCTTTTGAAAGCGCTTCCGAATAGAGAATGGGTTTTGACGCAGAACTGCTCGCCCGAACAATAACCAAAGACCGCCATGATGGACGAAGACGCCGTTGACACCACGCCCGAAGACGAGCGCTCGGCCTACGAGAAGGCTCAGGAAGGGCAGGAGGATGTCGATCCCCGCACCATCCCCCAGAAACTGGAGGAGCACCCCCCGATCGGGGAGGAGATTGACTACCCCGACTACCCGGGAGAGGACCACGAGACCTGGCAAATCCTCGTCGAGCGCCAGATGGAGCAGCTTCCCGGACGGGCCTGCGACGCGTACATGCGCGGGCAAGAGGTCCTGGGCCTTGAAGCCGACCGCATCCCCCACTTGGGTGATCTCAGCGACCGTCTCAGCGACGCGACGGACTGGACCGTGGCCCACGTACCGGGGCTGATTCACGAGAAAGACTTCTTCACCCTGCTGTCGGAGCGGAAGTTTCCCTCGACCAACTACGTCCGCCCCCTGGAAGAGCTCGACTACACGCCCGCCCCGGACTGCTTCCACGACATCTTCGGCCACATGCCGATGCTCACGCAGCCGGACTTCGCGGACTTCTACCAGCTGTTCGGGCAGGCGGCCCTCAACGCTGAAGGGGCCGACCGACCGCGCCTGGAGCGCCTGCACTGGTTCACCGTTGAGTTTGGCCTGATTCGGGAGCAGGGGAACCAGCGCATCTTCGGGGCCGGCATCGTCTCCTCGAACGAAGAGGTCACCCACGCCCTCTCGGATGAGGTGACGGTCCACCCGTTCGATCCCGAGCACATTGTGGAGAAGGACGACTACGAAGTTTACAACCTGCAGGACGAACTCTTTGTCCTCGACTCCTTCGAGCAGCTCGTGGACGGGTTCAGGGACTGGACGGAGAGTCGAGGGCTCCTGTAGTTTCGTCGCATCGAATGGTCGGAGCCAACGGACCACACCGTTGCGTCCTTATTTTGGTGCCCCGTTCCGAACGCATCCGGGACGGGGCATTTTCTTTTTACGAACGGGGAACCACTCCGTCTAGAAAACCTCGGCGGCCCGCGTGCTTATAGCAACCGAGTGTCGATCAGCGAACACAACGACGTCTCGTCATGGAAACGGATACGAAGGAACGGCTTTCGGCTCGTATTGCTGGACGGGTGCAGGGCGTTGGCTTTCGCAACTTTACGCGAATGCGAGCCCGGCAGCTTGGGCTGACCGGCTGGGTGCGCAACGAGCAGGACGGATCCGTTCGGTTGGAGGCGGAAGGCCCGCGTGGGGCCCTCGAAGATCTTCTCGACGCCGTCCACGAGGGGCCGCGCCTGGCCCGTGTCGCAGACGTCGACGCCGACTGGGACGACGCGACGGAGGAGTTCGAAAACTTCCGCGTGCGCCGGTAGTGTTTTCTGTTCCCGTTCGTCACGCCCTTCGCCCGTCATGGCTTCCTCACCCTACAAAACGACGGACGCCGCGCGTCTGGCCGTCCTCGACGCGGCGACCGAGCGGCTTGAGGCGGCCGAGCGGGAGGCCCCTCGGCGAACGGCGGCGTGGCTTCTAATGGAGGTGCTCGGTTGCGACCGTGGACAGCTCTACGCACATCCGGACCGTCCGGTGGCCCCGGAGGCGCGTCGGCGGTTCGAGGCGATGGTCGAACGGTGCGTGGCGGGGGAGCCCCTTCAGCACGTGCTCGGCTACGCGTCGTTTC
>PXTG01000001.1 GCA_003023365.1 Bacteroidetes bacterium QH_7_62_13 | reverse complement strand
ACGCGGACCGCGACCGCGCGGCGCTCGGCGACTTCGTCCACCGCACCTTCCAACCCATCGATGCGATCTGGTTGACGAAAAACCTCGGTGTAGCGCTCGACCACTACGGCTCGATGGAGGCCCTCTTCGCCGCCCATCTGCCGGAACCATCGGGGGAAACTTCTCCCGTCGGCCCGATGCTCCAGGGGGTGAGCACCACCCTCCTCACAATCCACGACGACACGCCGCAACGCCTCCGCAAGCACCTGGCCCGCCCGGAGGCAGGGAGCGCCTGCAAGCGCCTGAACATGTACCTGCGCTGGATGGTGCGCCCCAGCCCCGTCGACTTCGGCCACTGGTCGTGCCTAGATCCAGCCGATTTAATGATGCCCGTTGACGTGCATGTGGGCCGTCAGGCCCGGGAACTGGGTCTCCTCACTCGCAAATCCAACGACTGGACGGCCGTACGGCGACTGACGGCCGTCTGCCGGCACTTTTGTCCCTCCGATCCCGCCCGCTACGACTTTGCGTTCTTCGGCGTCGGCGCTCAGGACGACTCGCTGGACACCCGGTTCACCGGTGACAATTCGGTCAATCGAAGCTCACTCCCGACCCCCCGATAACTGCTCTGATAGTAGAGCACGGCCCCGTCGTCGGGTGGATCATCAACCCCTACCACAAGCCCCACGTGCAACACGTGATCGCCGGCCTGGATCGCGTCGTGGGGCGTGCAGTGAAACCGTGCCGACACGCCATCGAGCATCGGGGTGCCGTGGGCGTCCACCGTGTGCGGCACATTCTCGAATTGCTCCTCTCCGGTGAGCCCCGGAACGGCGAAGCGCTTCGCCAGGTGGGCCTGCCCCTCTCCCAACACGTTGACGGCGAACCGACTGCAGGTTTCCATAACCCCGTACATCTTCGACTCGCACCCCACGTTGAAGCTAACGAGCGGGGGATCGAGGGCGACGCTCGTAAATGACCCAATGGTGATTCCCCGCGTCTCGGTCGTCCCTTGGCGCTGGCCGGTTGCGGTAACAACGACGATGGGGGACGGCACGCGTCGCATTGCGGTGCGGAAAACGCTGCCCTCGACGGGCTCGGACATGACACAACGAACCTGATGCAAAACAAACGCAGACGGACGGGTCGATTGGGTCGGTCGCCAGAGGTACTCTCTTTACCATCCAATGTGACTTTTACAGGGGGCTGCGGTCCCCGTTCAACCGGCGACAGAGACGTTACGAGAAGACGTCAGAGACTCGTCGAAAAAAGGACTTCTCCGTCTGCATTTCCTCGGGCTGCGGCTGGAAGTTATCGTGGTGCCGGAGCTGCTCCATCATTTCCCGCTCCCTCTCGGAGAGCTCCTGTGGGGTCCACACGTGAATGCGAATCATCTGGTCGCCCTCGCCGCCGCCTTCGAGATCCGGGATGCCCCGATTTCGCATGCGAAGGATCTTCCCGGCCTGCACGCCCGGTTCCACTTCAAGGCGGGCCCGGCCGTCGAGCGTCGGGACTTCGACCTCCGTCCCCATGGCCGCCTCGGGGAAGGAGAGGTATACGTCGTAATAGATATCGAGCCCATCGCGGACAAAATGTTCGTGCGGCTCCTCCTCAATCTCAATACGCAAGTCACCGGGCACCCCACCGCGAAGCCCGGCGTTGCCCGCGTCGGAAATGGTCAGGTAGTTCCCTTCCATCACGCCGGCGGGGACCGTTACCGAAATGGTCTCCTCTCCCTCAATCCGCCCCTCCCCTCCACAGTCGTCGCAGGGATTCTCAATGATCCGTCCTTCCCCGTTGCACCGCGGACAGGCCTGAACGTTCACGAACTGTCCAAAGACCGAACGCGACACCTGTCGCACCTCCCCCGTACCGTCGCACTTGGGACACATCACGTAGTTTTCGCCCTCCATTCCGCCTTCCGCGCCCGTGCCGTCACAGGTGTCGCACTCGATAAACTTGCGCACCTTGATGTTTTTCTCGGTCCCCTCCGCAATCTCCTCGAGCGTTAGGGGAAGGCTCACCCGCAGGTCGCTGCCCGGACGTCCCCGCTGTCGACGGGACCGCCGGCTGCCCCCGCCGCCGAAAATGTCATCGAAGGCACTGAAGATGTCTTCAATGTCGTGAAAGCCACGCTGGCCGCCGCGTCCCCCTCCCCCACCGTCCTGGCCGAGCCCCGCGTGCCCGTAGCGGTCGTAGCGCTGGCGCGTCTCAGGATCGGAGAGTACATCGTAGGCCTCTGAGGCCTGTTTGAACTTCTTCTCGGCGTCGGGATCGTCTGGATTGCGGTCCGGATGGTACTCCATCGCCTTCTCACGGTACGCCTTCTTGATTTCATCTTGCGAGGCGTCCGAATCGACCCCGAGGGTCTCGTAGTAGTCGGTCGGCATTGTGGACGGTCTTCAATTCAAGAAAATGTCGGAGGCCGGACGGAATTCCCACCGGCCTCGAAGCAGCACAGTACGATAGTGATCAGAGGTTGGGGGCTCAGGGAGACCGAACGGTGATTACTCCTCCTCAGGCGGTTCGCTAGCGACGACGACGCGGCTGTGCCGGATAACGCGATCCTCCATCCGGTATCCTTTTCGAATTTCTTGGAGTACCGTGCCGGGGTCCGCGTCCTCCGAGGGCTGCCGCATCATGGCCTCGTGGAGATCTTCATCGAACGGGGTGCCTTCGGCTTCAATGGGCTCCACGCCCAGGTTTTCCAGGGTATCCCGGAATTTACGAAATACCATCTCGACTCCCCCCTTCAGCGACTCGTAGGCCTGCTCTGCATCCTGATTATTCTCCAGGTCCTCGGCGGCCTCGATGGACCGCTCAAAGTCATCGAGTACCTCAAGGACCGGTTCGATGACCTCAACCTTTCCGGCCTCGTGTCGCCGTTTCTTCTCGCGGTCCATGCGGCGGCGATAATTTTCGAACTCGGCCGCCTTCCGGAGCACGCGATCATTCAACTCATCGCGCTCTTCCTCCAACGCTTCAACTCGTTCGGTTAACTCCTCAATCCGCTGCTCGGGATCGGGTCGGTCTTGCTCATCGTCAGCGGGGGCGTCCTCAGACGCCTCGTCGGTCCCGTTCGGGGACTCAGACGCTTCCTCGGAGGCCTCAACGTCGGTAGTAGTTTCGGCGGAGTCGTCGGTCATCTCGCGGCCATTGGTCTGATTCGTACTCACAGTCGGGATGGAAATATCTAAAACAGTGATGGGCGACTAAACGAGGAACGGTCCCCGGACGCGTCCCGGCGACCGCACATCGTCGAAACAACATCGGCAGCCGTACCAACGCTACGAAGCGGTGGAAGGATCTGGGTCGGACGGCGGGGACTCGTCGGCGGGGCGGTTAATCACGTTCGCGGCATTTTCGACGAGGGCTACCGCCCGCGCGTAGTCCATGCGGGGCGGGCCGATGACCCCAAGCGTTCCAATCGTATCACCGAGCTGATACGGCGAGGTCACGATGGAGTAGGCATCCATCTCTTCGTCGTCATTCTCCCCGCCGATGCGAACCGTCGCCGTCCCAACCGCGTCGGGATCGGACTCGAAGAGATTTTCCAGGACTTCCACGACCCGGTCCTCGTCTTCAATGATTTCGATCAAGCGGCGGACGTCATCGGGCTCCTGGAATTCGGGCTGTGTGAGAATGTTCTCCGTTCCCTCGAACTGAAGCCGCCCTTCCTCCGGCTCGCTGAAGAGCACAGGGGCCTCATCCACAATGAGGTCTACCAGCCCGGTCTGATCACGGAGGTCCCCCAACCGCTCGGTATAGGTCTCCCGAATCTCCTGCAAGGTCAATCCCGCCAGCCGCTCGTTAAGGAGAGAGACGGCCCGATCAATCTCGGATCGGCCGAGGTCCACGTCGAAGCGCAGGACCACGGTCTTCACCACCCCCCCGCGCATGCTCAAAACAAACATGAGGCGAGAACCGGACAGGGGGACGATGTCGAGTCGATCGAGAACGCCCGTCGACAGCCGGGGGGTCAGGGCGATCCCGAGCAGGTTCGAGAGCTTACTGAGCAGGCGCGTGCTTTCACGCAACAGCTCATCTGTGTCGCTCACGAGCTGCTCCAGACGCATCTTAAGCACTTGCCGTTCTACGGGCGTGAGCTCAGGGGTGTCCATGAGCTCGTCGACGAACGTGCGGTAGCCCATGCGGGTGGGAACCCGACCGGCCGAGGTGTAAGGATGGTCGAGGTACCCCATGTCCTCCAGGTCCGCCATCGTATTGCGGATCGAAGCGGCACTGAGGTCGAGGGAACTCTCTTTCGCGAGCGATCGGGACCCGACGGGGCCGGCCTCATCGATAAATTCCTCGACGACGAGGCGAAGGATGGCCCGCTCGCGGTCGCTGAGCGCGGGGCGCTCCTCATGTCGTTCCTCACCGTCTGCAGGTCTCGTGCTCACGTTTGGAATCACCCGATTGTCCGAACAACTCGTGGGTCCTCGTTTCCCATCAAGAGGTTGAACGATCTCCAGATTCAAAGACAGAATGTAGTACCAACGTGCAGAGTCTCGCCGGTTACGAGTCTCGCATTCGTTGATCGGAGATCGATCGTTTCAACTACGACCTCAGCCGCGGTCCGGCTTGTTGATTCAACAATTTCGTGCAGTGGACCGGGCACGTATCTCAACTAGGGTGGTGTACACAATCCCTGGGTTCAAGTTTCCCTTTTCCGATATCCCGATAGGTCCATTTATCCCCGGCGCGGCGATGCTTTCGCCTCTCCGAAACGGTCCGGGCGGGGCACGTATAAGGAAGCGTGCGCACGGCAGTTCGCCGCGCGTTCTTATGCTCTCCACTTATCATGCTTGCCCATGCGCTTCCTGTCTACCCTCACGGCCAGCGTCCTCGGCACGCTGCTGGCCTTCGGCTTGGTAATCTTTTTCCTCTTCTTCTTCCTTTTCGCTTTGAGTTTTTCGACGGATACGACACCGACCGTGGAGCCGGGGTCCGTGCTCACGGTTCCGATTGAGGGTACGATCCCCGAGCGTCAGGCGGACGATCCGTTCCAGCAAGCGTTCGGAAACGCTCCGGGATACGATCTGCGCGACCTACAAACCGCCCTCCGCAACGCAGCGCAGGACGACCGTATTGAGGCGGTCTGGCTCCGCATGAAGGGCACCTCCGCACAGTGGGCAACCCTTCAGGAAGTGCGTCAATCCATCGAGAACGTTCGGGCGAGTGGAACGCCGGTGATCGCCTCCGGGGCAGATTTCGGGCTAAGCGAGAAAGGCTACTTCGTGGCGAGCGCCGCCGACAGCGTGTACGTCGGGCCCCAGTCGTCGTTTGACTACAATGGGTTTGCGACAATCCTCAGCTTCTTCCAAAATGCCTTCGACAAGCTGGGAGTAGAGCCGCAGGTCGTTCGGGCCGGGAAGTTTAAAAGCGCCGCCGAGACGTTCGTCCGGTCGGACCTCTCGGATCCGAACCGCCAACAACTTCGGGCCCTTCTCACGACGATCAACGATCAGTTTGCCGCAACGATTGCTGGCGACCGACCGGTCTCCGCCACGGAGCTAAAGAACATGGGCGAGTCCGATCCTCTTCTGCAGGCATCGGCTGCCGTCGACCGGGGGCTCATTGACGGGGTTCGCTACGAGGATGCCGTCCGGTCCACGTTTCAGCAAATGGACGGCATTCCGTCCGAGGCGGAGCTCTCGACGGTCGAGCTTTCGAAGTACAAGCGCGTCTCGGCCGAGAGCGCCGGGGTTACGCTCAACGATACCGGTTCCATCGACATCGTGTACGCCGAGGGACAAATTGTCCCGGGCGATCCGAACGACAACCCCTTCGGCTCCAATCAACAGACACTCGGGTCTAGCACTGTCGTCGACGCCCTCGAAAACGCCCGTGAAAATCCGTCCACTGAGGCTGTCGTAGTCCGCGTAAACTCCCCGGGCGGAAGCGCGTCGGCCTCCGAGGCGATGTGGCGAGCGGTGAAGAGAACCGCCGACGAGAAGCCGGTCGTCGTGTCCATGGGAGACGTGGCGGCTTCTGGGGGGTACTACCTTGCCGCCGGGGCGGACTCCATCGTGGCGAACCCGACCACAGTCACGGGGTCGATTGGGGTTATCGGGGTCCTGCTCAACGCCCAGGAGCTGTTTGAGGACAAGCTGGGAGTAACCTTTGATGGCGTCCGCACCAGTCCCTACGCCGATATGTACAGCCCTAGCCAACCCCTCTCTTCCAGTGAACGACAACTCATAGGTCGCTCCATCGACGAAACGTATCAGACCTTCCTCCAACGGGTTGCCTCGGGGCGCAACATGGAGGTGTCGGCAGTTAACGAGGTCGCACAAGGGCGCGTGTGGTCGGGCCGAGATGCCTTGCAGGTTGGACTCGTTGACACCCTTGGGACGCGACAAGACGCCTTGGCGATTGCAGGAAACGCCGCCGGACTCGGGGAAGGCCCCTACGAAACCCGCGTCCTGCCCCGTCCGAAGACGGTCCTCGACCGGCTCAACGAACAGTTTGCGACCCAGAGTACGAAGCTTTGGAAGTCAATGGCCGCCACCTCCCTGGAGCGTAAACTCTGGCGCCACCGACGGGTCCTCGATCGGGTACTCGGTGCGGACAGCAAGATTCAGACTCGTCTCCCCTATACCCCCCGGATCGAGTAGCGGGGTCCATCATGCGGGGTCGAGCGCCACCAGAACGTCCCCGTCCATGGTATCCGGCACGTTCTCCCCGAGCAATGCTAGGAGTGTGGGCGCCACGTCTCCGAGCTTGCCGTCGTCGACAGGCCCATCAAATCCGTCCTTCACGATGACGTGAGGGACGAGGGAAGTCGTGTGGGACGTATGGGAGGAGCCGTCGGGGTTCTTCATCCTGTCCGCGTTGCCGTGGTCGGCGATGACACTCACCGAGTAACCATTTTCACGAGCAGCTTCGATCACCGTCTCGGCGACCTCGTCGACCGTCTCACAAGCCTTCACGGCCGCGTCGAAGTCGCCGGTGTGTCCCACCATGTCGGGATTGGCAAAGTTAAGTACAATGAGGTTATAATTCGTCTCCGAAAGGGCGTTGGCGGCCTGCTCGGCCACCGATCGGGCACTCATTTCGGGCTGCAGGTCATAGGTCGCAACGTCCGGCGACGGGACGAGAATCCGATCTTCTCCCCCGAACGGCTCCTCCCGTCCGCCGCTCAAAAAATAGGTGACGTGCGCGTACTTCTCGGTCTCCGCCACCCGGAGTTGCGTTCCCCCACGCCGACTAATGACCTCCCCGAGTGTGTCCTCAAGATTGAAGCGATCAAACGCAATGGGAAGGTCAAACGCATCTTCGTAGGGGGTCATCGTGACGTAGTACAAATCGTCGAGCGACGCCCGTTCGAAGTGGTCGAAGCCCGGATCGATGAAGGCGCGCGTGAGTTGGCGCGCCCGATCGGCCCGGAAGTTGAAGAAAATCACCGAGTCGCCATCGCCCACACGGGTCTGGTTTACGTCTCCGGCACCTTTCCCGTCCGCATAGATGACACGGGGCTCAACGAACTCATCGGTCACGTCGGCCTCATAGCTGGCCTTTAAGGCCGCCACCGGATCATCAAACGCGTCGGCCCTCTTCCCCTCCGTCAGAAGCCGGTAGGCCCGTTCTATGCGCCCCCACCGTTGATCCCGGTCCATTGCGTAGTAGCGCCCCACGATAGAGACCAGGCGACCAACTCCCACCTTCTGGGCAGCCTCCTGAAACTGCCGAACGTACGCCACGCCGCTGTGGGGATCCGTGTCTCGGCCGTCGGTAAAGGCGTGGACGCACACCTGTTCATCCGACAACCCTTCCCGTCGCGCAAGTTCGAGGAGCCCGTAGAGGTGCTCAAGGTGGCTGTGCACGCCCCCGTCCGAGAAGCACCCCATGAGATGAAGGGTCCCGTTATTGTCGTCTGCGTGTCGAGCGGCCTCAACCAGCGCCTCATTTTCGAAGAAGGACCCGTCCTCAATGGCATTCGAGATGCGGAGAATTTCCTGCCAAACCACCCCTCCCGCCCCGAGGTTCGTGTGACCCACCTCCGAGTTTCCCATCTGCCCCTCCGGCAAACCGACGGCACGCCCCGACGCCTTTAGAACCCCACTCGGGTTCTCCTCAAGCAGCGAATCCACGTAGGGCGTGTCGGCGTGATCGATCGCGCTAACGGACGGGTCTTCTGCAATTCCCCAACCGTCCAGAATGACGAGAAGGTGACGCTTCGTCGGATCCATTCGAATCGGTGACTAGTGATTGGATGTCGAGAAACTGGCCCCGGGGGCGAGGAACGGATGCCCACAGGTTGCTCTTAGAAGCTGGTATGTTGATTTTCCTTCGTGAGAAGGGCACCTTTCCCGAAGCATTGGGGGATATCCGAGGACGCTCGGAGGGGAGGCGGGACACCTGA